>QHBV01000028.1 GCA_003244035.1 Solirubrobacterales bacterium | reverse complement strand
CTCGTGCGCTCGACGATCGTGCTACGCCCCGGGGCGAGCGCGGCGAGGATCAGGGCGCGATGGGCGTGGTACTTGGAGGGCGGAATCGAGATCTCGCCCTCGAGTGGCCCCGGGGGCTGGGTCACGAGCAGGCGCATGGCGGAAGCTTAGGTCAAACGCGCGCCTGAGCCTCGGGCCAAACGCAACGCAAACAGTGACGAGAACGTAACGTGTTGATACGGTTCCGTATCGACCATGAACTCGATCCACAACGTGATCTGCTCGTCGGGCTGGTGGGCGCGCCGGGCGCGGGAACAGCTGGTGCCGTGGGGGCTCGAGCACGCCGAGCTCGGCGATCGGGTGCTCGAGCTCGGCCCCGGGTTCGGGGCGATCACGCGCCTGCTGGCCGCTCGTCTTGGCGGGTTGACCGTGGTCGAGCTCGACGAGCGCTACTGCCGGCGACTGCAGGCCGAGCACGGCGACGCCGTCACGGTCGTGCAGGGCGACGCAACCGAGCTTCCGCTTGGGGACTCGAGCTTCTCGGCCGTGGTCTGCTTCACCATGCTCCACCATCTGGCCTCGCCCGGGCTGCAGGATCGGGCGTTCGCGGAGGTCGCGCGGGTGCTGCGCCCGGGAGGGGTGTTCGCCGGCACCGACAGCCTCGGCAGCGGTCCCCTGTTCAGGTCGATCCATGTTGGCGACACGCTTACGTTGATCGATCCCGACGGGCTGCCGGCGCGCTTGCAGGCGGCGGAGCTGCTCGAACCCCGCGTGGAGCGGGGCGGCCGCTCGTTCCGGTTTCGCGCGCGGCGCCCACCGGCGTGAGCGAGACACGGCATGAGCCACCCGCCGGCGTGAGCGATCCGGCCGAGGTTCCGCCGCACATCGTCGACGCGGCCCGCCACGTGCTCGCCCAGGATGGGCTGGCGGCGGCGACGCTGCAGCGGATCTCCGCCACCGCGGGGGTCTCGCGGATGACGCTCCACCGCCGGGGCGTCTCCAAGCAGGACATCCTGCGCGCGATCGCCGAGGGGCTGGAGGCCGACTATCGCGAGGCGATCTGGCCGGCGCTGGTCGGCACCGGCACCGGGGCCGAGCGCCTTGCCCACGCGCTCGAGCTGGTCTGCGGCGTGACCGAGCGCAACAGCGCGATGCTCGAGGCGCTGTCGGCATCCTCGCATGACGCGAACGCCGGCGCCGGCGCCCTGACCAGGCCGGTGTTCACCGAGCCGCTCGCGCGGCTGCTGCTCGACGGCGCCGCGGACGGATCGCTGGCCGAGCTCGATCCCCAGGAGACCGCGACCGTGCTGTTCAACCTCGTCGGGCACACCTACCGCCATCTGCGGGCCGGGCACCGCTGGAGCGCAAGGCGGGCTCGGGAGGGGGTGATCGCGCTGGTGATGGGCGGGGTGGTGGCGCGGGAGTAACGACGCCGGCCGACGCCTTTCGAGCCCGCCCCCCGGCTCCGATGGCGACAGTTCGCGGGACCTGTCGCTAGGGTTGCAGGGCCTTGCGCACGATGGGCACGATGGGCACGATCTCGCTGCACGACACGCGCACCGGCGAGGTGCAGGCGCTGGAGCCGAGGGAGCCGGGCCGGATCGGGATCTATGCCTGCGGCCCGACGGTCTACGACCGCATCCACGTCGGCAATGCGCGCCCGTTCGTGGTGTTCTCGCTGCTCAAGCGATTCCTCGCTCACGAAGGCTATGACGTGAACCTGGTCATGAACATCACCGACGTCAACGACAAGATCTACGCCGCCGCTCGCGCCCGGGGTCTCGACAGCGCGCAGCTCGCCCGCGAGATGGGCCAGGCGTACCTCGTCGACACCGATGCGCTCGGCCTCGGCCGTCCCGACCACGAGCCCCTCGCGAGCGACACGATCGGGGCGATCGTGGCGCTGATCGAGCGGCTGATCGACCGCGGGCACGCCTATGCGGTCGACGGCGACGTCTACTTCTCGGTCCGCTCCGACGCCGGCTACGGCGAGCTCTCCCATCGAGACGTCGAGGAGATGGACCAGGGGGAGGATGTCGAGGGGGCCGTCCGCAAGCGCGACCCGCTCGACTTCGCCCTGTGGAAGGCGCACAAGTCCGATGAGGACACCGCCTGGGACGCCCCATGGGGGCGCGGGCGGCCGGGGTGGCACATCGAGTGCT
>QHBV01000027.1 GCA_003244035.1 Solirubrobacterales bacterium | reverse complement strand
TACACCGTGATGGCCGTTATGGAAACGGTGGGGTTCGCGGTGATCTTCGCGCACGGCCGGGAGGTGAACGACACCGCGCGCGCTCCTGTCGAAATCTGCGACGCCCTCGGTGGTCATGGCGTAGACGTGCCCACCGAGCCGCCGTGCCTCGCGAATCGTGTCGAGCCCCCGCTCGATCCCCGGGCCTGCCGGGACGAACATCCACAGCGGCTCCCCGACTTTCAGCGAATTGTAGTGGTGGAACTCCTCGAGCTCGACCGCGACCGCGTGGTCCGGCGTGCACTCCTTCACCTTTGCCGCGCCGACGACGGCCGCGGCGTACGACGGGCCGCCCCCGGTGAACGAGTACATAGAGCCGGCAGCCTCCTCGGCGGCCTGCGTGGCGATCAACGCGTCCGTGGCGGCGATGGTCTGTGCCATCAGCTCCGGCAGGTGCTCTAGCTCCTTGAGCAACGCCGGCTCCGTACCCAGCTGCCCGACCGTCGCGCCGAGGCGCAGGAGCAGCGCGAGCGCCGCGGTCGAGGACTGGGTGGGCCAGCCCTTGCGAGTCGCGTCGATCAAGAGCGTGTGGTCGGACTCATGCGCCAGCGTCGAGGCGGACTGATTCGTCAGGGCAATCGTCAGCGCCCCGGCCGCCTGCGCGAGGAGGACCGCCTCGAGCGTCCGTGACGTCTCCCCGGAGCTCGACAGCGCGATCACGAGCGCACGCTCGGTGAGGTGGTGGGGAAGGTAGAAGGCGAGCTCGAGCGATTGGATCGGCTCGCAGGGGATCCCGAGCGACGCCTCGAGCGCGCTGCGCGCGGCGATCATCACGGCGAGCGAGTCGCCGGCGCCAACGAGCACGGCGTGGTTGGGGCGGCGTGCCACGATCTCCGCGGCGGTAACGGCGAGCGCCGCCTCGGCCTGCACCCAGTTACGCGCCACGACATCGGGCTGGGCGAGCAGTTCGGGCCGCGTTGCCTCCGTGCGCAGGCGACGCTTGGGGTCGAGCGGGTCGTCGCCGGGCAGCGCCGCCGCGGCCGTCCGCTCAGCCTGCTCGGCGCGGGCGAGCACAGCACGAGCGCGCGCGTCGAGCAGGCGGTCGGAGGGCCGGCCGAACTCAGCCACCGGTGGTCTCCTTGAGCGCCGACGCGGGACGAGTGAGACCGAGATGGTCGCGCAGGGTCGCGCCAGCGTACTCCTGGCGGTACAGGCCGCGGGTCTGCAGGAGCGGGACAACGTGTTCGACGAACAGCGCGAGGCTCTCTGGCAGGTAGGGCGGCATCACGACGTACCCGTCGCAGGCGCCGGTCAGGTAGCGCTCGGCGAGCTGCCCGGCCACCTGCTCGGGGGTGCCGACGATCAGCCAGTGGCCGGTCGAGGCGACCTCCATGTCGACGAGCTGGCGGAGCGTCCAGCGCTCCTCGGTGGCGAGCTGCCGGAACAGCGCGTAGCGGCTCTGGCGGCCCTGCACTGCGCTCACCTCGGGCAGCAGCTCGCCGGGGATCGGCGCGTCGAGCTCCAGGCTGGCGATCTCGATCCCGCCGAGTTGCTGCCCGAGCTGGGCGAGCCCCATCTCCAGGTCGGTTAGCCGGCCCAGCTCCGCCAGCGCGGCGTGGGCCTCCGCCTCAGTCGACCCGATGAACGGGCACACGCCGGCAAGCACCTTGATCTGCTGAGGGTCGCGTCCAACGGCGCTCGCCCGGGCCTTGACGTCGCGGGTGAACGCCAGCGACCCCTCGGCGGTCTGCTGGGCGGTGAACACGAGCTCAGCGTGCGCTGCGGCGAACCTCCGGCCGTCATCGGAGGAGCCGGCCTGCGCGAGCACCGGCCGCCCCTGGGGCGAGCGGGGCAGATTGAGCGGGCCGGCGACGGAGACGTATTCGCCGGCGAAGTCGATCGGGTGGATCCGGTCGGGGTCGGCGTACAGGCCTCCGGCTCGATCGAGCACGATCGCGTCGTCGTCCCAGCTATCCCAAAGGCCCACGACCGCAGCGACGAACTCGGCGGCCCGGCGGTAGCGCTCGCGATGGCTCGGGAGGGGCGCGTCTCCGAAGTTCTCCGCCCCACCCGAGGAGGTGACGATATTCCAGCCGGCCCGGCCCGCGCTGAGCTGGTCGAGAGCAGCGAGCTGCCGTGCGACGTTGTACGGCTCGCTGAACGTCGTCGAGACGCTGCCGACCAAGCCGATCTGGTTCGTACGGGCCGCCATCGCCGAGAGCATCGTGATGGGCTCGAACAGCCCCATCGGCTCCCGGGCCATCCGAAGGCGGTCGAGATACAGGCCGTCGGCGACGAACAGCGCGTCGAACAACCCCCGCTCCGCGCAGGCAGCGAGGTCAGCATGGAGCGGGAGGGCGCTCGCCTCCTCGGCCCGGCTCGTCGTGCGCCGCCAGGCCGCCTGGTGCTGGCCGACGCCGCCGAAAAAGCACGCCAGGTGGATCACAGGCGCACCGTCTGGCCGCCGTCGACGGTCACGCACGCACCAGCCATGAACGACGCGGCGTCGCTGGCCAGGAACACGGCGACCCGCGCGATCTCCCGCGGGTCGGCTACCCGCCCGAGGGGGATCGCTCGAGCCTCCTCGGCAAGCTCGGCCTCCGGCAGCGGGGCGCCGTGATCGTCGAGGCGGAACATCGCCGTGTCGGTCGTGCCCGGGGCGATCGCGTTGACGCGGATCCCGTGCGGGAGCAGCTCAAGGGCGATCGACCGCGTGAATGCGAGCACAGCTCCCTTCGTTGCCGCGTAGACCGAGCAGCTGGGCCACGACAGGAAACTGTGCACCGAGGCGGTGTTGACGATCGCGCCGGCTTTGGCCGCACGCATGACGGGAGCGACCTTCCGCGCGCACAGGAACATGCCGCGCACGTTGACCGCCATCGTCCGGTCCCACGCCTCGGCGGACGTCGCATCGAGCTCGGTCCAGCAGCCGATTCCCGCGTTGTTGCAGAGCACGTCGATCCGCCCGAATTCAGCGACGATGCCGTCGAACACCGCCTCGACATCCGCCTCGATGGCGACGTCGAGCTGCCGAGCGACCCCGCTCCCCGAGGGCAGCTCCGCGACGGCGCGCTCTGCTGCCCCAAGCACGATGTCGCACAGAACAACACGATCGCCGGCGATGGCGAACGCTGCCGCCATCGCCGAGCCGATTCCGCCCCCGCCTCCGGTAATCACGACGACGCGCTCGTTGCTCATCGTGCGCTCCCTGCCTCAAACGGGCGGTCACGCTCGCGCAGAAACGCGCCAAGGCCCTCGGTTCGGATCTGCGCCTCACGGGCGGCGAGCTCCTGCGGGTCGACAGATGTCAACGCCTGGGCGAGCGACTCCAGGTTGTAAGCCATCGTGTCTCGCAGCCCCATCATGTCGTAGCTGCGGTTGATCGCGCGTTTCATCTGGCGCAGGGCTGGGGCGGGGATCGCCGCCAGGCGCCGGCCGAGGTCCACGCTCGCCTCGATCAGCGCGTCAGGGGCGACCACCTCGCTGACCAAGCCCGCGGCGCGCGCCGGTTCGGCGGTCCACGACTCGCCGAGGTATAGGAATCGGCGGCCGGCCTTCATCGGCATCACGTACGGGTAGATCATCGCGGCGACGCCGCCGAGGTGACGGACCTCGGGGACGCCGAAGCGCGCTTCGGTCGAGGCGATCGTGAAGTCGCACACCGCGGTGAGATCACAGGCGTGACCAAGCGCGTGACCGCCGACCGCGGCGATTATCGGCTTCGGAGCGTCCCACAGCGCCAAGCACCGGTGCATCAACCACTCGAGGTGGTCTCGGTTCTGGTGATGCGGCCACTCCTCGACCGGGACCTTAAGGTCGATGCCGGCCGAGAATGCGCTCCCCACGCCGGCGATGACGATCGCCGCGACCGTGTCATCGGCGACGGCCTCGGCGAGTTCGGCATCGAAGCGCGCGAGCAGCTCCGGGTTGAGCGCGTTGCGCACCTTGGGGCGGTTAAAGGTGAGAATTCGGACCGGCCCGTCTGCCTCGACGAGTAGTGGGTCGTCGCTGTGGGTGGCTGCGTGGGTTGGCACGGGAGGCGGCTCCGTTAGGGTCGGGGATCGGTTGGTGGCGGGACTCCCGAACGAGTCGGGCACGGGTCCTCCCTCGAGCAGGGCGAAGGTCATGCCGAGCAGCTCAGCGTTGATAGCCGCCGCAGTTCGCAGCCCTGCGCGCTCGGTGGCGTAGTTCCAGGCCCGCTTGGCGGCGACGAGCCCCGCCGCGGGGATCGCGGCGAGCTCGTTCGCAAGCGTCTCGATGGCGGCCGTGAACGCCGCGTCGGGCACGGTCGAGGAGGCGACACCGACCTCGGACGCCTCCCTCGCGGTGATGAACTCGCCGAGGTAGAGCAGCTTGCGGGCCGCCTTCGCCCCGGTGAGGTGCATGAGGATCGGGACGAGGAGGGGGTTGCCGAACCGGATCTCCGGATCTCCAAACTGGGTCGCGTCGGCGGCGACGGTGATATCGGCGAGGCCCGC
>QHBV01000026.1:3190-11386 GCA_003244035.1 Solirubrobacterales bacterium | reverse complement strand
AGCACGATCGTCGAGCGCACGAGCGCTCGTCACGTCGGCTTCACGATTCAGGCGCTGCGCGCACTCGGGGCCGGCATCACCTCCGCGGGGGAGGGGTGGCGCGTCAGCGGCGGTGGATTCTCGCCGCGCGTCGAGGAGATCTCGGTGGGCAGCTCGGGAACCACGCTCTACTTCCTGCTCGGCCTCGCCTCCCTCGGCGACCGCCCCGTTCGCTTCGTGGGCCAACGGTACTTCCGCCGGCGGCCGATCGGACCGCTGCTGCGGGCGCTGGAGCGGCTCGGGGTACGGCTCGAGGCGACCGGTCAGAGTTTGCCGGTGACCGTGTTTCCGGGCCTGCCCCGGGGCGGCAGAGTGCGCATCGACGGCACCCTCTCGCAGTGGATCTCGGGGCTGCTGCTGCTCGCGCCCTTTGCGCGCGAGCCGACCACGATCGAGATCCGGGGCGAGCTCAACGAGCGTCCGTACCTCGAGCTGACGCTGGAGCTGATGCGCCAGTTCGGGCTCGAGGTCGCGGTGCGCGAGGATTGGCGGCAGTTTCAGATCGCACCCTGCCAGCGGCCGGTGGCCACCGAGATCGTGCTGCCGCCCGACATCGGCTCGGCGGTGTTCGGGCTGGCCGCGTGTGCGCTTCACCCCTCGCGGGTCAGGTTCCGCAGCTCGGTGCCGATCGACGGACACCCAGAAGCCTCGGTGCTGGACGCGCTGCGAACGGCCGGGGTGCCGATGCGCCTCTCCGCCGACATGCGGTCGATCTCGATCGACCACGATGGCGTGCCCCCGGCGGGCGGCAGGCTCGACTGCCGCGACATCCCGGACATGGTTCCGATCCTCTCGACGCTCGCGACCCGCGCGCGTGGCCGCAGCGTGCTCGGTCACGTCGCCCACGTGCGCCTGAAGGAGTCCGACCGCGTCGAATCGATGCTGCAGCTGCGCAAGATGGGCGCGAGGGTCGAGTTCGATGGCAACGACCTGACCTTCGAGGGCGTCGCACAGCTGCACGGGGCCAAGCTGTCCTCGTTCAACGATCATCGCGTGCTGATGGCGCTGACCGTGGCCGGGTCGGCGGCCACCGGCGTCACCGAGTTGTCCTACCCGCACGCCTACCGGATCTCCTACCCCAGGTTCCTCGAGCACTTCAACGCGCTCGGAATCCCGGTGGCGGTGAGCCCGCGCGTCCCGTGCTCGGCTGGTGCGCCGGGATGACCCGGGGCGGCCGACGTGGAGACTCGACCGGCGGGCTGATCCTCGATGACCTCGACCGTCACGCCCGCGAGCGCCCCGGCGAGCTCGCGATCGCAGGAGTGCACGCCCACGGCGCCATCACGGAGCTGTGGAGCTGGAGCGCGCTCGCGACTGCGGTGGATCACGCCGCGAGCACGCTGCTCTCGCTCGGGGTCGCCCCCGGCGAGGCCATCGCCCTGCAACTGCCCAACCGCCCCGAGTTCGTCACGCTCGCACTCGCGACGCTGCGCCTCGGCGCCGTCTGCGAGCCGCTGATGCCGATCTTCCGCGAGCGCGAGCTGCGGTTCATGCTGCGTGAGAGCGGCACGCGCGTGCTGTTCGTCCCTGACCGCTTCCGGGGCCACGACCATGCCGCGACGGCGCTGGCCCTGCGGGAGGCGCTGCCCGAGCTCGAGCACGTGGTCGTGCTGGGGGACGGCGAGGGGCTCGCCGAGCCTGCGGCCACGCGCTGCGCTGCGCCGGCGGAACACCGCCCGCGCGCTGACCAGATCGCCCAGCTGCTGTTCACCTCCGGCACCTCCGGGGAGCCCAAGGGCGTCCTGCACCGCCACGATGCGCTGATGCGCGCCGCCGATGCCCACATAGATCACTTCGGCCTCGGCCCCGACGACGTCGTGTTCGTGCCCTCGCCGCTCGCCCACCAGACGGGCTTCCTCTACGGAATGTGGATCGCGCTGCGGCTCGGCGCGACGCAGGTGCTGCAGGAGGCATGGGACGCCGAAGCCGGGCTCGAGGCGATCCGGCGCTTCGGGGTGACGTTCGTGCAGGCGGCTACCCCGTTCCTGGCCGACCTGGTGGGTTCGGCCAGGGACGCCGACGGCAATCCTCCCCCGAGCCTGCGCACATTCGTGGCGACCGGTGCCGCGGTCCCCCGCGAGCTCGCCCGCGCGGCGCGCGAGGTGCTCGGTGCCGAGGTCGGCGGGGCGTGGGGCACGACCGAGACCTGCCTGGGGACGGCGTTCGCTCCCGGGGATCCGCCCGAGCGCGCGTGGGGCACCGACGGGCGGACGCTCCGGGGCGTCCGGGCGCGGGTGCGCGACGATCTGGGAGGGGCGCTGCTGCCGGGCGCCGAGGGCAACTTCGAGGTCCACACCGACTGCCTGTTCGAGGGCTACCTCAACCGGCCCGAGCTGAGCGCCGAGGCGATCTCGCCCGACGGCTTCTACCGCACGGGGGACCTCGCGAGGATCGACTCAGACGGCTACGTCCGGATCACCGGCCGGGTCAAGGACGTGATCAACCGCGGCGGCGAGAAGGTCCCGGTCGCCGAGGTCGAGCAGCTCCTGTACGCGCATCCGGCCGTGCGCGAGCTCGCGATCGTGGCGATGCCCGACGAGCGCCTGGGCGAGCGTGCGTGCGCGTTCATCGTGGCGGCGCCGGGCGCCGAGCTCGACTTCGCCGCGATCCAGGAGCACCTTCACTCGGCCCGCGTGGCCAAGACCTACTGGCCCGAGCGGCTCGAGCTCGTGGACGCGCTCCCGAAGACGGCGTCGGGCAAGATCCAGAAGAACGTGCTGCGCGCCCGCGCCGGGGAGCTCGTCCAGAGCGAGGCGGTGACGAGATGACCGCCCTGCGAGAGGAGGTGCTCAACTACGTGCGCGACGAGGGGGAGCGCTGGGCGGAGCTGATCGAGCGCGAGCGCCGCGTGCCCGACGAGCTCTGGGCTCAGCTCCGCGATCGCGGCTACCTGCGGCTCGCGGCGCCCCGCGAGTTCGGCGGCCAGGGGATCCCACTGACGCGCTACCTCGAGCTGCTCGAGCTGTTCTCGCGCTCGCACGCTTCGTTGCGGATGATCGTCCACGTCTGCAACGGGATCTGGCGCCCGCTCGATTCGCACGCCACCCAGGAGCAGCGTGAGCGCTTCGTCCTGCCGCAGATCGCCGGCGAGATCAAGGTCGCCTTCACGCTGACCGAGCCAACCGCCGGGACCGGGGCCGACCTGCGCGCCAGCGTGGTTCGCGAGGGTGAGATCTACTACCTGAGCGGGGAGAAGCACCTGATCACCTTCGGGACGATCGCCGACTACCTGCTGTGCTTCGCGCGCGTGGCGGGGACGCGCGGTGCCGCCGGGACGGTCGCGTTGATGGTGCCGCCGCGGGGCGACGGGGTCCAGGCGAACGTGATGCCCGAGACGATGGGCGTGCGCGGGACCGACCATGCCCACCTCGTGTTCGACCGCGCGCCGGTCCCCGTCGTCAACCGGCTCGGGCAGGAGGGCGAAGGGCTCTCGATCGCGCTCAGTGGCTTTCTCGCGCCAAGCCGGATCTCGGTCGCGATGACCTGCGTGGGGCTGGCGGCGCGCGCGCTGGAGCTGGCCCTCGCCTATGCCCAGCAACGCGAGACGTTCGGGCGCAAGATCGCCCAGCGGCAGGCGATCGCCTTCAGACTGGCGGAGATGGCGACCGAGATCGAGGCCGCGCGGAGCCTGGCGCTGCACGCGGCGGCCATGTGGGAACGGGAAGGCGGGGCGATCGCCGAGTCCTCGATGGCGAAGCTGTTCGCGACCGAGATGCTGCAGCGGGTGACCGACTCGGCGCTGCAGGTTCACGGCGGGGTTGGGTACTGGTCCTCGAGCCCGATCGAACGCGTCTACCGTGACGCGCGCGCCCAGCGCTTCGAGGAGGGCACCGCGGAGATCCAGAAGACGACGATCGCCCGGGAGCTGCTGCGGCGATGAGCGCGAGCAAACCCGAATCCCAAGGCTTTCAGGGCAAGGTCGCGCTGATCACCGGCGGCACACGCGGGATCGGGCGGGCGCTCGCGCTGAGCCTCGCCGCCCGCGGAGCCACGCCGATCGTCAACTACCGACAGAACCAGGAGGCCGCGCAGGGGACCGTCGCCGAGCTCGAGCGCATGGGTGCGACCCCGCTCGCGATCCGCGCCGACGTGGAGAGCCTCGAGCAGCTCGAGGCGATGTTCGACCAGGTGGCCGAGCGCTTCGGCCGGCTCGACTTCTTCGTCTCGAACGCCGCGGCCAGCAACTTTCGCCCGTTCATGGAGCTGGGGCCCCACCATCTCGAGCGCACCTTCAACACCAACGTCCGTGCGTTCGTGATCGGCACGCAGCGGGCTGCGCGGTTGATGCAGGACGGCGGCCGGATCGTCGTGATGTCGAGCTACGGCAGCATTCGCGCCTATCCCACCTATGCGAATCTCGGGTCCGCCAAGGCGGCCATCGAGGCGTGGGTGCGGTACATGGCGGTCGAGCTCGGGCCTGGAATCAACGTCAACGCGGTCAGCGGCGGCATCATCGAGTCCGACTCCTCCGCGTACTTCTACGGCACCGGCCGGGTGCCGCCGCTCGAGACCGTGCTGCCGAAGCTCCCCAAGCAGCGCATGGGCACCGTCCAGGAGGTCGCCGACTGCGTGCTGTTCCTGCTCTCGCCGGCTGCCGGGTACGTGACCGGCACGACGCTCGTGGTCGACGGCGGCCTGACTGCGATCGCGCCGCCGTTTCAGTCCGAGATGGATTAGGCCCGGGCGTGCTGGGGCACGTCTGGCAGGAGGGGGGGATCGGTCCGCTGGCGCTCTCCCACCGGATCGTGATGGGGTCGATGCACCTCGGCCTGGAGGCGCTCGACGACGGCGGCCGCGCGCTGGCGGCGTTCTACCGCGAGCGCGCCGAGGGCGACGCCGGGCTGATCGTGACCGGCGGCTCGGCCGTCAGCCGGGTCGGCGCCGGCGGGCGCCACTACAGCTTCGTAAACCAGGACTCCGACGCGGCGAAGCTCCGGCGAGCCGCGTCGGCGGTGAACCGGGCCGGAGGGCGGATCCTGCTCCAGCTCTTTCACGCCGGTCGCTACGCGTACCGGGAGTCCTTCGGCCTGCAGCCCGTCGCGCCCTCGGCCGTGTATTCGGCCTACAGCCGCTGCGAGCCGCGAGCGCTCTCCCACGAGGAGATCCTCCAGACGATCGAGGACTTCGCGCGCGGCGCGCAGCGCGCGCGTGAGCTCGGCTTCGCCGGCGTCGAGATCATGGGCTCCGAGGGTTACCTGCTCAACCAGTTCATGGCGCCGGCGACCAACCTGCGCAAGGATCGCTGGGGCGGGGACGCCGAGCGCCGGATGCGCTTCCCGCTCCAAGTCGCCGCGGCGGTGCGCGAGGCGAGTGGCCCCGGGCAGGCCGTGGTGTACCGCATCTCAGGCGCCGACCTCGTCCCCGGCGGCGCCGAACCGGCGGAGGTGGTGGAGCTCGCGCGCCGGCTCGCGGAGGGCTTCGCCGATGCGCTGGACGTCGGCATCGGCTGGCACGAGTCGAGGATCCCCACGGTGCAGGGGTTGGTGCCACCCGGGGCCTGGGCGCCGTTCGCCCGAGCGATCAGGCGCGCGGTCACGGTTCCGATAATCGCGTCGGGCCGGATCAACACCCTCGACGGCGCCGACGAGGTGCTCGGCGCCGGCGACGCCGACTTCGTCTCGCTCGCCCGGCCGTTCCTGGCCGACCCCGAGATCGTGCGTAAGGGCCGCGAGCGGCGCCCCCGCGCCGTGAACGTCTGCATCGCCTGCAACCAGGCGTGCATCGATCGCTCGATCTTCGACCGCCGCGTCTCGTGCGTGGTCAACCCGCGCGCGGGACACGAGCTCGAGCTTCCCGCCCCTCCGGGAGCGCACGGCGCCGGGCGCCGGGGCCGCAGTCCGGGCTCGCCGGCGGGGCAGCGGGTCGCGGTCGTCGGTGGCGGCCCCGCCGGGATGGAGGCGGCTCGCGCGCTCGCAGTCGCAGGCCACCGGGTCGAGCTGCTCGAGGCGGCGCAGCGGCTAGGGGGTCAGTTCCGGCTGGCCTGCCGGATTCCCGGCAAGGCGGACTTCGCGCAAACGATCGCCTACTTCGAGGCAGAGCTGTCGCGGCTCGGTGTCGCGGTGTCGCTCGGTACACGTGTACGCGATGCCGGCGCGCTGGCGGGCTTCGATGGCGTGGTGCTCGCTACCGGGGTGACGCCGCGGGCGATCGAGCTGCCCGGGGCCGAGCTCCCACACGTGATCAGCTACGCCGAGCTGCTCGATCCGGACGCTCGCGGCGACCGTGCCGGCGAGAGCGTCGCGATCATCGGCGCCGGCGGGATCGGCGTCGACGTCGCCCACCTGCTCAGCCATCGCGCCGGCGGCCATCCGAAGGCGGCGTTTTACGCGACCTACGGCCTGCCGCTCGATCGGCCCGAGCCCACGTCCCCCGGCCATGCGCCTCGCCGCGTCACCCTGATGCGCCGCGGCTCCCGCGTGGGGGAGCGGATCGGGCCCTCCACGCGCTGGGCGGTGCTCGGAGCGCTGCGTCTGGCAGGCGTCGAGATCCTGACCGGGGTCGGCTACGAGTCGATCGAGCCAGACGCGGTCCTGATCCGCGACGCCACCGCCGCCGAGCGCCGGGTGCCGGCGCGGACCGTGGTAATCGCCGCCGGCCAGCAGCCCGAGGATGCGCTGATCGCGCCGCTACAGCGCTCGGGCCAGCCGCACGTGGTCATCGGCGGGGCGTCCGGTGCCGCCGAGCTCGACGCGGAGCGTGCCTTCAGGGAAGGCGCGCACGCCCCCCGCGCGCTGGGGCTGACGGGGGAGGTGCGCACCGGCTGATCAGCGATCCTCCACCGTCGCCACCGCCAGCGCCGCCGCACCCTCCTCGCGCCCGACGAACCCCAGCCCCTCGCCACGGGTGGCTTTGACGCTCACGTGCTCGACGGGGAGGCCCAGCGCTGTGGCGAGCGTGACGCGGATCCGCTCGCGGACCGGCGCGAGCTGGGGCCGCTCGATCATGACCGTCGCGTCCACGTGGCGAGTCGCGAAGCCGCGCTCGGCCAGCAGCGCCACTGTCTGGCCCAGCAGCTCGATCGAGCTCGCGTCGCGGTAGCGCTCGTCGGTGTCGGGGAAGTGCTGGCCGATGTCGCCCAGCGCCGCGGCGCCGAGCAGTGCGTCGATGATCGCGTGAGAGAGCACGTCAGCATCGGAATGACCGTCGAGTCCGCTGTCGTGCTCGAGCTCGATTCCACCCAACACCAGGCGCCGGCCGGCGGCGAGGCGGTGGCGATCGTAGCCGATCCCCATGGCGATCATCCGAGCAGCATTTCGGCGAGGCGCAGATCGGCAGGCGTCGTGACCTTGATGTTCTCCGGCGGCGCCTCCGTCACGCGAACGACTCCGCCCGCTCGCTCGACCAGCCAGGCGTCATCCGTGGCCGACGCGAGCACGTCAGGGGGAACGTCGAGGGCTCGCTCGAGCGCCGTGCGGCGGAACACCTGCGGCGTCTGGACCGCCCACAGCCGTGAGCGCTCGAGCGTCCTGGTCACCGTGTGCCCGTCGTCGGCGACCTGCTTGATCGTGTCCGAGACGGGAGCCGCGGCGATTACCGCGTCAGCGCCGGATTGCGCCAGCTCCAGCAGCGCCTGCTCGAACAGCTCCGGGCGCGCGAGTGGGCGAGCGGCGTCGTGCACGATCACGGGGTCGCCGTCGGGCGCCGCCGCGAGCGCTGCCTGGACCGACTCCGACCGGGTGGCGCCGCCGGCCACCACGATCACGTCGTCGCGGCGCGGGGCGGAGAAGCTCGTCGTACTCGGTAACGCGATCACCACCGTCTTCACCTCCGTGACCGCGCGCAGGGCGCTGAGGCTCCACTCGAGCATCGGCCTGCCCGCAACCGTGATGAGCGCCTTGGACCCCGTTGCCCCAAGTCTTGCCCCAAGGCGCTCGCCACGTCCAGCGGCCACGATCAACGCGACCGCCATCCCGCCTATTTCGCCACGATGGCCACCTTGCCGTGGCTGGCCACCCCGCCGTTTCCGTTTCCGTTGCTATGCGAGTGCTCGGTGAGCAGCCGATGGAGGTGCTCCTCGATCTCGTCTTCGTCCAGCGCCAGGGCGTACATGAGCTCTGAGCACAGGATCTTCTTGGCGCGCGTATACATCTGCTTCTCGCCGGTCGACAGGCCCTTCTCGGCCTCGCGGATCGCAAGGTTGCGCACGACCTCGGCGAG
>QHBV01000026.1:2156-3182 GCA_003244035.1 Solirubrobacterales bacterium | reverse complement strand
ATCTTGTCGCGGTTGTGCTTGAACCGCCGGTTCCAGTTCTTGGGCATCTCCGAGCACTCGTCCTGCAGCACGGCGAGAACCTTCTTGACGGTCTCCTCGTCGATCACCCGTCGCAGCCCCGCCAGCGCGGCGTTCTCGGTCGGAACCATCACGGTCATGTCGTTGTGCAGGATCTTGAGCGTGAGGTACTCGCGCCGCTCTCCGAGCACGTCCTTGAGCTCCTTGCGCAGCACCTTGCCGGCCCCGTGATGTGGATATACGACGTTGTCGCCGATCTCGAACTCGACGTACGGGAGCGGATCGCAGGTCTCGAGATCCTCCAGCTGCTCTTCCACTAGCTCTGTGATGGTGTCCTCCTCTGTCCGGGCCGGGCGGGGCAAGGGACCCGCACTCTTTGTATTCCTAGGTGTGCTAGGTCTGCAGGTAGCGGTCGACGAGATTGATCTCCTGCTGGCGGCGAAGGCCCTCGCGAATGTCCTTCGCCCGGATCTCGCCGACGCCGTCGACGATCTCCAGCGCACCGTCGGTTGCGGCGAGCAGCTCCTCGAGTCCTCCGAATTCCGTCACGATCCGCTGCACTACGAGCTTGGGCAGCCGCGGGATGCGCCCGAGGATGCGAATTCCGCGCGGAGAGACGGGGTAGTCGAGGGTGTTCAGCTTGCGGTCGTAGCCGAGCAGCTCGGCCAGGCGACCGAAGTCCAGAAGGTCCTGATGCGCCAAGCGCACGAGCTGGTCGAGAGCCGTCGCGAAGCTCATGTCGCTGTCCTGCACCAAGTAGTCGTGCACGAGCGCCGCCTTGTCCGCTGAGACTCCGACCATCGTCTCGTCGAGCTGCATCTCGATCAACCGTCCCTCGGTCCCGAGCTCGACGATGTAGCGCTCGATCTCGACCGCCATCCTCGTCACCAGCTCGGCGCGCTGCATCACCGTGAGCACGTCGTGCAGGGTCGCGCCCGCCTCGAACTCGAGCGCTGTCAGCCGGGTCGAAACCTGGTCGAGGCGGCTGCGGTACTTGTCGAGCGTCGC
>QHBV01000026.1:1148-2137 GCA_003244035.1 Solirubrobacterales bacterium | reverse complement strand
CCTGGTTGGCCTTGGCGAGCACGCTCGGGATGTCCTCGAGGATGTACTTGACGCCGCCGAAGTACAGGGACACAATCTCGCGGCGCTCGGAGACCGCGATCACGAGCGCGTCGGTCTGCTTGGAGACCCGTTCGGCGGTCCGGTGGCGGGTGCCGGTCTCGAACGTGAGGATCGTCGGGTCGGGCGTCAGCTGCACGTTGACGTTTGCGATCTTGGTCGCGTTCGAGCTCAGCACGATCGCGCCATCCATCTTCGCGAGCTCATACAGCAGCGCATGGGAGTAGTCCAGCTCGAGCTTGATCCCACCCGAGAACAGGAATGCGAGCTCATCCACATCGCCGACGACGATCAACGCCCCGCTGCGAGCGTGGACGATGTTGTCGATCCCCTCCCGCAGTGCGGTTCCCGGCGCCACCATCTCCAGCGCCCTCACCATCCGGGATTCTTGTCGAGACTCGAGCTCCTCTTTGAGCTCGTCTCCGGAGCGAGGCGCCATGAGCGCCGATTTTAGCCGTTGTTGAGGTAAGTCAGCGCCGCCCCTCAAGCCGCCGCTGCGGGCCGCACCGGGTGCAGCGCGCTGCGCAGCGCCGCGCCCAGAGTGGCGTGGGCGGCGGGCTCGAGCACGGGCGCCAACCCGAACCGCCGCGCCTCGGCGAGCCGGCGATCGCCGTGTGCGACCGTTCGCAGCTCGCCCGTGAGGCCGAGCTCGCCGAAGCACGCCAGCGGACGCTCGCCGCCTCGGCTTCCCAGCGCCACGCGCTTGGTCGCGCTCGCCACCGCGAGTGCGACCGCGAGATCGGCCCCCGGCTCATCCACGCGCACGCCGCCGACGACGTTGACGAACACGTCGGAAGCGCCCAGGCCGATGCCGCCGTGGCGCCCGAGCACCGCGAGCACAAGCGCGAGCCGATTTCGGTCGAGGCCCGAGACGACGCGACGCGGCGGCACGAGCTCGGAGGCCGAAACCAGCGCCTGCACCTCGACCAGCA
>QHBV01000026.1:0-1031 GCA_003244035.1 Solirubrobacterales bacterium | reverse complement strand
GAGCCGAAGCGGTTCTTGATCGCCCGGACGGTCCGGTACGTGCGCTCGCGCTCACCTTCGAATTGCAGGACGCAGTCAACCAGGTGCTCGAGCACTCGCGGCCCCGCCAGCGCGCCCTCCTTGGTCACGTGGCCGACGAGCAGCACCGCGATCCGTTGCGCCTTGGCGACCCGCATGATCTCGCCGGCGACCTCCCGCACCTGCGCCACCGACCCGGCCGCGCTCGAGAGGTCGCTGGAACGCAGCGCCTGCACCGAGTCGACCACGCACACCTCCGGTCGCTCGCGCTCGATCGTCGCGAGCACCGCATGCAGGTCGGTCTCGGCGATGACTGGGATCTTGAGCGCGGCGCCGGCGGCGTCTGGGGCGCCGGCGTCTGGGGCGCCGGCGTCTGGGGCGCCGGCGGCTGGGGCGCCGGCGGCGGCTGGGGCGGAGAGGCGCAGGCGCTCGGCACGCAGCCGGATCTGGGCCGCGGACTCCTCGGCCGACACGTACAGGGCCCGCCGGCCCGCGGCGACGAGGTTCGCGAGCGCCATCGTGGTGAGTGTCGACTTGCCGATCCCGGGCGCCCCACCGATCAGCACGAGCGAGCCGGGCACGATCCCGCCCCCGAGCACGTTGTCCAGCTCACGGATGCCCGTGCTCAGACGCTCGTGCGCCTCCCTGGACACCTGAGCCAGCGTGACCGGGGAGATCGCGATCGCGGCCCCGTTCGCGCCGCCTCCGGCGCGGCCGGCGCCGGCGCCGGCGCCAGCGCCGAATCGCCCGCCGCCCCGCCCAGTGCCGCCGCCTGCCGGGCGAGCCTCCTCGACCAGCGTGTTCCACTCGCCGCAGCCGGGGCAGCGCCCCGCCCAGCGGGCGCTCTCGTGACCGCACTCGGAGCAGACGTGGATCGAAGTAAGCCGCGCCATCGGCCAGCCAGCGTACGGCCAGGTGCCGACGGCAAGGCCCGGCGCGGGAGAATCGGCACAGAGCTGCGACTGAACGCCGGCGTCGCGCGCGCGCCTTGGGCCTGGGGCCTGGGGCCTGGG
>QHBV01000025.1 GCA_003244035.1 Solirubrobacterales bacterium | reverse complement strand
AGACTGCGCCACTCCCCGTGGTCAGGCGATCATAGCCGCGCGGCCGCTTCGGAGTGTTTGGATTCTCGGAGCCCCGCGAGTTGGACCATTGCGCCGGTGCCTACTCCGCCGTGGCCTCCTCCGTCCGCCACGGGTGGGCCTGGGCGAGCCACAGGGCGCCGGCGCCGAGCAGCACTCCACACAGGATCCAGCCGAGCGCGGTGGTGTCCACGCCGACGTACTTGAGCCCGGAGGCGAAGATCACGAATGCGATCGCGGGTCGCACGTAGCGGTCGGGGACACTCGAGGACAGCAGCGAGCCGACGACAACCGCCGGGACGCTGCCGATGATCAGCGAGCCGGTGACGGCGAGCTCGACATGTCCAAACAGGAGGGCACCCAAGGCAGCGGCGAGCGTCAGCGGGACGGCCTGGGTGAGGTCGGTTCCTACGAGCTGCTTCGCTCCGATCATCGGGTAGGCGAACAGCAGCAGGACGATCATCAACGACCCCGAGCCGACCGACGTCAAGCCGACGATGACTCCGCCGGCCACGCCGATCGCGACGGTGCGCAGCGGACGGGGCATGACGTCGTGCACGACACCCTCCCGTGCCTGCCCGCGCCGGCGATCGAGGGCGAACCGCACGACCATCGCCCCTGCCCCGAGAAGCAGCGCCGCCCCGAGCGCCACCTCGATGTTGTGCTGCGCGGTCTTGGCGTGGCCCATCAGGCGAAGCAGATACGCGCCAAGGAAGGCCGATGGAACCGAGCCGAGCACCATCCACTTGACCAGACGGAGGTTCACGGTCCCTGCTCGCAGGTGGACCAGGGCGCCGAGCGGCCGCATCACCACGGCCGCCACGAGGTCGCTGGAGATCGCGGTCGACGGTGTCACCCCGAACAGCAAAATCAGCATGGGGGTCATCAGTGCGCCGCCGCCGGCGCCCGTCATGCCCACGAGCAGCCCCACGATCGCGCTGCCGAGGACGATGAAGGGATCGATGTGCAAGGCGATCAGTCCTGTGGGTGCGAGCCGGAATGGGGATTGGCGTCGCTCTAGACCGCGACGCTGATGCCGCCCGCCACATCGGCGGCAAGCCTGACCAGCGCCTCGCTGATCTCCTTGGGCCGCTCCAGCGGCCCCATGTGGCCGGTGTCCGGCAGCTCAATCAGGTCCACGAGGTCCGGGAGCTGCTCCGCGATCCGGCGCGCGTGCGAGGGAGGGGTGAGGCGGTCCTTGGCGCCGGCCATCACCAGCGTCGGGACCGTCAGCCGCGGCAACGCGTGGTCCAGCGCAAGCTCCGACATCGCTATCCCGACGCTCGCGCGGGCGGCCGGCGGGCAGGCGATCAGCATCTGCTCGTAGAACGCCACCTGCGCGGGGGTCGCGGCTGGACCAAACGCGACGTAGCGGATCAGGTAGTGGCTCAGCGGGGTTGAGAAGCGCGGCACCGGCGCCCGCGCCCCCAGGAAAGCGTGCACCGCGATCGTGTTCCCAATCGCACTCGCGATCGCCGGCACCGGGACGATCAGCTGCTCGGCGATCAGGTCGCCGACGCCGGTGTTCAGCAGCGCGGCCGCGCTCACTCGCGCTGTGACCTCGTGGGACTCGGTCCACGCCACGATCGACATCGCGCCGAGCGAGTGCCCGGCGACGACGGCGCGCTCGCCGCCCGACAGGCACGCCCTCAGCACGGCCTCTAGGTCCTCGCCGAAGCGGTCCATGCCGTAGTCGCCACCGGCGGCCCGTCCGCTCAAGCCGTGTCCACGAAGATCGTAGGCCACCAGCCGGAAGCCCTGCGGCGCCAGCTCGCGGATCACGTATGTCCAGAAGGTCAGCCCCTCCGTCCAGCCGTGCGCGAGCACGATGGTGGGGCCGTCTTGCGGCCCGAACGCCTCGGCGTGCAGGATCGTGCCATCGGCCGACACGATTTCCAGCGGCTGACCGCTGGGCGACTCGTGCAGCACCGCCTGCTCGGGATCCGAGGCGATCCTCTGCATGTGGCGCCGCTGCACGCTCGCGCCGGCGGCGACGAGCGCGACGAGCCCTCCAGCGCCCGCGAGCACCCGCAGCCTCCGATCCGAGCCCCACAGCTTCCGGTCCGAGCGCATTGCGCGCACAGGCTACAGAGGCGTAACGCCCGTAGGGACACGAGCTGGTGGCGTGACAGCCCTCCCGGTCGCCAGCGGCATAAGATCTGCGCCGAGATGCGCATCGGCCTACTCACCGGCGGTGGCGACTGCCCCGGCCTCAACGCCGTGATCCGCGCGGTCGTGCGCAAGGGCATCGGCGAGTACGGCGACCAGATGTTGGGCCTGCGGGGAGGCTGGCGGGGGGCGATCGAGGACACCTCCGAGCAGCTGACGATCGACTCCACGCGCGGGATCCTGACGCGTGGGGGCACGATCCTCGGGACCTCTCGGACGAATCCCTTCAAGCACGACGGCGGGCCGCGGCTGATCCGCGAGACGCTCGCGCGCCACGAGCTCGACGGGCTTGTGGCGATCGGGGGCGAGGACACGCTCGGCGCCGCCAACCGCCTGCACGCAGAGGGCGTCAACGTGATCGGCGTGCCCAAGACGATCGACAACGACCTGGGCGCCACCGATGTCACCTTCGGCTTCGATACGGCGCTGCAGATCGCGACCGAGGCGATCGACCGGCTGCACAGCACCGCCGAGAGCCACGACCGGGTCCTCGTGGCCGAGGTGATGGGCCGCACCGCGGGTTGGATCGCCCTGCACGCGGGGATCGCCGGCGGCGCCCACGCGATCCTGATCCCGGAGGTCCCGTTCGACATCGACGAAGTCTGCGGGCTGATCTGTCATCGCCGCGAGCATGGCCAGCGCTACTCGATCGTTGTGACCGCCGAAGGGGCATTGCCGAAGGAGGGGACGATGGCCACCGCCGCCGGCGAGCTCGACGAGTTCGGCCATCCCCGTCTGGGCGGGATCGGCCAGCGGCTGGAGCAGGAGATCGAGCAGCGGACGGGTTACGAGACTCGCGCGACGGTGTTCGGTCACATCCAGCGGGGAGGTACGCCGACGGCGTTTGACCGCGTGCTCGCGACGCGGTTCGGGCTAGCGGCGATCGACGCGGCACACGCCGGGAAGTGGGGGACGATGACCGCGCTGCGCTCGGCCGAGATCGAGCTGGTGGAGCTCGCCGACGCGGTCGCGGAGGTGCGTCTGGTCCCGGTGGCCGAGTACGAGCGCTACCGGGTGCTGTTCGGATGAGAACGATCACCGTGCGGCGCCCTCCGAGCGCACTATGCTCCCGCCGGTGATCTCCCTCGCCCGCACACGCCCCGCTCGATGACCGCCGCCGAGGCCACCACGACGCTGGACGAGCTGTGCGTGAACACGATCCGCACGCTGTCGATGGACGCAGTCCAGAAGGCCAACTCCGGTCATCCGGGCGCACCGATGGGTCTCGCGCCGCTCGCCTACGTGCTCTACACGCGGGTGATGCGTCACAACCCGGCCAACCCCGACTGGATCGACCGCGACCGCTTCGTGCTCTCGGCCGGGCACGCGTCGATGCTGCTCTACTCGATGCTGTACCTGACCGGCTACCCGCTGACGCTGGAAGACATCAAGAACTTCCGGCAGGTCGGCTCGCCGACCGCCGGGCACCCCGAGCGCAAGTACTCCCCCGGAATCGAGGCCACTACGGGTCCGCTCGGGCAGGGGATCTCGATGGCGGTCGGCCTCGCGCTCGCCGAGCACATGCTCGCGGCGCGCTTCAACGAGGACGGCCACGAGATCGTCGACCACTACACGTTCACGATCGCCTCCGACGGCGACATGCAGGAGGGTGTCGCCTCCGAGGCCTCCTCGCTCGCCGGCCACCTCGGGCTTGGCCGGCTGATCGTCTTCTACGACGACAACAAGGTCCAGCTCGCCGGGCCNNCAGTCCTTCTCCGAGGACGTGGCCAAGCGCTACGAGGCCTACGGCTGGCACGTGGAGAACGTGGGCGAGGATCTCTCCCCCGACCATCTCGAGGACGCGACTCGCCGCGCGATGGCGATCGAAGACCGGCCCTCGCTGATCCTGGTGCGCTCCCACATCGGCTACGGAAGCCCTCACAAGCAGGACACCTCGGCCGCCCACGGCTCCGCGCTGGGCGAGGAGGAGGTCCGCCTGACCAAGGAGGCCTACGGCTGGGACCCCGACAAGGAGTTCTACGTCCCCGAGCAGGCGCTCGCGCACTTCCGCCAGTGCTGCGAGCGAGGACGCGAGCTGGAGTCCGAGTGGGAGCATCACTTCGACGCCTACCGCGACGCCCACCCCGAGCAGGCGAAGCTGCTGCAGATGATCGACGCCGCCGAGCTGCCAGATGGATGGGAAGCGGACCTGCCGCGCTTCGACCCCGCCGAGAAGCCCGTCGCGACCCGCAAGGCCTCGGGCGAGGCGATCCAGTGGGCGGCCAANNTCCCGCAGCTGGTGGGCGGCTCGGCCGATCTAGCGAGCTCCAACAACACCGACATCGAGGACGGCGGTGACGTCGAGAAGGGCTCCTATGCGGGGCGCAACCTCCGCTTCGGCGTCCGCGAGCACGCGATGGGCGCGGTCGTCAACGGCCTGACCTTGCACGGATTTCGCGCCTTCGGCGGGACCTTCCTCACGTTCTCGGACTACATGCGCGGAGCGGTCCGCCTGTCCGCGCTGATGAAGCTGCCCTCGATCTGGGTCTACACGCACGACTCGATTGGCCTGGGCGAGGACGGCCCGACCCACCAGCCGATCGAGCACCTCGCGGCGCTGCGGGCGATCCCGCGGCTGAACGTCGTGCGTCCGGCTGACGCCAACGAGACCGCGCTCGCGTGGCGCTTTGCCCTGCGCACCACCGACGCGCCGACCGCGTTCGCGCTCTCACGCCAGAACCTCCCGATCCTCGACCCCGACGCGATCCCCGACGACGCGATCGAGCGCGGTGCCTACGTGCTGCGCGACGCGCAGGGCGGGGCGCCCGAGCTGATCCTGATCGGCACCGGCTCCGAGGTCTCGCTGTGCCTGCAGGCGGCCGACGCGTTGCAAGACCTCCGCGTGCGGGTGGTCAGCATGCCGTGCATGGACACCTTCACGCACGCCGACGAGTCCTACCGCGAGCAGGTGCTACCCGCAGCGTGCCGGGCGCGGGTCGCGGTCGAGGCCGCCAGCCCGCTCGGGTGGGACAAGTGGATCGGCCCCGAGGGGCGGTTCCTGGGGATGGAGAGCTTCGGCGAGTCCGGACCCGCCGAGGAGGTGTTCGAGCACTTCGGGATCACCGCCGAGCGCGCGGCGGCGCTTGGGCGTGAGGCGGTGCAGCGAGCGACGCGCGCCTCAGCCGCATGAGCCCCGCGACCAGCGCCGTCAACGAAAAGCTCGAGGCCCTGACCCACGCCGGCGTGAGCGTCTGGCTCGACCAGATCCGCCGCTCTCTGATCGAGGGTGGGGAACTGGCCAGGATGGTCGCCGAGGAGTCGCTGCGCGGGGTCACCGCCAACCCCTCGATCTTCGAGAAAGCGATCCTGGGCTCGAGCGACTACGACGACGAGCTCGCGGAGATGGCGCGCGAGCAGCTCGAGCCGCAGGAGATCTACGAGCGGATCGCGATCCGCGACGTCCAGCTCGCAGCGGACGTCCTCAGAGGGGTGCACAACGACTCCGGCGGGCGTGACGGGTTCGTCTCGCTCGAGGTGGCGCCCGACATCGCCCACGACTCCGAGCGGACGCTCGAGGCCGCGCGGGTCTTCTGGCGCAAGCTGCACCGTC
This sequence comes from Solirubrobacterales bacterium, assembly GCA_003244035.1. Classification (GTDB taxonomy): domain Bacteria; phylum Actinomycetota; class Thermoleophilia; order Solirubrobacterales; family Solirubrobacteraceae; genus Palsa-465. The sequence goes on along the minus strand of QHBV01000025.1, from coordinate 9,809 downwards.
CGAACGTGATGATCAAGATCCCCGGCACGCCCGAGGGCATCGACGCGATCGAGCAGGCGATCTACGAGGGCATCAACGTCAACGTCACGCTGCTGTTCGCGGTCGAGGCATACGAGACCGTGGCCGAGGCATACATGCGCGGGCTCGAGCGCCGCCAGAAGGACGGCAAGCCGCTGAAGGTCAATTCCGTCGCGTCGTTCTTCGTCAGCCGGATGGATACGAATGTCGATCGCAAGCTAGAGCAGCTCGGCCGCGCCGATCTGGCGGGCAAGGCGGCGCTGGCGAACGCGCGCGCCGCCTACCGCCGCTTCCAGGTCCTCTTCTCAGGGCCGAGATGGGAGGGGTTGCGCCACGCCGGCGCCGCGGTCCAGCGCCCGCTGTGGGCCTCGACCGGGGTCAAGGACCCCCGCTACCCGGACACGATGTACGTCGACGGGCTCGTGGGGGCGCACACGGTCAACACGATGCCGATGGCGACCCTGCATGCCGTCGCCGATCACGGACAGGTGACCGGGCCGACCGCCGAGCACGACCCCAGCTCCGAGCTCGACGCGCTCGCTGAGGCTGGGATCGACCTGGGCCGCGTCACGGACGAGCTGCTGATCGAGGGCGTGCAGAAGTTCGAGGACGCGATGGAACGTCTGCTCGTGGGGATCGAGGAGCGGCGCACGGCCGTGATCACCGGGATGCCTCCGACGATCCAGGGGACGATTCCCGAGCCGCTGCAGGGCCCGGTGGCCGCACGCGTCCAGCGCGCCCTGTCCGACGGGGTGGCCGAGCGCGTCTGGCGCCGTGACTCGTCGCTGTGGGGAGGCCCGGGGGTGCCCGAGATCGAGGACCGGCTCGGCTGGCTGACGGTCTCCGAGATGATGCTCGAGCATGCATCGGAGCTGGAGGCGTTCGCCGAGCAATGCCGCAGCGACGGCTTCACCGACGCGGTGCTGCTCGGGATGGGAGGCTCATCGCTGGGGCCCGAGGTGATCCGACGCTCGTTCGATGGCATGCCTGGCGACCTGCGGATGCAGGTGCTCGACTCGACCCATCCCGACGTGGTCCTCGCGGTGCAGGAGTCGGTCGACCTGGAGAAGACCCTGTTCATCGTCTCCTCGAAGTCGGGCGCCACGGTCGAAACGCTCTCGCACTACCGGCACTTCAAGGCCATGGCGGAGCCGAGCCAGTTCGTCGTGGTGACCGATCCGGGCAGCCCGCTGCAGCGGCTCGCGCTCGAGGACAAGCTCCGCCACTGCTTTCTCAATACCCCTGACATCGGCGGGCGCTACTCGGTGCTTTCGCTGTTCGGACTCGTGCCCGCCGCGCTGATGGGGGTGGACATCGAGGAGCTGCTGCACCGCGCCCAGATCGCCGAGCAGAACTGCGCGCACCACGACTCGAGCGAGTCGAACTCGGGCCTGTGGCTCGGCGCGACCGCGGGCGAGCTCGCCCGGCAGGGGCGCGACAAGCTGACGTTCATCGTCTCGCGGCCGATCGAGAGCTTTGGGCTCTGGGTCGAGCAACTGGTCGCCGAGTCCACGGGCAAGCATGGCCGCGGGATCCTGCCGGTCGCCGAGGAGCCACTCGGGGACCCGGACGCGTACGGCGAAGATCGCGTGTTCGCGTACCTGCGAAACAGCGACGACCCCGACGAGCGGCTCGATGCTGCGGTCCAGCGGCTGGGCGCGGCGGGACACCCGACGCTGACCCTCGCGACCCACGGCGCGGAGGATCTGGGGCGCATCTTCTTCCTGGCGGAGTTCGCGGTAGCTGTCGCGGGATGGGCGTTGGAGATCAATCCATTCGACCAGCCCAACGTGCAGGAGGCCAAGGACAACACCCAGCGCGTGCTCGAGTCGGGATCGGTGCCCACGATCGCGCCGGCCGGCGGCGAGCAGCTACGCATGCTGCTCGCCGACGCGACCCCTCCCCATTATGTGGCGATCCTGGGCTACCTGCCGCCCTCGGAGGAGCTCGACCGCGCGATCGCCGAGCTGCGCACGAGCATCCGGGCCGCCACCGGCGCGGCCACCACCTTCGGCTATGGCCCGCGCTTTCAGCACTCGACCGGCCAGCTGCACAAGGGCGGGGCTCCCACCGGGCGCTTCCTGCAGCTCGTCGCAGAACCACAGCGGGACGCCGAGATCCCCGGCGCCGGCTACTCCTTCGGTCAGCTGATCGCGGCGCAGTCCGCGGGCGACCTGCAGACGCTCCGCGCCCACGGGCTGCCGGCCGAGCGGGTCAAGCTCGAGGGCGATCCGGCGAGCGCCGTGCGCAAGCTGACCGAGCAGATCACCGACCTGCTGAACCGCGGCTGAGGCGGAGGCGATGGAGATCGGTTTCGTCGGACCGAAGGCCTCGCCGAAGCAGTGAGCCTCGCGGCCACGGACCAGGCCGCCGAGAACCCGCTCGTCGAGGGGCTCGAGCGCCTGCCGGTTCACCCGACGGCGCTGGTGATCTTCGGCGTCACCGGCGACCTGGCCCATCGCAAGCTGCTGCCCGCGCTCTACAACCTCGCGCACGAGGGCGCGTTGCCCGAGCGCTTCGAGCTGATCGGCGTCGCCCGGCGGGATCGATCGGACGCGGACTTCCGGGGGGCGGCCCGGGAGTCGATCGAGCGCTACTCGCGCCGACGTCCGGACCCGGATGTGCTGCAGGGGCTGCTCGCCAACGTGCGCTACCTCGCGGGGACGTTCGACGACGAGCACGTCTACGGCGAGCTCGATCGGACGCTGCGCGAGTTCGACGAGATCGCATCCGCTCCGCTCGACCGGGTGTTCTACCTCTCGACCGCGCCCGAGTTCTTCCCGGTGATCGCCCAGCGGCTCGGAAGCGCGGGGCTGGACCGTTGCGGGCGGGCACACACCCGGATCGTGATCGAGAAGCCGTTCGGCTACGACCTCGATTCGGCCCAGGCGCTCAACGCCCAGGTGCTGGAGGTCTTCGAGGAGTCCCAGGTCTTCCGGATCGACCACTACCTCGGCAAGGAAACCGTCCAGAACCTGCTCGCGCTGCGCTTCGCCAACGCGCTGTTCGAGCCCGTCTGGAACCGCAACTTCATCGACAACGTGCAGATCACGGCGGCCGAGGATGTCGGCATCGGCTCGCGCGCCGGCTACTACGAGCGCGCGGGCGCGCTGCGGGACCTGGTCCAGAACCACATGCTGCAGCTGCTCGCGCTGCTGACGATGGAGCCCCCCGCCTCGTTCGAGGCCAACCGCCTGCGCGACGAGAAGGTCAAGGTGCTCGAAGCGATCGTCCCGCCCGCGCTAGTCGATGTCCCCGAGGTGGCGGTGCGCGCCCAGTACGGCTCGGGCGTGTCGGGCGGGGAGCCGGTTCCGGGCTACCTCGAGGAGGAGGGGGTGGCGCCGGGCTCACGCACCGAGTCCTACGCCGCCCTGCGCCTGCACGTCTCCAACTGGCGCTGGGCTGGGGTGCCGTTCTACCTGCGCACCGGCAAGCGGCTTGCGCGCAGGCGCACGGAGATCGCCGTCACGCTCAAGCCCGTCCCGCACCTGGCGTTTCAGAGCTCCGGCTCGATCGGCGTGAAGGCAAACCAGATCATTCTGACCGTGCAGCCGGATGAGGGCGTCTCGGTGTCGCTCGGAGCGAAGATCCCGGGCCCCCGAATGCGGATCCGGCCGGTCAACATGGAGTTTCGCTACGGGACCTCGTTCATGTCGGAGTCGCCCGAGGCCTACGAGCGGCTGATCCTGGACGCGATGCGCGGCGACGCGTCGCTGTTCACGCGCGGCGACGAGATCGAGGCGCTGTGGGGGATCATCGACCCGATCCTGACCGCCTGGGCCGCGGAGACGTCCTCGCCGATCCCACAGTATGCGGCTGGGTCGCCGGGACCGTCCCAGGCGGGGGCGCTGCTCGGGGCGGGGCGCGCGTGGCGGCGAGTGTGAGGGCCGGCGCATGACCGAGGACGTCTGGTCGCAGCGCGACACGACCCCCGACGCGATCGACGACGCGCTGCGCTTGCTGCTGCACGAGCGCCATGCAGCCAACCGCTCGCTCGCGCCGGCGCGGGTGCTGAATCTGATCGTGGTGGTGGACCGCGACTGGAAGGGCGAGATCGCCAACCGGCTCGCGCGGGTCGGCCGCTTCCACGCCTCCCGGACCATCCTCTGCGCAGTGCAGGAGGGACGGAGCAAGCTCGACGCCCGGGCCATCATGTCCTACGAGGAGCCCCATGACGGGCTCGGCGTGATCCACGAGCACGTCGAGATCGACCTCGGGCCCGAGCACCTGGACCGGCTCGACACGATCGTCGATCCGGTGGTGGTCTCGGACCTTCCGACGATGCTGTGGTCTCCGCATGGGCACGACCGGGCGGTGAATGCCCTACTCGATCTGATCGACGTGATGCTGCTCGACTCGGACGACGTGCTCGAGCCGGCGGAGGGGATCGCGCGGGCGATCGAGCTGCTGCGGTTCGCCTATGTGGTCGACCTCGCGTGGCTGCGTACGACCCCCTGGCGCGAGCGCCTGGCGGCGAGCTTCGACCCTCCGGGGCGGCTCGAGTCGCTGGGTCAGCTGGCTGGCGTAAGCGTGCGCCACCGAGCCTCCTCGACCGCGAGCGCACTGCTGCTCGCCGGCTGGCTCTGCTCGCGGCTGCGCTGGGATGCCGCGCCGCTGGAGCCGCGGACCGGCGGCGGACTGCTCGGCGGGGCCCGGCGGAACGGAGATCGAGTCGAGCTTGAGCTCGAGCTCGCTGACCAGGACATGCCGGGCCTGGCGGGAGTGACGGTCCGCGGCGCCAATGACTTCTCGCTCTCGCTCGACCGCGCGCTCGGGGGCCTGTGCGCGCGCGAGCACGCGGACGGCGAGGAGATCGTGTGGCAGGTGCTCGGCGCCTCGCGGGGCGAGGGCGGGATTCTGGGCGAGGGGGTCAGGCAGGCGCTCCTGCGCGACCCGACCTACGGGCCGGCGCTGGTGGCCGCGGAGAGGCTGTGCCCCGTATGAGCCTCTCGATTGAGGTCTTGGACGATCCCGCGAGCGTGTGTGCGCAGATGCTGTCCGGCGCCGCCGCCGCCGGACCTGGCGGCGGCGCCCAGATCGTGCTGGCGGGCGGATCGACTCCGCGGGCGGTGTATGAGCAGCTCGCTGGGACCGTCCGCGCCGGCGGTCTCGATCTGGGGCTTACGACGTTCTGGTTCGGCGACGAGCGCTGCGTCTCGCCTGAGGATGAGCGCTCCAACTACAAGATGGTCAAGGCGGCGCTGCTCGACCAGCTCGGCGACGCAGCACGTCTCGGCGTGCGACGCATCTCCGGCGAGCTCGGCCCGTTCGACGCGGCCGACGCCTACGAGCATGAGCTGCGCGCGGCGGGACCGCCGCGGTTCGATCTCGTGCTGCTGGGGATCGGCCCGGATGGGCACACGGCCTCGCTGTTCCCAGATCAGCCGTCGCTGGGCGAGGATGCGCGCTTGGTGCTCGGCGTTCCGCAAGCGGGACTCGAACCTTACGTCCCCCGAGTCACGTTGACCTTGCCCGCGCTGGCGTTGGCCCGGAACGTAGTGATGCTCGCCTCGGGCTCGTCGAAGGCGCGGGCCGTCCTCGCTGCATTCGGTCCGGATGCGAGACCCGACCCGCATGTGCCGTGCTCGCTGCTCCCGCCCCTAGTGGACGAGCTGACGGTGTTGCTCGACCCTGCCGCGGCCGCGCGACTGTGACCGGCTCCGTGATCGGGCTGGACCTTGGCGGCACCAAGGTTGCCGCGGCGGCGCTGCATGGGCGTGAGCTGAGCGCGGTGCACACGCAACCCACCGAGCACGCGGGCGCGGAGCAGCTGATCGAGCAGCTGGTCGAGATAGTGCGTGGGGTGAGCTCCTTCAACGGCGCCGGCCTCGAGGCGGTGGGGATCGGTGTACCGTCGGTGGTCGAGTTCGAGACCGGCCGTGTCGTCTCCTCGGTCCACGTCCCGCTCACCGATGTGCCGCTGCGCACCGTGCTCGGAGAGCGGCTCGGCGTGCCGGTGCTCGTCGAGAATGACGCGACCGTGGCGGCGCTGGCCGAGGCACACGACGAGGATCTTCGCCTCATCACGCGCGACCTGGTGATGCTCACGGTCGGCACGGGTGTGGGCGGGGGGATCGTGCTCGGTGGGCGGATCTATCGCGGGGCGAGCGGGGCCGCCGGCGAGCTCGGCCACACGATCGTCGGGCTCGACCTCGCTGGCGCGGTGCCCTCGCCGATGAGATTCCCGCAGCCGGGATCGCTCGAGTTCGTCGCCTCCGGGCACGCGCTCGACCGGCTCGCGGTGCAGGCGGCAAACCTCCATCCCGAGTCCGCGCTCGGGCGCCTACGCGCCGAGGGCAAGCCGACGCTAGGCGCGGACGCGGTCCAGGCCGCACACGACGGCGACCCCGCCGCGCAGCGGATGGTCGAGATCTGGGGCCAGCGGGTCGGTATCGGTGTGGCGAACGCGATCAACGCTTTCGACCCCGAGGAGGTCGTGATCGGCGGCGGCGCTGCGCAGGCGGGCGAACTGCTACTCGGACCGGCCAAGCGCGTCGCGCGTGGCTACGTGCTGCCCGGGCTCGGCACCCGCACGACGATTCGCCTCGCTCGCCACGGCATCCGAGCGGGCGTACTGGGCGCGGCCCTGGTCGCCCGGCAGGAGCTGCAGGACCCAACTCGTTCCCCACCCCTGGAGGTCATGTGATGATCATCGCCTGTGGATTTGACCACGCTGGTGTACCGCTCCGCGCCAAGCTGCTGGCGCTGATCGGAGAGGCCGGCCACCAGGTGCTCGATCTCGGCACCGCCGATGCCGAGCCGGTGGACTACCCCGAGAAGGCGCTGGCGGTGGGGCGGGCGGTGGCCGGCGGCGACGCCGACCGCGGGATCATCGTATGCGGGTCAGGCGCCGGCGTGTCGGTGGCGGCCTGCAAGATCCGGGGCGTCCGGGCGGCGACGATCCACGACACCTACACCGCCCACCAGGCGGTGCAGCACGACGCCGTCAACGTCCTCTGTCTCGGCGGAAGGGTGATCGGAAGCGAGGTGGCGGCCGAGATCGTGAGTGCGTTCCTGGGCGCGGAGGTCTCAGACGAGGAGCGCCACGCACGCCGGCGGGCCGAGGTGCAGGAGATCGAACGGACTGGTGGCGCCGTACAGGGCGAGAGCGACCGTGGGCGCTGAGGCGGGAGGGGCGGTGGCCGCTGAGGGCGGGAGCGACGGTGGCCGCTGAGATCGTCCTCGTCCGCCACGGCGAGACCGAGTGGAGCGCGAACGGAAGGCATACGAGCGCGACCGACCTCCCGCTGACGTCGGAGGGCCGGCGGCGTGCCCGCGCGCTGGGCCCGCAGCTGTCGGAGCGCTCGTTCGCGCTCGTGCTGTGCAGCCCGCTCTTGCGCGCGAGGGAGACCTGCGAGCTGGCAGGCTTCGGCGAGGCGGCGGTTACCTGCGAGGAGCTGCGCGAATGGGACTACGGGCGCTACGAGGGGATGACGCGAGACGAGATCCTGCGCGAGGACCCCAGCTGGGACCTGTGGCGCGCGGGCTGCCCGGGCGGAGAGACCCCCGCGCAGGTCGGCGCCCGGGCCGACGTCGTGCTGGCGCGGCTGCGCGACGCCGGCGGCGACTCGCTCGCTTTCGCCCACGGTCATGTCCTGCGCGTGCTCACCGCGTGCTGGGTCGGGATGGGGCCGCCCGGAGGCGCCCGCTTCCTGCTGGCCGCCGGCGCGATCGGAGTCCTCGGCCACGAGCACGAGACCAAGGCGCTGTCACAGTGGAACATGTGCCCGTGACGCGCGGCGCGGCAGCCACGTAGGCTGCGTGGCGTGACAGCTACCGATCCACACAGCGGACTCGCGGTCGAGGTGCGCGACCTGCGCAAGTCATACGGCGAGGTCGAGGCGGTGCGCGGGGTCAGCCTCGAGGTAACGCGGGGCGAGGTGTTCTGCCTGCTCGGGCCCAACGGCGCGGGCAAGACCACAATCGTGGAGATCCTGGAGGGATACCGAACGCGCACCGGTGGCGAGGCGCAGGTGCTGGGCCTCGACCCAGCCGAGAACAGGCGTGAGCTGCGCGAGCGAGTCGGAATCGTGCTCCAGCAGTGCGGCGTGCAGAGCGATCTGACGGTCGCCGAGCTGGTCGAGATGTATGGCCGCTATCACGCCCGCAGCCGGCCCGTCGACGAGGTGATCGAGCTGGTCGAGCTGGTCGAGAAGCGCGACGTCCGCGCCAAGAAGCTCTCCGGCGGCCAGCGCCGCCGGCTCGACCTCGCACTCGCGCTCGTCGGTGACCCCGACCTGATCTTCCTCGACGAGCCGACCACCGGGTTCGACCCCGCCGCGCGGCGCCAGGCGTGGTCGACGATTCAATCCCTGTGCGACCTGGGCAAGACCGTGTTCCTGACCACGCATTACATGGACGAAGCCCAGCACCTCGCCAGCCGCGTCGCGGTCATGAACGCCGGCCAGATCATCGCGACCGGACGGCCCGACGAGCTCGGCGGGCGCGATCTGCGTCCCGCCGAGATCCGCTTCGGCCTGCCGGCCGGCTTCTCGCTCGCCGATCTGCCTGAGGTGCCGGCACAGGAGCGCTCAGCCGAGGACGGTCGCGTGCTGGTGCTCACGACCGAGCCGGTGCCCGCCGCCCAGCGGATCACGACGTGGGCGCTCGAGCGGGGAGTCGAGCTCGAGCGCTTCTCGGTCAGCCAGCCGACGCTCGAGGACATCTACCTGGAGCTCACCGGCTCCGGCGATCATGGGCACGAAGCCCCCGAGGCAGCTCGATGAGCACGTCAGCATCATCCACGCCGGGCCGCGACCTCGGGCTGGTCGCGTGGCAGATCCGCTACGAGCAGCGCGCCTTCTGGCGTAACCGCGCTCGCTCGTTCTTCACCTTCGTGTTCCCGCTGATGTTCCTGGTGATCTTCGCGAGCATCAACAAGGGGCAGCACCTCAGCGGGCGCGGCGGCGTTCCCTACGACGACTTCTTCGTGCCGGGGATCCTCGCGTACGGCGTGATCGCCACGACGTTCCTGAACATGGCGATCAGCACTGCGATCCTGCGCGACGAGGGCGTGCTCAAGCGGATGCAGGGCACGCCCCTTCCTCGCTGGGCGTACGTCGGCGCCCGGATCGGATCCACGATCTTGATCGTGGTTGCGATCACGATCGTCATGCTCGCGCTCGGGGCGGCCGCATATGGCGTGCACTTACGCGCCTCGACGCTCCCGGGGTTGATCGTCACGCTCATCCTCGGAACGGCCGCGTTCACGACGCTCGGGATCGGGATCACGCGCTTCATCCCCTCGGCGGAGGCGGCGCCCGCAGTCGTAAACATCGCGATCCTGCCGCTGACGTTCATCTCGAGCGTGTGGTTCCCGACGACCGGCCTGCCCAAGTGGCTACAGGACATCGCCAAGTTCTTCCCGATCCGCCCGCTCGCCGACGGGTTCCAATACGCGTTCAACCCGCACACCACCGGGACGGGCCTGAACGGGAACGATATCCGGACGCTGGCGATCTGGACGGCGGTCGGGGTCTTCCTGATGGTGCGGTTCCTGCGGCAGCCGCAGGGCGATGTGGCGTGAGCGCTTCGCTCGCGGATAGCCCGGCGATGGCCACTGCACGGCGCACCGCTTGGCGGCCGCTCACACGAAGGCGCGTCTTGCCTTCACACTGGTGGCCCGACGCTCCGCCATGCGCTCGCGATCGGCGGCGCGACGAAGTAGCGTGGCCACGACCAATTTCCGCGGCCAGTGTTCTGAAAGCGGCAGCCGTCCGACTCGATCAGACCGCGAACCAGCTGCTCTGGCCAACGCTCGACGAGCTTTAGCCCGAAGTTCCCCCTGGTGG
>QHBV01000024.1:24993-28586 GCA_003244035.1 Solirubrobacterales bacterium | reverse complement strand
GAAGGGCGCCGTGCCCAGCCGCACCTACAGCGTCAAGATGACCGGCAAGGCCGAGACCCCGACCGGAGCGCCGAATGGCAGCGCGTCGGCCGTGGTCACGCTCCACGGCAAGACCGACCAGGTGTGCTGGCGCTTCAAGAACCTCAAGGGAGTCACCGATCCGACCTACGCCCACATCCACAAGGGCGCCAGCGGTACGTCGGGCAACATCGTCGTGGCGCTCTCGACGGGGTTGAACTTCCTGACCAAGGGCTGCGTCGCGTCGAGCTCCACCCTGATCAAGGCGATCGAGGCCAACCCGCACAGCTACTACGTCAACATCCACAGCAAGAAGTACACGGGCGGCGCGGTCCGCGCGCAGCTTTAGAAACAGGGCGGCCGGGGGATGCATCCCCCGGCCGCCTTTTTTTATCCATCTCGCGCACACAGGGCGCACGTCTCCCACGCAAACGGCCGCGAGAGTGCATGCAGGCGCCTGTCGTTCTCGTGCCACTCGCGGTTCACATGACGTCCGATCACGACGGCGGCGACGGGGCCGGCACCGGCTGCCTTGAGCGCGGCGGCCGCGCTCTGGGCGCTCGCCCCGGTCGTCCAGGTGTCGTCGATCAGGAGCACGGACTCGTTCGCCAGCGCCCTGAGCGGCTCGAACTTGGCCGCGTCAAAGCTCCTGCCGCCGGCGCCGGTGCTCGAGCGTCTCAGCAGGCGCTCGCCGCGCTGGCCGACGGGGCCCACCAGCCCGGCGACGAAGCGCAGGGGGTGTCGCTGGTCCCGGGCGCGATCGCCCGAGGGCACGGTCGTAACCAGCTCGAACCTCGCGGCTGCCGCGGCGTGCGCGAGGCATGCCTCGTGCTCTGCCAAGAACCGCCACAGCACCGCCGCGAGCTCGATCCGCAGCCGCCGCGCGACCTCGCCGGTCAGCCGCTTGTAGCCCGCCAGCGCGTGGTGAAGCTGTTCGTGCGCGACGCTGTAGGAGATCGGCAGCACCGCGTCGAGCCAGGTCTGGTTGCGTGTGCACGCGTAGCAGCGCGCGTAGCCGCTGGTGAAGTTGAAGCAGCTCTCGCATACGCCGGCCCCGGATCGCGGCCCGAGCATGAAGTTCGCGTACGGCGCCGTGAGCTCCCCCACCGTCGGCATCGGACGCGCTACGCGGTCAGCGCGCCAGCCGAGGTCAGGCGCTCGACCACAGTCGTGAGCTCGGCCGGCGAGCCGATCACGTGCGTGCCTCCTCGCGCGGCGCACTCCCTCGCCCACGGCTGCGCCAGCAGCGAGCGCAGCAGGAACACGGGGCGCCCATGGGCGAGCGCGAGGCGCGCCTGCGTCCTGGCGCCGCTGCGCTCGGACGCCTCGACCACGACGGTGCCGAGCGCCATGCCGGACATCACGGCGTTGCGCATCGGAAAGCTCCGCCGGCTGGGCGGTGCGCCTGGCCAGAACTGTGAGATCACCGCGCCGGTCCCGGCGATCCGACGCTGCAGCGATGCGTTCTGGGGAGGATAGGCGCGGCCCAGGCCGGTGCCGATCACCGCGATCGTCCGTCCTTTGCGATCGAGTGCCGCGGTGTGAGCGGCCGTGTCGATCCCGGCGGCGAGGCCGGAGACGACGGTGTAGCCGTGGGCGACGAGATGCGCGGCGAGCTCGCGCGCGGCGTCGAGCCCACCGGACGACGCCGCGCGCGCTCCGATCACCGCGATCGAGCGCGCGTCGTGAGGCTGCAGGGCGCCGGCGGCAAACACCAGTGGGGGACGGTCGTGGACACCGCGCAGGTTCTCGGGGTAGCCCGGATCCAGCACGGTGAGCAGCGCGATCCCCCGCGCCTGCCAGCTCGCGATCTCCGCCGCGGCCGAGGCGATCAGCTCCTCCAGGTGCTCCGGCTGTACGAACAGACTCCCCTGGTGTCCATGGATCTCTTCCTCGAGGGCGGTGACCGCGCTGCCGCGCTCCTCGACCAGTCCCGCGTATTCGCTCCATGGGCGCCCTCCGATCCGCAGCAGCACGACCAGGGCAGTGGTCTCGGCGAGCGCGGTGGTCACCGGCCGAGGCTAGCGCGGGCGGCGGCCGCCGCCCGCTACCGGATCGGCCGGGCGGCGGTCGCGATCGCGAGCATCTGGCGATTGGTGAGGATGTCCTGCAGCGTGTTGACCACCCAGTACACGGCACGGCCCTGGTGCCAGGCGACGAGTCGCAGGTGCGCTCCCTCGAAGTACAAGAGCAGCTTGCGGCCGCCCAGCTCGATTGTCTGGTTCGGGTTGGCGAGGATCGGCGCCGCCGTCCAGGTCGTGCCCTCGAGGTCGTAGTACTGCCCCAGCTGTCCCTGCGCGACCACGGCGACGTAGGCGGGGTGGCCGTGCAGCCCGTAGGAGCGCACAGAGTCCACTGGTGCGAACCCGCTGGTGACCCTGCGCACCGGGTAGTAGACCGGGAACGGCACCGATGCCGCGAGCGTCCGCGCGCCGGCGAGCTCGTCCGCGGTCGCGGGCGTGAGCGCAACCGCCGGCGCCGGCTTGCGCCCGCGGCCCCCGCCGCCGGCGATGTGCCCCGGCGCGGTCACGCCGTGCAGGAATTGCTGCACGGTCTGGTGGATCTGGGCCGGGGTAGCGGTCACGTAGGAAGGGCCGAGCGCGACGTTGAACCTGACCTGACGAACCGGATGGCTGGCCGACTGGACGAGCAGGTCGAGCAGCTTGAGCACGTCGTCGCCCGAGCGAATGTCGGTGCTCGAGTACTTGCCGAAGATCCGCTCGATCCCGCCGCGCCTGGCGACCAGGCCGCCGGCGCCGAGCTGGTTCTTGATCTGGCGCAGGAAGTCCTGCTGGCGCGCGCTGCGGACGAGGTCAGTGTCGAGGTGGCGGAAGCGGACGTAATCGAGCCCGTCGGATCCGCACAGCTTCTGGTAACCGGGCTGGATGTTGATCGTCGCGTAAGGCGCCCCGCCCCCGGCGGGCGGTGCGTTGTCGTTGAAGTAGCGGCGGTCGACCTGCACGTAGACACAGCCGAGGTAGTCGACGAGCTCCTTGAACCCGGCGAAGTTGATGTCGACCACGTGATTGATCTGGATCCCCAGCACCCGCTTGATCGTCTTGACCGCGAGCTTCGCGCCCCCGATCGAGTACGCGGCGTTGATCTTCTGCGTAGTCGGCGAACGGTGATCGGGGCGGATTGTCACCTTGAGGTCGCGCGGGACCGACAGCATCGTCGTATCGGCCTGGTTCGGGTCCAGGCGGACCAGCAGCATCGTGTCCGAGTGGGGCGGCCCGCTCGCGTCGATCGCGCCCTTGGAGCGCTTGTCCGAGCCGATCAGCAGCAGCGTCTGCGGCCCGCCGGCGTCGGCGCTCGCGAGCACGCCGCCGAGCTGGAGCTGCGGGCTCTGCCTGAGGTAATCGGTGAACGTCTTGACCTCGAGCAGGGCGCCGGTGGCGAGCGTCACGGCGACCGCGAGGACGACGGTCATGCAGCCCATCAGCATCTTCCCCAGTAAGCGCATACGGGTGGCGGCGCGGAACTGAGGTGGGTCGAGCGTGGACATCGGCGACACTGTGATCGGCCGGCGCAAGCCGGAGGTGAGGCGTGGTGTGCTCAGCCGGTGTGCTCGGCGG
>QHBV01000024.1:6702-24934 GCA_003244035.1 Solirubrobacterales bacterium | reverse complement strand
GGCCGGCGGGCTCGCCGGGGCCGGCGCTTCGTCGTCGTGCTCATCGCTGCTGAGCGCGACCTTGAAGTCGCGAAGCCCCCGGCCCAGCGAGCGGCCGACCTCTGGCAGCCGCTTTGGCCCGAGCACGAGCAGCGCGATCACCAGGATGAAGAGCAGGTGCGTTGGCTGGAGGATGTCACCGATCACAGCCACGGAGCTTAGCGCGCATCTCGCGCCCTTCGCTGCTGCTGGTCCCGGACACCGTCGCGCTCGGCGCGGCCGAGCGTCGTCGGTGCCACCCACGCCGCCGAGGGCATCGCGTTGAGCGCCGCGATCACGGCCCTGACCGCGCTGGCCGGCGTCCTGATCCAGCCGCTGCGACGAGATCGCCGGCCCCGGTCGCACGGCCCGGGCGACGCTCGCGGCGCTTGCCACGACTCGGGATCTCAGAGGTCGAGTAGGAAACGCAGTGCGCGGCCGACGCGGAATCTGACTTCGTCATTGACGACGCCGAGCCGTCCGATCAGGCGCAGCGAGGAGACGGACTTGAGGTCCTCGCATTTCGCGTAGCTCACCTCGTCGAGCCCCGAGCCATTGGGCTCGATCTCGACATGCGAAGGTAGCTCGCGAAGGGTGGTCGTGGTCGGGACGACGATCACGACGCCAGCGTGACTGTCGTTCAGCGGGTCCGGTGAGACGACGACTGCGGGTCGCCTGCCGGACTGCTCTCGGCCGACTGGATTGCCGAAGTCGACCAGCCATACCTCCCCCTTACGAGGGTTCACGGTGAGCGGTCTTGCAGTGCTCCGCTCTCAACGGTGCGCTCGGTCTCGACCTCGCTCCATGCGCTCGCGTCGGCTCGCAGTGCCCCGTAACGAGCAGACAGCTGGTCGAAGAACATCCGACGTTCCAACGCATCGGCCGCATCGTCGACCAACTGAGTCATGGGGCGACCGGTTGTCTGCGCCATCGTGGCGAAGCGATCATGGGTCCGCTCGCTCACCCTGATGGTGGTACTCATCCAAACAAGTCTACTTCTCAGGCGCCTGGATTGCCTACCCCGAGTCGTGCGCCCCTGGCGGTCGGCAGGCGAGGGCGCGCAAGAGAAGAACACGTCTCAGGGGCCGACCCTGACGGTGACCTTTGTGCTGCTCGCAGGTGCGTACGGATAGTCGCTCTCGGCGGCCGTCTGCGCCCACAGCCGGTAGGTCTCGCTGCCCCTGCCGCGCAGGAAGGTGTACTTCGTGCGAAAGCGCCCGTCGGAGCCGGCGTAGAGGTGGCCGATCTCGGTCGAGCCGCTCGACCAGCCGATCCGCAGGACGACGAGCTCGCCCGCAGGCGGAACGTAGCCGCCCGCCAGCCGTCCGCTGATCGTGATCGTTCCTCCCCAGTGGGTGCGGTGCGGATGGATTTCGATCTGGGCCGAGGCCGGTACGACGATGTGGATCGGCGCCGAGGTCGAGGGCTCGGCTGCTGCACCACCTCCGTACTGTGCTTCGACGAGCCGCGACGGTCCCGGCGGCAGCGTCGCCGACCAGCTGCCGTCGGTGCCCGTGGTCGCGCTCGCCGCTTGGCTGAACTGACCGGCGCCGTTGTCCGGAGCGGTCATGATTCGGACGCCCTGGTCGCCGAGAGCGGTTCCGTCGCGTGCGAGCAGCTCCCCGCTGACAGTCGTCCGATGGCCGAGGGCGACGCGCTCGGTCGTGTGGGTGCTGACTTTGGGGGCGGAGCAGCGCAGGACCTTGACGGTGTGGAAATGCCCGGCTCGCCGGAGGTAGACGAGCTTGCCGTGGAGCCGGCGCTTGACGGGGTGCCCGGGTACGTAGATGCGCTCGGTGTGCCGCGAGCAGTGCAGCCCGCCGACTTGCATGAACGAGGCGCCGATCACGGTCGGCTCGCGGATGCCGAGGCTCCAGCTCTCGGTCGGTGAGACCGCCGCCTTGCTGTAGACGTTGAATGCGTTGTTGGAGGCGACGCACAGCACCTGGTGCTGGCCGAGTCCCTGCACCGGGACCTGAGCGCTCGCGCCTGGGTAGCCCCGATAGGGGCCGCCGTCCACCGAGCACGCGATCCCGTGTACGCCGCTGGGCCCGGCCGCGGCGACTGCGCTCACGTACTGCGTTCCGGCTGTGGAGGGCGCGTCGGTCGGCCCGCTCAGGGCCAGGGTGACCGGCGTGTTATCGACATACATGTCGTGGGTGGCGCCGGCCGTGTTGGCCGGGCTCGCGGCGTCGTGCGCGGCGAGCGTCAGCGACAGCGGCCCGTTGGGGTACTGCGTGGTGTCGATCGCCTGGCTCATGGTCACCGGCGTCGGGCACTGCGTCCAGCTGTGCCCGTTGGGGTAGGGATCGCTCGGCCCGACGATCGTGCGCCCGTCGACCTGCTCGACCATCGCGCATACGCCGGCGGCGGCGCTGGCCTGAAACGACGTGGGCCAGCCGCCCCCGCGCACGTAATGGCCACTCTGATACCAGAGGTTGTCGGCACCCACGGCGGCGATCGCCGGCGGGGTGGTGTCCATCCCCTGCAGCTGGACCGCGCTGATGTCGAGCAGCTGACCCTTCAGCGGCTTGCACGAGCTGCTGGCGCAGTAGGCCTGAAAGCCGAAGTAGGGGCTCGGGCCGATGCCCGCGTTGATCGGCGAGCTTGCGGGGGTGATCGTCTGCGTTCCGCCCGCCCAGAAGAAGTCCACCCGGTAGCCCTGCGCCGCGGCCTGCGAGTTGACAAGGACGTGGCCCGCGGGGGTGTACGCGTGCACGATCTCGATCCCGGCCGGCGCGCTCGTGCCCCACTCGGCGCCGGCCCCCCGGATTGAGCTGTTGTTGTCGTCGATCTCGAACGAGCCCCCCTGCCCGCAGCGGTTGCTGTTGCTATAGGAGCCGCTGCTCGACTGTCCCCAGACGAGCCCGCCGATGTCCGTGTCGGCGCCCGAGTCGCCAAACCCCGAGCACGAGCTCAGGTACAGCACGCCCGCGCGCGCGAGCGCCGGCTCGATCGCGAGCGCCGGCGCCGAGGCGAGCGCCAGCGCGAGCGCCGCGAGCGTGATCCGGGCCTTGATGCTGATCTGCACCGCCATCACCAGCTCAGCAGACGATGACCACGGAGAAGGGCCGCGGGGCGCGCTGACCCTGGGGGTCATAGGTGTGGACGAAGGCGCCATCGCCGGCGGGCTCGACGTCGGCAAAGCCGTCGACGTAGGGCCGCGTGATCACCGTGGCGGTCGCGGCGCAGCGCTGGAGCTTCGTATACCGCCGCGGCCAGACGACCCCGTAGGTCCCAGGGTCTCCTGGGCCGTTGTAGCCCGAGCCGGCCCCCGGCGAGCCGCTCAGCAGCCGCCCGTCGGCGCCAACGACCGCCCACACCCGCACGACCCCGCCGATCAGGTGCGGGTCGAACTTGACCGGCTGGATCGCGTGGTTCTTGATCTGATTGCCCCCGATCGGATCGCCGAGGGCGGCGTAGCTGCTGCCGCCCAGGGCGATGAACAGGGCCAGATAGGCGATCGCGTTACCGCGCAGGTGACGAAGCAGTCGGCTCATTGCTGTTCCCTTCCTTGTTTGGTGCACATGGGAGCACATCCGGGGAGGATGCGCTCGAGTTTTGACGCTCTCGTGACGAAGTCGTCCGGGCGGTCGTCAGCGCCGCCCGTCTCATCCGAGCAGCCCCGGTCCGAACGGAGCACTCGGCCCGACCGGCCCCGCCGGCCGGCTGTCCCCGCCGCCCGGCCCCGGCTCCGGCCCTGCGCGCGTGCTCGGGGTCCCCTCGCCGCTCGGCGCAGCGGGCGCCTGCACGGTCTGGCCGGAAGCCGATGGCGCGACGCTGTGGTGGTAGGCCGCGTACGTATCCGCGTTGGCCGCCGGCGCCGGCGAGCTGGCGGCTGCGCGTCCCCGCCTTCGGGTGTCGCGGTGGAGCATGACACGGCGGAGATGCCCGCTGCCGCTCGCGCGCGCGCGCGTCGGTACGCGCGCGAGAACCTCAGGTATCCGTAGGCTGAGCGTTCTCCCCGCCCCGCTGGCGGCTCTCAGCGGAGCGCCGCCCGGATGCCCGCCCGGCGCCTCTCCCAGCGCTCGGATCGCCAGCCCCCCGCAGGCGATCGCGATCGTGCCGGCGACGATCAGATTGCCGGCGTGCGCGCGGCGAAGCGGCGGCCGGTGCATCCGGGTGCGGAGCCGGCGTGCGGTGGCTGCGGGCGCGCATGCCACGCGCGCATCGTCGCCGGCGCAAGCGGGAGGGGGAGCTGGGGTGACGGCGGGCCCTTGCAGAGCATCCTGGATCGCGTCCGAGTCCTCGCCCCAGAAGCCTTCAGCAGGAGACGGTGAGCTCGGCGTGAGCTCGACGACGCTGGACTCGAGACGCTCGCGATCGGCCCCCTCGCGATCGGCCCCCTCGCGATCGACTCCCTCGCGCCCGGGGTCGCGATCTGCCCCCTCGCGATCGGCCACCGCCGGCCCAAAGGGCACGAGCTCGTCCCGGGGCCCCAGCCAGTCGACGGGAAGCCGCACGACGTTGCTCTCGGGCTGGCCACCGCCGCACTCGGGCTGGCCATCACTGCTCCCGCGCTGACCGCGCGGCCTGCCCTGCCCCGGTTGCCGTCCGTCCGTTTTCACGTATTTCGCCGTTTGCAGACCTTCTGTCGTGGACCTCGACGATGACGTCCTCCGAGCGCGCTAGTATAGCTGCTGATTGGTTCCAGTTTGTCTCAATTAGAGAAGGTAGAGATGAATCGCAACGATCTTGAAGAGACGTTCCTGACGGTCGCGGAAGTCGCGGCGAAGCTCAAGCTCAACCAGCAGACGGTTCGCAACTGGATCGACCAGGGCTCGCTGCCGGCGGTTCGCGTCGGCCGTCGAGTGCGAATCAAGCGCTCGGACTTCGAGCGCAAGCTGGAGGAGGGCTATAGCTCCGCCGGCGCGCCGGGGGGCCGCCCGAACGGTCCCAGCGCGGAGGACTTCTGGGGGGGCGAGCCGGTCGGGCTCGCCGAGGCTGATCCGGCCGCGCACTCCGGCTCGGGCGCAGGCCACTCCGGCCCGCCTGCGAGCCACTCCAGCCCGACTGAGACCGGCGCCGACCCGGCCCGCAGATGATGAGCTTCGGCGACGATCTCGACCGTCAGCGTGCACACATCATGCGTGCTGTCCGTCAGGCCAGCTCCGGCTGGGCGCAGGCGATGCGCGCGCACAAGCTCGCGCCTCCCGATGCGGGCTTTGCGAACCGGCTGCTCGCGCTCTCCGAAGCCGCCGCGGACGAGCAGGTCGCATGGGAGCACGCGCACGCCGCCGGACTGTTGTGGCGCCCGGTTCCAGGCGCGGAGGGTGCGGCGCCACCGTATGAGCTTCGACCGGGCACCGGGCGACGCGGTCCCGCGGAGATGTGGGGACGGTTCGACGGCGCCGTCGCGACGCTGAACCGTGCGATCACAGGCTCGAACGCCGCTGACGTGGCCGACGGCTTCGGTGAGGTCTCCGAGGCCGCCGGCGCGCTTGCGCGGGCCCTTGCGCAGGAGGACGGCACAGCCGCGCCGCACGCCCGCGGCGCGCTCGCGCGCGTCCAGGGCGCAGCATGAATTGGCAGCTCGTGAACCGCGCCCGCGGCGCCCCATTAGTGGAGGCTGGACGTTTTACGCAACCAGGAGTCGCGCTTCTCGACCAGCCCCCACCCGCGCCGCAGCCTTAGCCCTGCGCCGGCGGCGGCAACGTCGCCGCCTCGCCGGACCGGGCCGCGCCCGAGTCATCCGGCTGCTCGTCCCCCGACCGCCCCGATCCCGTCATTCACTTCGTCGCGGACCCTTGTAGGCTCGCCGGGCCGTGCCGCCGATCCAGCGCCGCTCGATTCACCTACCGGCGCCCGGCACCAAGCGGGCGGTCGTGATCGGCGCCGGCTCGTTCGGCACCGCGGTCGCCGTGCTGCTGGCGCGCGGGGGCCTGCGCACCACGCTTCAGACCCGGACCGAGCAGCAGGCCGAGCGGCTCGGCGAAGACCGTGAGAACATCACCTACCTCGCCGGCGTGGAACTGCCGAGAGAGCTGCGGGTCGAACACGTGAGCGCCGGCCTCGCGCGCGCGGACTACGTCTTCCTGGGGGTTCCCTCCAACCACCTCGATCAGGTGATCGCCGGCCTGGAAGGCCGTGAGCTCCCGGCGCGCGCAGCGGTCGTTTCGCTTGCCAAGGGGCTGGTGCCACCGCACGGCACGCCTCCGACCGTGCTGCTGAGCGCTCGCTTCGGCGCCAGCCGGACCGGGTGCATCGGCGGCCCAGCCCACGCGCGCGAGATGGTCAGCGAGGGCGCGGGGCTCGTCGCGGCCTCGACGGAGGAGTCGCTGGCGACCGCGCTCGCCGGCGTGTTCATCCGCGCCGGGGTCGTGTGCGAGGAGTCCAACGACCCGATCGGCGTCGAGCTCGCGGGTGCCGCCAAGAACGCCGCCGCGCTCGCTTCCGGGGCGACCGACGCGCAGGGGCTGAACGCCGCCGGCGCGGCGGCGGGCCACATCTTCGCCGAGGTGTGGCGGTGGGCGGAGGCCCAGGGGGCTCGCCCCGAGTCGCTGATCGGGTTGGCGGGAACGGGCGACCTGGTCGCGACCGCGCTCGCGCCCACGAGCCGCAACCGGCGCGCCGGCGAGCTGCTCGCCCAGGGCGTCCCCGCGGCCGAGATCCCCGCCCGCGTCGGTCAGGCGGTCGAGTCGCTCGAGTCGGTGCCGCTGCTGGCGGGAGCGCTCAGCGCCGCGGGGGTGCAGGCGCCGGTGACCAGCGCGCTGGCGCGGCTGATCTCCGGCGAGCTGCCGCTCGACGAGTGGGTTTCGCTCGTCCGGGCGACCGTTCCCCCGCCGGCCCGCTGGCGCCCGCCTGTGAGCCCGGGGTTCTGGCGTCCCGCAGTGAGCGCGGGATTCTGGCGTCGCCTGCAGGAGCGAGTCCGCGCGCGCTTCGCAGGCCATCGGTGAACGAGCTCGGTGAAGAAACCGAAACGCGATGTTTACACGATGTGAAGCCGCACCTGTCACCGTGGAGGAACGAACACCGAACGCACGAGGAGAGACATGCCCCACATCATCGTCACGACCGGCGGCGCCAAAACCAAGGGCCGCGAGCAGGACGCGGTGACGCTGCGTGAGCGCGTCAGCGTCAGCGACTTCGAGAGCGATCACTTCGCCGCGCGGCTGGTCGAGCGGCTCGGGTGGGCGGTCAGCGACGCACACGAGGCCGAGCAGGACGGCGCCGCCCGGTAGCACCCGAACCGATGTAAGATCGTCCCGCTGAGCGAGACGAATCGACATAACCTCAGCGGGGAGGCCCTCCTAACCCCCGGCCAACGTGGTGAGCACCGCCTCGTAGACGCCGGCGCCAAAGCCTTCTGAGGCCACCCGCACTCCCGGGAGCAACGACAACCCGGGGTCGCGCGCCAGCGCGTTCGCCACCAGCCAGAAGCAGCCCACCACCGACGCCGCATCCATGTCCTCGCGCGAGTCGCCGACGGCGATGCAATCCGCCGGCGCGTAGCCGCGCGCCTGCATGTGCCGAGCGACCGCGCGCGCCTTCGAGGCGACCGCAGGGATCAGGTGGTAGGCGTGCACGATCGGCAACCCGGGCATGGATCCCCCGCGCTCGAAGACGACGCCGTTGTCCACCAGCCGCAGCCAATCGAATCCAGAAGCCGCAAGCACCGAGCCCACGAGATCCACGTCCACGGCCCCTCGGAACAGGTGCGAGACCTCGCGCCCAACCGACCACGGCGTGTGGTACTCGAGCTGACCCGCGAACCGCTCCAGCAGCAGCTCCGGAGCTCCCGAGGAAAGAATCTGCGAGTAGATCGACCCCGCCGGGCCGCCCGGGACCACGCCCCCCGTCAGCCACTCGCAGACGCCGTCGAGCACCAAGCCGCACCCGAGCTCGAACGCGTACGCCGAGCACCCGAGGAGTCGCGCGGCCTCGAACACGCTCGACTGGCGCCGGCCCGAGTACAGCACGACCTCCACCTCCGCCCGCCGGCACGCCTCCAGCGCCCGGACGCCCAACAAGGAGAAGCGACCGTCGGCGCCCTGCAGCAGAGACGCGTCAGGCCCGAGCAGGGTCCCGTCCAGATCGACGTACAGGCAGCGCATGGCGCGCGCGACCATACTGACCTCAGGTGTCCACCCTCCCCGAGACCGAGCCCTGGGCGGCGCTCCTGCAGACCGGCCAAAGCGACGAGCGGCTCGTTCACGACGATTCTTATGGGGCGCGCAGAGCGCGCCTGGTTTCGCTTCCGGAGGGCCTCAGCAGCCCCCTCCAGGAGGCGCTGACGCGCACCGGGATCGCCGAGCTCTACGCCCACCAGGCCGACGCCGTGCTCAAGGCCTTCGACGGGCCCACGATCGTCACCACCGGGACCGCGTCGGGGAAGTCGCTGTGCTTCCAGCTCCCGACGCTGCAGATCCTGACCACCGACCGGGCGGCGCGCGCGCTGTACCTGTACCCGACCAAGGCGCTCGCCCAGGATCAGGCGCGGGCACTGCATGCATTCGGCCTACACAAGCAGGTTCGTCCCGCGATCTACGACGGCGACACGCCGCGCGCGGAGCGCGCCGCGATTCGCCGCAACAGCAACGTGATCCTCACCAACCCGGACATGCTCCACGTTGGCATCCTTCCCCATCATCACTCGTGGGACGAGCTGCTGGCGAACCTCGCGTTCGTCGTGCTCGACGAGGCTCACGTCTACCGCGGCGTGTTCGGCTCTCATGTCGCCAACGTGCTCCGGCGCCTGCGACGCGCGGCCGCGATCCACGGAACCGAGCCGCGCTTCCTGCTCACGAGCGCGACGATCGCCAACCCGCTCGAGCTGGCCCAGCGCCTGACCGGGCTGCCCGAGTTCAACCTCGTCGACCACGACGCCGCTCCCCAGGCCGCACGCCGCGTCGCGATCTGGAACCCGCCGCTGCTGGACGAGCAGCTCGGCACCAGGGGCTCGGCGCTGTACGAGGCGGCCGAGCTGCTCGCAGAGCTCGTCAGCGCCGGCGCGCGGACGATCTGCTTCATCAAGTCGCGAAAGGGGGTCGAGCTGATCCTCCGGCACGCGCTCGACCGCCTGCCGGCGGAGCTCGCCGAGCGGATCGCCCCCTACCGCGCCGGCTACACCCCCGCCCAGCGCCAGGAGGTCCAGCGGCGCCTTACCGCCGGCGAGCTGCTGGGCGTGGTCGCGACCGACGCGCTCGAGCTGGGGATCGACATCGGCGAGCTCGACGCCGCGATCTGCGTCACGTTCCCCGGAACGGTCGCGAGCCTGCGGCAGATGTGGGGTCGCGCGGGTCGCCGCGGGCGCGGGCTGGCGGTGTACGTCGCCGGTGAGGATGCGCTCGACCAGTTCTTCTGCCGTCATCCCGCCGAGTTCCTGGCGCGCCCGGTCGAAGCCGCGATCCTCGATCCGGACAGCCCCGAGATCTACGCAGAGCACCTGCTGTGCGCCGCGCACGAGGCGCCGCTGACCGACGCCGATGCTCCGATCCTCGGCGACCGCTGGCGCTCGCACGCCGAGGAGCTGGCCGCGGCCGGGCTGCTGCGCGAGCGCGCGACGGGCTTCGTCCCCGCGCGCGCCGACGACTATCCGGCGGCGCGGGTGGCGCTGCGCTCGGCCTCGGCGGAGCGCTTCGTGCTGGTCGACGCGAGCACGGGTGAGCTGCTCGGCACGGTCGAGGCGGCGCGAGCGTTCGCCACCGTGCACGAGGGCGCCGTCTACCTGCACCTGGGGAGATCCTACGAGGTGCTCGAGCTCGATCTCGACGCGCGGAGTGCGCTGCTCGAGCCCTTCTCGGGCGACTGGTTCACCCAGGCCAAGCGCGAGAGCATGACGTACATCGAGCGACTGCACGAGCGCCGCGACGCGCTCGGCGTGCGGCTCTCCTACGGCGCAGTCGTCTACTCCGAGACCGTGCTCGGGTACCAGCGCAAGGGCCTGCGCGACCACCAGGTGATCGACTTTCAGACCCTCGAGCTGCCCACGACGGAGTTTCAGACCCGGGCCCTGTGGTACGAGCTAGACGAGTTGATCGGATCCGAGCCGTTCCCGGCGGAGCTGCTGCTGGGCGCGCTGCACGCGCTCGAGCACGGACAGATCGCGGTCCTGCCGCTGATCGCGATGTGCGACCGCTGGGACATCGGCGGCCTCTCGACCAACTCCCATCCGCAGACGCTCGGCCCGACGATCTTCATCTACGACGGACACCCTGGCGGCATCGGGATCACGCGACGGGGCTTCGATCAGTTCGAGCGCCTCGCCGCCGACGCACGGCGGCTGATCGACGAGTGCCCGTGTCGCTCGGGCTGCCCGTCGTGCGTGCAGTCGCCCAAGTGCGGCAATCTCAACGAGCCGCTGAGCAAGCGCGGCGCGCTGGAGCTGCTGGCGCGGATGACCGCCGGCTCGGGAGCCGTCGCCGGCGCTACTTGATCGCCAGCGTCGCGTTGCCGGTGAGCGCCTTGGTGCTCGCCGAGGTGGAGCCCGTGACGTCGCCCAGCGAGCTCAGCAGCTGCGCCACGATCTGCGGTGGCGGCCGCTTGAGCGCAAGCGCGAGCAGGTTGGAGAGCGTGACCCGGAAGGCGACGCTGCCCTGGGCGCCGGCGACGGGGGTCGTGGGCGCGGCGGCGAAGGCGCGCAGCTGCGCTGCGCCGGCCTTGCCCACCACGAGCTGATCGCCGGCCACGCCTACCGTGATCGTGATCCTCCGCTGCTTGATCGCGTAGAAGCCGCCGCCCAGGCCCGAAGTCGTGCTCGCCTGGCCGAGGACGCTGCGGGGTGCCGTTAGCAGCTTCGACAGGTCCCGCGCCGCGGCGCCCGGATCGCTCACCGTCGCCCGCACCATCGTCGTGTGCGTGTCGCTGGCGAGGATCAGGTTCCCGGTCAGCAGCCCCAGCAGGCTGTTCAGATCGACGCCGGTCTTGGCCTTCACCGCCGCGTCGCGCTTGAGGAAGCTCGCGTAGGAGCCGGGGCTCGCGGCCTGCGCCGCCGCTTCGGCGAACGCGACCACGTGGGCCGGATCGCTGATCGCCGCGGTGATCGGAAGCGTCCCCGCGAACCTGGGCGCGGTTGTCCCGGGCGTGATCGGCACCTGCGAGGAGGTGAGCGCGCCGCCGCTGGTGTCGAGCCGGTACTGGAGGGTCAGCCCCGAACCGCTCGCGCTGATCACCGCCGCGTATCCACGCAGCGCCGCGACCCACGGGACCCGGCGCGCGGTGGTGGCCTGCGGGCTCGAAAGCACGCCCGAGAGCGATCCGAAGACCTGAATCAGCGCGTCCTGCGGCAGTCCGGAGACGTCGCGATCGTAGTCCGCGGAGCTGATCCCGCCAGCGTGCGCGTGGCGGTCGAGCGCGCTGGTCACAGCCGCCTGCGAGGGGCCGAGCACGGCGGTCGCGTGGTCGAGCGCGAGCGTCATCGACCCGGCGTTCTGGTACAGCGTCGCGCCGCCGTGCGAGCCGGCGCTGTGCATGCCCGGAATCTTCTTCACGAGCGCCCTGAGCTTGCCGGCGTCCCTGGTCACCCATGCCATCAGGTACACCTGGCCCCCGCCTGACAACGTCGATCCGGTCTCCCCGACCATGATCGGATTGCCGAAGAGCGGCCGGATGTCGCTCTGGTAGTCGATTCCAAGCCTCTGCAGCTCGGTCATCACCAGGGTCTGCCCGAAGGTCGCGATCGGAAAGCGCCCCAGCAGCGCCTGCCCCTGCTTGACCGACTGAGCGTTCGGGTCGGTGACCAGGCTGAGCACCACCGGCGAGGACGACGGGAAGTAGGAGAGCTCTGCCGTGCGCGCGCCGGCGCTCGAGCTCGCCGGCGAGGAGGATGAGCCGCATCCTGCGATCGCCAGCACGGCCCCGACGAGCACTAGTAGCGGCAGGCTCCGGCGCATTGCCACAGGCTAACGGCTCATTCGTGCGCGATCGCCGCGAGTACGTCGAGCCGGGCGGCTCGGCGCGCCGGCGGCACCGCCGCCAGCACTCCCGCACCCAGCCCGACCGCGAGCACGCCCAGCACCTGCACCAGCGGCAGCGCGAACACGATCCCCTCCGCCGACAGCGCGCGGGTGATCACCCACGCGAGCACGATCCCCAGCGCGACCCCGACGAGCGATCCGATCGCCGCGGTGATCAGGCTCTCGTCGCGGATCAACAGCCGCGCCTGGCGCGGGGTCATCCCGACCGCCCGCAGCAGGCCGAGCTCGCGCGTGCGCTCGTGGATCGAGAGGTTGAGCGTGCCCGCGATCCCGAGCAGGCTCATCAGAACGCTCATCGCCAGCAGCGCGTAGAACAGCACCAGGATGCTGTTGACGCGGCCGGCGACCTCGTCCTGAAGCTGCTGCTCGGAGCGGGCGACGACCCCGGGAAACGAGCCCAGCGCCTGGTCCAGCGCCGCCTGCGCGGCGGGACGGTTCGCCCCCGGAGCGAGCTTGATGAACACGTCCTGCAGGCGCGCCTGGTGAAACAGCTGGTCGAACTGCTGGCTGGCCAGCGCGATCCCGCCCAGCAGTGCCCTGTCGGTGTAGATCCCGCGAACAGTGAGACCGGCCCGCAGGCCGGTCTCACTCGTGATCGTCACGCGATCGCCCACGTGCAGGTGTGCGGCGCGAGCGGTGTCCTGCTCGACGATCGCGTCGGCGGGGCCCAGGTTCGCCACCGTCGCCTGTGACCCCTTGACCCAGTCGAAGCGGTAGACCTCTCCGATGGTGGTCGGGTCGATTCCCTTGGCCGCGATCTTTCCCGCCCCCGGTAGGCTCGCGTCGCCGGTCCTCAAGCTCGAGATCGCAGCCAGGTCGGGTACGACCGCGGCGGCGCGCGCGCTCGCTGCCGGGATCGGGCTGCTCCCATCCTGGCTCTCGATCGTGAAGTCGCCGAGAAAGGTCTGGTGGATGATGCGGTTAGTGGAGGTCCGCAGGCCGCTCGCGTATACGGTCACGAACAGCACCAGCGCCAGCCCGATCATCAGCGAGGACGAGCTCACGGCCGTGCGCCCGGGGTTGCGCCCCGCGTTCTCGCGCGCGAGCGTGCCCATGATCCGGCCCCCGCGTTCCAGCGGCCACGAGACGACTTTCGCCAGCCACCGGATCGCGAAGGGGCTCAGGAACACGACCGCGAGCACGAGCGCCACGGCGCCCACCGCGCTGCGCTCCAGCCGCGTCCCGGTCGTGCCGCTGGCTGTGAAGATCGCGAGCACCCCCGCGATTCCGAGCACAGCGGCCGCCACCGCCGCGAGCCAGCTGCCGGGCCCGCTGCGCGCCCCCGGTGCGGCGCTCTCCCGCAGCGCCTGCAGGGGAGGGGTCCTCGTCGCGCGCAGCGCCGGCACGAGCCCCGCCGCGACTGTCACGAGCACGCCCACGGCGAGCGCCACAACGACGGTGCGCAGGCTCACAACGAGGCCCGTCGAGGGAAGGTCGAAGCCGGCCCCGGTGAACAGCGCCCGGATCGCGGCGGCGGCCAGCAGACCCCCTGCGAGCCCGGCCGCGGACCCCACCACCCCGATCATCGCCGCCTCGGCCAGGACTGCGTCCAGCACCTGGTCGCGGGTCGCCCCGAGCGCGCGGAGCAGCGCGAACTCGCGCATCCGCTGCGTGACCGTGATCGAGAACGTGTTGAAGATCAGCAGGGCGCCGACGAGCACCGCGATGAAGCCGAAAGCGAGCAGCCCGCTGGTCAGGGCGCCGAGCCGATCGGAGATGCGCTGGACGTCGGTGTCCACCTGTTCAGGCGCGGTCCGCGCGACGAGCTCGGGACCGAGCAGCGGGTCGATCTCGGCCACCAGGATCTGCGGCGAGGCCCCCTTTCTGCCGGCCACGTAGATGATGTCGGTCTTGCCCTGCTTGTCGTACAGGGCCTGCGCCGTGGCCAGGTCGAACAGGACGAAGGTTGAGCCGCCGGACGAGGCGTCGCCCAGGCGCGCGATCCCCGAAATCCGAAAGCGCCGCGTGGGCTGGCCGGTGACGATCGGAACCAGGTCCCCGACGTGGTAGCCAGCGCGCGCTGCGGTGCCCTCGTCGATGGCGACCTCGCGCGGGCCTCGGGGGCGTCGTCCCGCCGCGAACGTGATCCCCGAGAACGGTGGCGGCACGTAGGAGAGCGCGAGC
Source organism: Solirubrobacterales bacterium (assembly GCA_003244035.1). Lineage (GTDB taxonomy): Bacteria > Actinomycetota > Thermoleophilia > Solirubrobacterales > Solirubrobacteraceae > Palsa-465. Next base: position 10,877 of record QHBV01000024.1, on the reverse strand, counting down.
GTGGGCGAGCCCGTGCTCTGGATCACCCGGCCGTCGCGACCGACGATCGTGGCGATGTCGGAGATCTGTCCGGCGGCTTTGGCGACGCCGGGCAGTGTCCGGATCGCCTGGACCGTGTAGGCAGGCATCGTCGCCGGCGCGCTCGTGGGGGAGGAGATGTCCTGGCGCCCGGAGACGACAACGTCGGCGCCCCTGGCCGCGCTGGTGAAGAGCTGGCGCGAGGCGGCGTTGATCGTGTCGGTGAACACGAATGTCCCCGCGATCATCGAGACGCCGAGGAGCACCGCGAGCGCCGTCAGCGCCGCGCGCCGGCGCCGGGCGAGGAGGCTGCGCAGCGCGAAGTGCAGCATTACCTCAGAGCCTTGAGCGCGTCCAGGATCTCCGGTGCCGACAGCTTCCCCGCCTCGCGCACGACTCGGCCGTCGCGCAGGAACACGATCCGGTCCGCGTGCGCCGCGGCCGCCGGGTCGTGGGTGACGATCGCGACCGTCTGGCCTAGATCGTCGACCGAGCGGCGCAGCAGCGTGAGCACATCTTCGCTGGCGTTCGAGTCGAGGTTGCCGGTGGGCTCGTCGGCGAAGATCACCGCCGGCCGCGTCATCAGCGCGCGTGCGAGCGCGACCCGCTGCTGCTCACCGCCCGAGAGCTCGGCGGGGCGGTGCCGGCGACGGTCCTGCAGGCCGAACACGACGATCAGCCGCTCGAGCCAGACCTCGTCGATCTTCTCTCCCGCGATCCGCCGCGGCAGCACGATGTTCTCCTCCGCGCTCAGCACCGGGAGCAGGTTGAAGGATTGAAAGACGAAGCTGACGCGGCTCCGGCGCAGCCGCGTGAGGTCGGCGTCATCGAGATCGGTCAGCCTCGTCGGCCCGATCAGCACCTCGCCGTCGGTGGGGTGATCGAGCCCGGCGAGCAGGTGCATCAGGGTCGACTTGCCCGACCCGGACGGACCCATGATCGCGGTGAAGCTCTCGCGCCCGAGCTCAAGCGTCACGCCGCGCAACGCGTAGACCTCGGCGGTGCCCTCTCCGTAGCGCTTGATGAGGTTCCGGCCCGCGACGACCGGACCGTCTCCATCCGTGATCACAGCTCAGAGGCTAGAGCAGCGAGCCGCTAGCATCGCCGCCGGCCAGGGCGAGATAGCTCAGCTGGTAGAGCACGCGACTGAAAATCGCGGTGTCCCCGGTTCGAGTCCGGGTCTCGCCATTGCGACTGTCTCTCAACATCATCCTTGCCCTGATGGTCGCGGTGGCCGTGACCGCATGTGGGGGAGGCTCGACCCCGCGGTCGTCGTCCTCGTCGCTCACGTCGTCTGCGAAGGGCGCGTCGTCCTCGACGCCCCTGACGAGAAGTGGCAGCGGGCGTCTTCGCGGACTTGCGGCAGCTGGGTTCATGGTCAGTGGACGTCGGGCGCGAACCCGGTTGCAGCGAAGTGCGCGAGGACGAGCTTGGCGCACCCCGCTGGGTCCTCGAACCAAGGCCCATGTCCCGCGGGGACCTCGTGGACGGGAATGATGATCTGAACTGGCCCCGCCGAGCTGCGCGTCGCCACGATGGCCGTCGCGGGCATGAGCAACCGTGACATCGCCCAAGCGCTGTTCGTCACCCCCAAGACCGTCGAGTGGCACCTCGCCATATCCCGAGCCCCTCGCACCCGCCGGATGCGCAGCGCAGCCGCCCAACCGCAGAGCAGCACAACCGCGCCACCCCGAGTACCGCTACGTCCTCGCCGGCACGCTCGCCGCGCAAATCGCCGAGCGCACCATCAGCGCCGGACCGCACCAGCTGATCTCCAAGCCCAAGGGCATCGCCCACACCCTCTGGAACCCGAGCGGCCCTAACGCCTCTGGAAGCAGTACGGGATCGACATGGACGCCGAGATCGGTGCCGCAGCTCATGAAGCGGCACGGGCTGCGTGCGATCGCTGCGTAGTGAAGTCAGACCCCTCCTGCTGCCGGTGCGCACCAAGAGTCTGGGGAGCCGCCGGCGATTCGTACGCGCTACAGCGCGCGCGCTCGAACGCGTCGCCACCTTCGCCGAGCATCAGCTCGCCTATCGGCACCGCCCAGCCCGGTGGGCGGTGCCGGCGGTCGTTGCCGAGCGCGTGGCCGATGTAAGACCAGCGCCGCGTATGACGCTAGTGCAAGCGTGGCCACACCGAACTGTGAGCGTCCAGCCCGTCCGCCTCGGGCCCGGACCATCGATGTCGCGAAACGCGACCAATCAGAAGGGAACCCAGATCATGCTCTGCTACTCATGTGCCGAACAGGGGATCCATCAACCCGCGGTCGCGCTGTGTCGCCATTGCACGGCCGGGCTGTGCATGGACCATCTGCGCGAAGCGGCCGCCCACTTCGCGTCGGACCCAAGTATGTTGTCCACCTGTCATCACGACACGTGGGACGTGATGAAGCATCCCCCTGTCACCGAAAACAACAATCCCTGTGCTCGGGTGGACGCTTGACGCACGCCAGATCCGAATCGAACGAGCCGACGGCGAGGAGTTCCGATGGCGACGCTCGATCGCTAGCCCGCGCCTGGCTTGTCGTCGCTCGGGCGGTGGACGACCAGCGTGGGCTGGTGGGCATGATGGACCACCGCGCTGGAGGCACTTCCGAGCAGCATCGAGCGCACACCGGTGAGCCCCCGAGAACCCATCACGATCATCGCGGCCTTGTGGCGGTCGGCGATCTCGACGATCGTCTTCCATTCTGGTCCGGTTGCCTCGACAGCCTCCGCCTCGGCCTCGAGCCCAGCCTCCCGCGCGAGGCGGACCCCCGCCTGGGCGACGGCGCCCGCGTCCTCGGCGGCGGCGCGGTCGAGCGCGAAGAAGTCGACCATGCTGGCGGTCGCGCCAGACCAGGCAAAGCTCCCCAAGCCGGCGGTGGGCCGCCACACCGTCACCACCAGCGCGCGTCTGCCCGCGAACAGGCCTCCGGCGCGCTCGATCGCGTGCTTTGCATCCTCGGAGCCGTCGTAGCAGAGGATCACCGGGTCGGAAGGGGGCTCGGCCATGGAGCTTCCTCTCTGTACGTTGGCGGGTGAACGGGACTTGGAGCAGCAGCAAACGGCCCTGACATGCCGCTCTAGCGTCGCGCCGCCTGCGAGTTCTTACGGGCTGCCTATACCCCTCGTGGGCGTGTAGGTCTCGTTGATGCTCGGGTTGCCTAATGACGTGAGGGCATGCCTGTTTGATCTCGACGGGGTGCTGACGCAGACCGCCAAGGTCCATGCCGCCGCCTGGAAGGAGATGTTCGACGGCTATCTGGGTGAGCGCGCGGAGCGGACCGGCGAGCGGTTCGTCGCGTTCGACGCAGTCGGCGAGTACGACGAGTTCGTCGACGGCAAGCCGCGCTACGAGGGCGTCCTTTCGTTCCTGACCTCGCGCGGCATCGATTTGCCCCGCGGCGAGCCGGACGACCCGCCAGAGGCCGAGACGGTCGACGGGCTCGGCAACCGCAAGAATGAGATCGTGCTCCGAATGATCCGCAAGGATGGCGTCCAGGCTTACGATGGGTCGGTGCGCTACGTCAACGCGGCGCGAGAAGCGGGATTTGGTCGCGCGGTGGTCTCCTCGAGCACCAACTGCCGTGATGTGCTGATCGCCGCCGGCATCGACGATCTGTTCGAGCAACGGGTCGACGGTGTGGTCGCCGAGCGCGAGCACCTGAAGGGAAAGCCGGCGCCCGACACGTTTCTAGCTGGTGCGAGGGCCCTGGGGGTCGAGCCATCAGCGGCGGCGGTGTTCGAGGACGCGCTCGCGGGCGTCGCGGCGGGCAGGGCCGGCAAGTTCGGCTGCGTGGTGGGAGTGGATCGCGCCGGCCAGGCCGACGCGCTGCGCGAGCACGGCGCCGATATCGTCGTGTCGGATTTGTCGGAGCTGCTCGAAGCGTCGTGATTCAGCATCCGGTCTTCTCGGTCGAACCCTGGTCCGTGCATGAGACCGAGCTGGATCTGGATGTGCTCGACCAGGCGGGGTCGGTGTTCGCGCTCGCCAACGGGCACATCGGTTTGCGCGGCAACCTCGACGAGGGCGAGCCGCCGGGGCTCCCCGGCACGTACCTGAACGGGTTCTACGAGCAGCGTCCTCTGCCCTACGCAGAAGCGGGCTACGGCTATCCCGAGGCGGGGCAGACGGTGGTGAACGTGACCAACGGCAAGGTCATTCGCCTGCT
>QHBV01000024.1:1110-6569 GCA_003244035.1 Solirubrobacterales bacterium | reverse complement strand
CCGGCGCGGCTGGTGGTGCAGTCAGAGCTCGTGGCCAACGAGCCGATGCCCGCCACGGAGGGCGATCCTCGGGCGGCGGCCGAGCTTCACTCGGCGTTGCGCTCTGAGCTGTTCGCAGACCACGAAGAACGCGCCGTGCTGGTTCACGTCACCAGGCAGAGCGGGCTACGGATGGCCGCCGCGATGGACCACATGGTGGAGGGCCCGGACGGTACCGAGACCGCGACCGAGAGCCACGAGGACCTCGCGCGCGTCACGATCACCGCCGATCTCGAGCCGGGCCAGCGGCTGGGGGTGGTCAAGCTGCTCGCCTACGGGTGGTCGAGTCAGCGATCGAGCGCTGCGCTGCGCGACCAGGTTTCCGGGGCGGTGGCCGAGGCGCGGCATACCGGGTGGGACGGGCTGCTCGCCGGCCAGCGCGGCTACCTCGACGATTTCTGGGACCGTGCCGACGTCGAGCTGGAAGGCGACGCAGAGCTTCAGCAGGCGGTGCGCTTCGCCCTGTTTCATACCCTGCAGGCGGGCGCCCGCGGCGAGCAGCGCGCGATCGCCGCGAAGGGGCTGACCGGCCCGGGCTATGACGGGCACGCGTTCTGGGACACCGAGACGTTCGTGTTGCCGGTCCTGACCTACACCGCCCCGCACGCCGCCTGCGACGCCCTGCGCTGGCGCCGCTCGACCCTGGGGTTGGCGCGCGAGCGGGCCAAGCAGCTTGGCCTGCAAGGCGCGGCGTTTCCCTGGCGCACGATCGATGGCCAGGAATGCTCGGCGTACTGGCCGGCGGGGACCGCGGCGTTTCACATCTGTGCGGACATCGCCGACGCCGTCGGCCGCTACCAGGCGGCAGCCGACGACCAAGAGTTCGAGCGCGATACAGGGCTCGAGCTGCTCGTCGAGACGGCGCGGCTGTGGCGCTCGCTCGGCCATCACGACGCGACCGGCAACTTCCGCATCGACGGCGTCACGGGCCCCGACGAGTACAGCGCCGTCGCCGATAACAACGTCTACACCAACCTGATGGCGCAGCGAAACCTCCGGCTGGCGGCGGAGATCGTCGAGCGCCACGAGGACCGGGCGGCCGAGCTCGGCGTCGACGACGAGGAGGTGGCCGCCTGGCGCGACGCGGCGGAGGCGATGCTGATCCCCTACGACGAGCAGCTCGGCGTCCACCCCCAGGCCGAGCGCTTCACCGAGCACGAGCGCTGGGACTTCGAGGCGACGACACCTGAGCAGTATCCGCTGCTGTTGCATTTCCCCTACGTCGACCTGTACCGCAAGCAGGTCGTCAAGCAGGCCGATCTGGTGCTGGCTATGCACTGGCGGGGCGACGCGTTCAGCGAGGAGCAGAAGGCGCGGAACTTCGCCTATTACGAGGCGCTGACGGTGCGCGATTCCTCGCTCTCGGCTTGCACCCAGGCGGTGATCGCCGCCGAGGTCGGGCACCTCGAGCTGGCGTACGACTACTTCGGCGAGGCCGCGCTGATGGATCTCAACAATATCGAGCACAACACCCGCGACGGTCTGCACATCGCCTCGCTCGCCGGCGCGTGGATCGTCGCCGTCGCCGGATTCGGCGGCATGCGCGACCACGACGGTGCCCTCAGCTTCGCCCCCCGACTGCCGGAGCGACTGACCCGCCTGGCCTTTGGCCTGTGCTTTCGCGAGCGGCGGCTGAGAGTCGAGGTCGAGCATGACCACGCCCGCTACTCGCTGCTTCAGGGAGAACCGCTGCAGATCACCCACTACGGCGAAGCGATCACGATCACGACACACAAAGCGGTGAACCACCCGATCCCAGAGCGCGCCACCGGCGAGGCTCTACGGCAGCCCCCAGGACGAACCCCTGCGCGCCGCCGGTCCTCGGAGTGAACGCAGCAACCGTCCGACGGTCTGTGGCTTTACAGCTCGAGCCGCTGGCGCTGGGCGCGCTCGTCGGCCAGTATCCCCGCGATCCTGGCCAGCCGGCGGGCGCGATACTGAGCGCTCTTCAACCTTGACGCAGACAGAGGCTCCCCATGCTGGGAACGTGCTCAGGATCGTCGGTGAAGACCGTGACCACTTTCTCATCGAGCCTTCCGGTGCTCCACAACGGCTCGGTCCCCTCGATATGGGCCATGAGCTCGGCCGCGGGATGGCCGTGACCGAGGGGCGTCCGAATGCGATCCCGTCGGCCCAGTCGAGGTCGTCGAAAGTGGCTTCTCGATGGGCCATGCTGCTGTCGTCGTTTTCGTCTCCTGAGACCCGGAGCAGGCGTACCCGCGCGGACAGATGCTCGGCCGCTTCGCCGAAGGCGCCTGCAACCTCCCGCAGATCCCCGCTGTAGATGACAGCGATGTTCGGCTCACTGCTCGAGCTCGCTTCGCACGCTGATCTCGACGTTTCCGCGCAGCGCGTTTGAGACCGGGCAGAGGTCGCCAGCCCGTCCGACCTGCTGCTCGAAACCTGCCTGTTCGAGCCCGGGCACGTGTGCGCGGACGGTAAGCTCGATGGTCGTTATCCGCGGTGCGCTGTCGACTTCGTCGAGCGTGCACGCCGCGTTCACCGTCAGTCGCTTCGGTGGGGTGTGGTTCTCGCCGAGCACGAGTGCGAGCGCCATCGCAAAGCAGCTGGCGTGCGCAGCGGCGATCAGCTCCTCGGGGCTCGTCTTGCCGTCTGGTCGCTCGGTCCGCGACGCCCACGTGACGTCGAGCTGGCCGAGCGCACCACTTCCGCTCGACAGCGTCCCGGTTCCGCCTGCCAGCGGTCCGTCCCAAAGGATCTCGGCTTCTCGTAGTGCTATCGGCATGGGCTACTCCTGTCGGGGTCGAATGATGGATCATTGGGGATCTCGCGGGTCATACGGCACGGTGTCGGCTGGAAGCGAGCTCGTTGCGACTGCCCGGCGCGGCCGGTCGCTGGTCGCCATGCACGGCCTGGATGCCGCGCCGGATCATCGCCCCGAACACGGCTATCCAGACAGCGAGGGCGACCCATACCCACACGCGTGCGAACCTGCTGATCGCACTCGCGCGGGCGGCGATCCCGACCGCGAAGCTGCACGCGGCGTACATCCCGACGGGGAAGACGGTGGACCAGCGCCGCACGTCGTAGTGCAGTCGTGGACGCAGCGCCTCGGCCAGCAGCAGCACCGGCAGCCACAGCATCGTCAGCGCCCAGAGGCCCAGCGCCAGGCCCTTCAGTACGCCACCGCCGTTTCCCAGGATCGCGAGCGTCTTCGCGCCGGTCGTGATCCTGGCGGCGGCGAGGGTCGAGATCGCGAGCGCGCCGCCGGTGATCCAGTGGTCGCCGCGGCCGACCGCGAGCTGGTGCAGATCGAAGCGGGCGATCACGAACACATAGCACGCGAGCCCGAGCGCAAACGGCACCAGCGCGGCGACCAGCAGCCAGTGAGCGTGCTCGCGAACAGCGAGGACGGCGGCGAGCACGGCGAGCGACTCGGTCGACACGGTGAGCATAAGCGATGCGCCGACGGTCGGTGTCCTCCAGTGGGCCAGCACGGGCATGAGCAGCGCGGCCCAGAGCACGAGCGCGATCACGAGCAGCGCGACGCCGGCCCAGCCCCAGCCGAGCACGGCAAGTCTCGTTCCGAGCACCGCGGTGCCGGCGACCGAGGTCAGCGCCGCTGGGGTGCGAACGTCGCTAAGAAAGCGCTCCCGGTCACGCGTGGCGCGCGCCGGGAGCAGTACGGCGAGTGCAACCCACATCACCGCGTCCATGACCAGCAGGATGCGCGAGATCGTCTCGTGGCCGTCGAGCGACAGCGCGGTGGAGACGATCCCGGTGCCCATCACCACCGCCCCGGATGCGGGTCCGGTCGCGTCGAGGGTCCGTTCGATCACGCCAGCGGCTGGATGCCAGCGGCGCATCAGCGCACGGTGGAGTAGCGCCGGCGGTAGAGGATGTAGGGGCGCCCGAGGTACTGGAAGGGGATGCTCCAGGCGTGTACGAGACGGCTGAACGGCCACAGCGCGATGATCGCCCACGCCGAGAGCGCGTGCAGCTGGTAGATGAACGGTACGGAGGCCATCAGTCGCGCGTTGTCCTGGAGGGCGAACAGGCCGCGGTACCAGATCGCGACGGTGTGACGGTAGTTGTACCCATTGCCCGCCCCGAGCACGTTGTGGAAGATCGTGTCGCTCAATCCGAGGCCGATGACGAATAGGAGCAGCGCGTAGACGAGCAGGTCGACGTAGGAGGTGGTCACCGCGACGCGCCGAACGCGCGCCCGACGGTAGACGAGGATCAGCAGGCCGCTCAGCGCGACGGCGCCGGCGACCGTGCCCGCGATTGCTGAGATCAGGTGGTAGGCGTGCTCGTCGATCCCGACCGCGCGGGTGGCGCCCGCCGGGATCAGGATACCCAGCACGTGGCCGCCGATCGCCGCCAGCGCACCGTAATGAAACAGCGGGCTGCCCCATTTGAGTATGCCGCTCTCGAGCAGCTGCGTCGAATGACTGGTCCAGCCGAACTGATCGCGGCGGTAGCGCCAGATGTGGCCGACCATGAACACCGTGATCGCGACATACGGGATCACGACCCAGAGGAAGACGCTGGCCGTGCTCACCGGCGCGCCCCCGTGTCAGGCATGACCTCGGGTGGTGCGAACGGTTCGAGCCCGACGAGCTCCTGCGGCGGCCCTTGCGCGATCAGCCGGTCGAGGCTCAGCCGCTCGGCCGCCGAGAGCTGGCCGGCCAGCTCGCCGACAGCGTCCAGCACGTACGCGTACGGGCTTTGCTGTTCGTGGAGGGAGACGCGGACGAGCTCAAGCGAGGCGCGATGCTCGCGCAGCACGAGATCGCCCTGCCCGGGCGCCGCTGCGGCGGCGAACTCGAGCATCGCCGGCAGGTAGTCGGGCAGCTCTGAACCCTCGAGCGGCAGGCCGGCGGCGCGATAGAGCTTCTTCAGCCGCAGCAGAGCCAGCCCGCGCTCGCGCTTGTCACCGAGCGAGTAGAAGGTCAGATAGAGCGCGGAGCGCTTGTGCAGATCGAAGGTCTGCACGTAGTGCTGGGCGAGCTCGAGCTCTGGCGTCTCGGTCCACCAGTCAAAGAAGCGATCAAGCGCGAGCGCCGCGTCGGTCTTTGGCAGCGCTCCCGCGGCCGCGGACAGCTCGGCGCGGTCGGCGAGCAGCTCCTCGTCTGGGTATTGCAGGGCGAGCGAGCACAGCTTGTAGGTCCTCGCGCGCTCGGCGTGGCCGCTCTTGCCGCGACGCATCAGCTTGCCGCCGGGTCCTCGCTGTCGCGGCGCTCGCCAGCCATCTTGACGATGTCGAGCTCGACAGGCTCCTGGGTGAGCATGAACGGCTCCTGGTCGGCGGCGGCATTGAGGAGATCGGCCGCCGGGTCGGTGATCGCGCCGCAGTTGCCCGGACCGCCCTCGAAGTCAAGGCCGCAGGCGCCCACCTTTTCCATCATTCGGTCTGCGAGCTCGGTGTGGGCTTGGGGGATCACGTAGCGGTCCTC
>QHBV01000024.1:692-1057 GCA_003244035.1 Solirubrobacterales bacterium | reverse complement strand
ATCGCCGGGAACACGTCGTGGGGATCGGCCTCATAGCCGTCGGTCTCGAGGCTCTTGCGAATCGGGGAGAGCGGCGGCACGTACCAGACCATCGGCAGCGTGCGGTACTCCGGATGCAGCGGCAGCGCCACCCGGTAGCGATGCGCGAGTAAATACACGGGGGAGCGCCTGGCGGCGTCGATCCAATCCTCGGGGATCCCGTCGCGCGCGGCCTGCGCGCGCACCTCGGGGTCCTCGGGATCGACGAACACCTGGCGCTGGGCCTCGAGCAGGTCCTGCGGGTCAGGCGTCGAGGCGGCCGCCTCGACACGGTCGGAGTCATAGAGGACCAGGCCGATGTAGCGGATCCGCCCCACGCACGTCTC
>QHBV01000024.1:0-554 GCA_003244035.1 Solirubrobacterales bacterium | reverse complement strand
GCGACGCAGGACGGGTTCAGGCAGTGCTCGCAGATTCTGGGCAGGTAGAACATGAACGCCTGCTCGTACTCGGCCTGCACCTTGCTCTGCAGGCCGTCCATCAGCGGATCCTGGTCGATCCGCTCCGGGGCGCCGGCGAGGTTGTCATCCCAGTTGGGGCCCCACTCGATCTTCTCCATGCTCCGCCCGGTCAGCTGTGACTGCGCCCGGGCGACCGGGTCGTGCTTGGACAGGGGTGCGGTGATCAGCTTCTCGTAGTCATAGCTCCACGGCTCGTAGTAGTCGTCGATCGTCGGCAGGTCCGGGTTGTGAAAGATGGTCAGGAGCTTCTTGATCCTTCCGCCGGCCTTGAGCCGCAGACGACCCTTCCGATCGAGCTCCCAGCCCCCGCGCCAGTGCTCGTTGTCCTCCCAGCGCTTGGGGTAGCCGAGCCCGGGCTTGGTCTCCACATCGTTGAACCACATGTACTCGGCCCCGGGGCGGTTGGTCCATACCTGCTTGCAGGTCACGCTGCAGGTGTGGCAGCCGATGCACTTGTCGAGGTTCATCACCAT
>QHBV01000023.1:4600-4746 GCA_003244035.1 Solirubrobacterales bacterium | reverse complement strand
GACCTACCGAAGTCCTACTAGGTACCTAGCGCGCCCACCGGCAGCCGCGACGGCCGCGACGGCCGCGTCCGTGTCGACGGCACGCTCGTACCCAAACGGCCTCATCCCGCCACGTCGCCGATCGCCGCGACGATGTTCACGTAGGC
>QHBV01000023.1:0-4595 GCA_003244035.1 Solirubrobacterales bacterium | reverse complement strand
GCAGCGGCACAGGTTGCCGCTCATCCGCTCGCGGATCTCGTCCTCGTCAAGCCGCGCGCCGTCGACCCTCAAGTCCGCAGTCACCACGCTCGGCGAGCCCGCTCGCGCCTCAGCCAGCATGCCCACCGCCGAGCACAGCTGACCGGGCGTGCAGTAGCCGCACTGAAGTGCGTCTCGCTCGATGAAAGCCTGCTGGAGGGGATGGAGCTCGTCGCCCTTCGCCAGCCCTTCAACGGTGAGGACATCGGCATCGTCCGCGGTCACGGCGAGCACCAGGCAGCTGTTCGCGCGTCGCCCGTCGAGCAGCACCGTGCAGGCTCCGCACTGGCCATGGTCGCAACCCTTCTTGGCCCCGGTCAGCCCGGCATGCTCGCGCAGCAGGTCGAGCAACGTGACGCGGGTGTCGAGCGCAAATCGGTGCTCCTCGCCGTTTATCCGGATGGTGACGTCGGCCTCGGCCAAGATTGGATGATATGCGGTTGTGGGGGCCTTCGGGCCCCGGCCGCCAGGGTTGAGAGGCCGCACGCTACCGCCTTCGAAATCGGTCGAGGCGGCATACACCGAGTGCTGCATGTTGCCGGAGGTGTGCCGCGACGTGTGGGGTACCGATCGATGCGCCCGGCGGTTGAGGGCACGACCAAAGCCGAGCTGATCCGTCAGGCGCTACGCGATGCCGTCCGCAGTTCGCTGCGCGTCAAGCCGCGCGCCCGCGGCGTCTTGGCGGGCCCGGCTGATCTCGCCGCACGTGTCGACGAGCACCTCGCCGAGTCGCACTTCGGCGAATCGTGATCGTCGTCGACTCATCCGTGATCGTCGCCTACATGAACGCGACCGACGACCACCATGAGGCCGTCAGCACGCGGCATCCTGGACTCTCCTCACTGCGGCGGTGTGCCGGCTTCGCAACCGAGCGTCTGCTCCACGCGGGTAACGCAGTTCGGCATGCGCTGCGCGGCGGCACGGATGACCTCGTATCGTGCGCACATGCCCTTCTTCGGTCACAAGTCCCGCCACGAGCGTGAATGGGACGAGGTCCGGTCCTCGGCTCAGGACGACCTCGTCGCGCTCGGCGACGACATCCGCGCGCTCGACGTCGATATCGCGATGCCCGGCGTCACCCAGGAGGCCAAGGACCGCTACGAACAGGCGCTGGAGGCATATCAGCGGGCCAGTCAGATCTTCGACCGCGCGCGGCAACCGGAGGATCTGGCGCCGGTGAGTGAGACCCTCGAGGAAGGGCGGTTTGCGATGTCGTACGCCAAGGCGCTCTTGGAGGGTCGCCCGCCGCCCGAGCGTCGAGCGCCGTGCTTCTTTGATCCGCGTCACGGACCCTCCACTGGGGACGTCGAGTGGGCACCTCCGGGTGGCAGCCCGCGACCGGTCCCTGCGTGCGCCGCGGACGCGACGCGGATCAGGGACGGCTTTGCGCCGCACGGGCGGCAGGTGGCGGTCAACGGGCGGCAGACTGATTACTGGAACGCTCCCGGCCACTTTGGCCCGATGATGGGCGGGTACTTCAATGGCTTCGGTGGCGGCTCGCTGCTTTCGACCCTGCTCGTGGGGTCGGCTCTGGGCGCCGGTCTTGGCTTAGGGGCGGAGATGGTCGGTGGTCTCTTCGGCGACGGCGACGGCGGGGATGGCGACGGCGGAGATGGGGGTGGCTGGGGCGACGGCGGAGATGGGGGCGGGGGAGACTTCGGTGGCGGGGATTTCTAGGCGGCGCGCTATCAGGTCCCGGGCCTCTCGCGACGTGCCGCCGCGTTGAGCGCCCAGTAGCGGTCAAGCCGTCGGGCGTACCCGGACGCGTACCGGTGCAGCCCCGCGAGGAGATGAACCTCGCCGCTCGAGAGGCCGGGGTGCCAGAGATCGACGATCAGGACAATCCGATCATCGGTGGTGTGGTTCCACGCCTCGTGCTCGAAGGAGTCATCGAAGACGAGGCACCGTCCCTCGCTCCAGTGTCGGGACTGATCCTCCACCCGGATGGCGCAGTCGCCGTCGGGGACGGCGATACCCAGATGGCAGCGCACCCGCACGTTGGTGGGGCCGCGGTGGGCCTGGATGTGAGTTCCCGGCCCCATTCGCGACACGTAGATGAGCCCGGCGGCGGTCCGCATCGCGCGGTCGCCCTCGATGACGCGGGTCGTCTCCGGACACGCGTCGCAGACCTCGTCGTGTCGGCGCCCGCGCTCGTATAAGAACACCACGTCCCAGTCGCCCGCGCGGGGGATCCGTTCGCTCTCGGGTGTGTACCGGGACGGATCCAGCGCCAGGATCTCCTCGCGGATCTCCTGAGAGTGGGACTCCAGGTCGACGGCCAGCGCACACGCCGCGGGCTCCCACCACGGCCGCCGGTCCAGGTCGGGGTACAGCAGCCGTCCTGCCGGCGTCGTCGCGTCGGCCAGCATGCCCATGTAGCGCTGAAATCGCGCGGTGGCGGCTGGGGGATCGGGACGCGCATTGGCGAGGGTCGCCTCGACGGATGCCCCCTGGCCGCGGTCCGCCTCGACGGATGCCCCCTGGCCGCGGTCCGCACGGGTGACCTCGTGGTAGAGAGCCCGCGGATCGGTGGCGGTGGCGGTGCTTAGCTCGCCGATCTCGCCGTCGAGGAGGGTGATCACCGTGAGCCACTCGTCGAACCGCAGCCGCTTGTCCCAAGCGGCGCCCAGCCTGAGCAGCCGTCGCTCCGCCGTCTGTGCCCATTCGCTCGCCGCCGCGACCTCGCCCCGGCGCCGTGCCTCGTAGGCCAGCCACGCGCAGGGCTCGCCCACAACCGGGCAGATGGCCGCGGCCATCGCCAGCCGGTCGGCGCGCAGCGCCGGATCGATCTGCACCAGGCCATCCCCGTAGGCGCCGCGGCAGGCGGACTCGTCGGTCTTGGAGAATCCGGCGAGCGTGGCGATGAACAGGGGCGGGGTCACGGCATCGCTGTCGAACACGACCTCCGCTAGCTCACGGAGGTCAACGAGCCAGGTGCCGGGTGAGCCGTCGGGTGCCCGGGCCTGCTCGGCGAGATTCGCCAGGTGCAGGAGCACGAGCGCATCGAGCTCCTCGCCGGTGGCCGGCGGCACGGCAGACGCCTGACCGCTGCGATCTCGCGACGCTGCGACTAGACCCCTCGCCCACCGATGGGTTCCCGCGAAGAGGAGCCGGCCCGGGGTGACGGCGAACAGGTAGGCCAGGCGCTCGGCCCGCTCGCCCGCCAAGGCGCACACCTCACGCCGTCGGCTCAGCGGGATGAGCCGGTGCCGATAAGCCTCCGTCCCGTAGACGCTGTGGATGAGCGCCGCGTGCTGCAGCCACGCCGGCTGCTTCCAGCGACCAGCGATCTCGTAGGTCCCCACCAGGTGATCGAGGAGGGTCCGCCCAGCACGATGGCCGTGCTGGCCCGCTCCCTCGGCCTGTAGAAAGGTGATTACCCGGTCGGCCGTATGGTCATCTCCGCTGCGGTGCTTCGCCTTGCTTTCCGCGGGCCCTGGCATGACGGGAATGCTGGCATGTCCCTTCTTTGCGCGAGGCGGCTCTAGCGGATTGCGGGAGCGATGGGAGAACGCCGACACCACCTCCTGCAAGATCACACGCCGAAACGGGGCGGGATCACGATCGGTCCGCAATCGGCACGGTCGGCGGTCGTACATCAGGGACGCCGCGCGCGAGGCGACCCGCGCCGGGGACATCGACCTGCTGTGCGTGCTCGCGTTCGTATTTGACCCCCAGGTCGTGGGCGCCGGCGACGACGGCTACATCACGCGGGTTCGCGAGCGTCGCTGCCGAGCGACGTCTCGGCTCCCGGTGCTGCTGGTGCGGATGAACGCCGACCTGGTGATGGGGAGGAGCTGAAGAAGACCGCGCTGGCAACCTGTTCACCGTCTTCGGTGAGCCCGACAATGACGCGGCAAGCTGGCCGGCGCCAGGATCTTCGCCTCCCCGGTCCGGCAGCCACCGAGCAACCTGCACTCGTCAAGCAAAGCGGGACCAGCTGCACGGTGGATCGCGCCGTCCGCACCGCCGCCGCCCAGCAGGCTTGAGTTGGCCGCGTTGACGATCGCGTCGGCGGCGGTGTCGGCCGTGATGTCCCCCAGATGCAGAGTGATGACGCCGGCCACGCCGCGAGGCTACGAGACGCGCAGCCTCGCTCACCTCCGTTCGGTAGCGCCCACCAGCGCGGGAGTACGTGATCGCACGCCGTCAGTATGCGAGGGCGAGTCGCGCCGCCATCCACGAGCGGCTTGTTGAGGCGTCAAACTGCATGGCCTGCGAGAGGAACTGAGGATCACAGCGAAGGGATGGGGGACGTGGGGACCGAAGGCATGCGCCGTGTCGCTCGCAACCGTCTACGTCACTCGATCCGACTCAACAGGAGAGCGTTCGCAGACGGTGACCGCCTACGAAATCCTCATCCCTGACCCGGCCGTCGTGCGCCGAGCGTTCCCGAGCGAAGCCGAACGCGCTGAGTTCATCGAGAAGTCGTTCCGGGATCTGCAGCTTCGCGAGCTCGAGGTTCCAGAGCAGCGAGAACGCGCCCATCCGCTTGCCGATGTAGTGGGCGAGCCCCTCTCGTCGGTCACCTTCGTGGTCGACTACGTCCAGCTAAG
>QHBV01000022.1 GCA_003244035.1 Solirubrobacterales bacterium | reverse complement strand
TCAAATCCTGTCTCCCCGACTCTGCGGAGGCGCGGCGAGTCAGTCGCGGTAACCCGGCCGCGGGGCAGCACGCGCAGGACACGAACGATCTGCTCGTCGCGTTGCATGAGACGGCCGCTGAGGATGGGTTTGAGTTGCCGGCGGCTCGTGCGCAGCCCCGTTGCGCCCCGCAGGGCCAACCGAGCGCTGCTCGAGGCTCTATGCGGTCCGCCGGCGCAACCCAACTGCGCTGATCAGGTGTGCAATCAGCTCGCCCACGAGCAGGTAGACAACTGCGGCGATGCCCCAGTCGACGGCGAGCGCGGCGCGGGCGTTGTGGAGGCTGAACATGCCGTCGAACGGACCGACCAGCGAGCGAGCCCAGTCGTGGATCTGCGAAACGATGCTGTTGGTCCGATTCGCCTTGAGCAACACCAGGACGATGGCCAGGACGATGATCAAGACCACAAGGCCGACGACAAGGTGCACGAGCCGAGCGAGCAGCAGTGTCCCCCTGCTGAGGCCGGCCGCCTCACGCCAGCGCCGGCGACGAGCAACGCCGACCGGCTGATCGACTGCGGGCATGGGCGCTGCCGCCTCCACCGGGTCCACCGGCTGTATGGGCTCTACCGGTCTGGCTCTGAACATGAGTGGAACCTCCTATTGGTCTTCGATTCCTCCGAGCGGCACCCAGCGGACCGTGAATCCGCGGGAAGGGAACCTACCCGCTCTGCGCTGTGGCAACACCGGAACGAGGCGCCGTGCGAGCTGGTGGCTGTCCCCAGCGCGGGGCGCCCCCGGTGACGCCGTCAGCCGTCTACGGCCAGGCTGTTGAGGGGGCCCAGCAGCGCCATCGAGCGTCGTGAGACCCCGGCGAGCTCCAGCAGGTGATGGGTTAGGGGGTCTCCGCGCTGCTGGCGCTCGAGCTGCTCGGTGGCGATCGGCCGCCACAGCTCGTCGATAACGGTTGCCGGATCGCCTGACACCTCCTCGATCGAGCGCTCCAGGTGCTCTGCCCACAGCCGCAGCCTGGTCTCGCGCGCGAGCCGGGGGTCGCAGGTGACGACGTTCATCTCGGTGTCGTTGAAGAACGAGTGCTCGTTGATGTTGGCCGAGCCGATCGTCAGCCACCTGTCATCGACGATCCCGATCTTGGCGTGGACGTACAGCGGGCCGGTGAGCCCACCACTGCGGGCGGAGATCGTCGTGGCCAGAAAGCGACCCCCGCCATCGTCCGCCTCAGCCAGAACGCCCAGCTGGCCCCGCGTCGTGTCCGAGCCGTTGTTCGGCTTCGCGGGCAGCAGCACGACCACGCGGAAGTCGTCGCTCGGCGGCTCGCGCAGCTTGGCGGCGAGGATCCCCACCACCTGCGGCGACCACAGAAACTGACTCTCCAGGTACACGAACCGGGAAGCCGACCGCAGCGCCCGCGTATAGGACTCCAGGATCCGAAAGTCGCCCTGGGGCAGGAAGTCATACACCTTGTCAGGGACGGTCCGCACCACCTGGAGGTCCAGCTCGCCGGCCGGGGGCGGCGGGAGCGCCTGCTCCAGTTGCTCGCCGGTAACCTCGCCCCACCGAGCCGCGAAGTGCGCCGCCACGTCGGCCACGGCCGGGCCACGCACCAGGCTCGAGGCGTCGTGCCACCCCAGCCGTCCCTGCATCGCGTGATCGCTGCTGTCGAAGCGATCCCCGCCGAGCGATGTCAGGTCGATGCCCCCGACGAACGCAACCTCGCCATCGACGATCACCAGCTTCTCGTGGTGGCAGTGCATCGGCCGCTCGTGCGCGTCGAGCGCGCACTGCACGCGCGTGCCCCGGACGAGATCGTCGCGCACACGTCGCACGGCCGCGCGCGTGGGTGTAAACACGGGCACCGGCGCCCCCGCCCACAGCACAACCTTGACCTCGACGCGCTCGGCCAGTTCACCGAGCAGATCGCGCAGCCGGGACGCCTCCTTGTGGCGGGTCAGTCCGAAATCAGGGGTGACGTGCCAACCGGCGATGTGAATATGCGAGCGAGCGCCGTCCAGCATCTCCGCGATCCGTGGGAGTGCCTGCCCACCATCCACCAGCACATCGAGCGCACACCCCGTGCGCGGGGGCGGGTCCTCGGCGGCCCACAGCGACGCCTCGCGCGGCGGATCGAGCTGGTCGAGCCTTCCAGCCCGCTTCAGCCGCCGACGATGATGACCGCCGATCACGCGCTCGATGCCGTGGCCTACCAGCCCATCGATGCGCTCGAGCAAGGCATCCGCCACGGACAGAGCATATCCCGCCGCAGCACAACGCTCGCCGCCGCAAGCACGGCGATCGTGGGGCGTGAGGAGTACTGTGGCCGGCCCCGTGCCCAACCAGCTGGAAACAGACGATGGCCGAGCGCGATGAGCTCGAGTTCACATACTCGCTGATCGACCGCATCTTCCGGCTCAGCCTCGGAGAGCTCGCCGACTTCAGCGGCGCCAAGTACGACGGCGACTTCTCCCTCGCCCTCGAGCAGGCACAGCGGCGCAAGCACGAGTACGTCGCCGATCAGATCGGGATCGAGCCGGGCCGGCGCGTGCTCGACCTGGGTTGCGGGTGGGGCCCGCTGCTCGACTTCATCCGTCGACGCGGTGCGACGGGCGTCGGCGTCAGCCTGTCCTCGGCACAGGTCGCGGCGTGTCGGCGGCACGGCCTCGACGTCCGCCTGCACGACGCGCGATCGGTCACCCACGAGAGCTACGGGCGATTCGATGCCGTCGCGAGCCTGGGTGCGTTCGAGCATTTCTGCTCGCCGGAGGAGTACCGCGCCGGACGCCAGGAGGAGATCTACCGGGACCTCTTCGCGAAGATCGCGGGGATGCTGCCGGACAGCGGCCGGCTGTACCTGCAGACGATGGTGTTCGGGCGCAACATGATCGAAATCGATGCGGTCGATATCGATGCGCCACGAGATTCCGACGCGTGGTACCTAGCCCTGATGGGCTACCAGTTTCCCGGCTCGTGGCTGCCCCTCGGCCGGGACCAGATCGTCCAGTGCGCGCAGCCGGACTTCAGGCTCGTGTCGAGCAGCAACGGCCGGCTCGACTACATCGAGACGATCCGCCAGTGGCGCAGGCGGTTCGCCGAGCCCAGCCTTCGCAAGACGCTGCTCAAGCTGACGCTGGTGCCGAGATGGCTGACCAGCGCCGACTTCCGCCTCGCGTTCACCTCGGGGGTGAGCGCGAACAGCGTCTGCTTCGAGCGTGAGCTGCTCGACCACTACCGACTGGTGTTCGAGAAGGTCGGGGCCCGCTGAGCGGGTGGTGCAGGCCGGGAAACCGGGCTTTCGCCTGTGCCAGAATGCACCGATGCCGACTCGACCCGCCAGATACCGGCGCCAGGGCCCTGACAGCTTCCCGGGGCTGCAGCGTGCGCTCGGGCGGGTCTCTCGCCCGATCAACGGCCGGCTGCGCGCCCATCCGAGGTGGAATGCGGTCGCCGAGGCGTCGGTGCCGATCGCCGTCGGGCTGATCGCCAGGCGGCGGCGGATCGGGATGCACCCGGCGATGACGCTGGTGCTGGGGTGCATGCCGCCGCTCGGCTGCGCGATCGCCGTGCCGAGAGGGCGCAGGCGCTACCTCGCTGTCTCCGCCGCCTACATGCACCTATTCAAGCTCGGCTGGGAGCTGCCCTACGACAACCCACAGCGGCTTCGCAGGCGCCTGTGGATCGACCAGCCGATCCGCTTCGACACGATTGTCGGTCTCGGCGCCACCCCCGGGTTGCGGCTGCAGCGAGCGCTGCGCAGGCGCGGTGAGATCACCGCGCTGGACCGGGTCGTGAGCGTCCTCTACGCCTCATGGTTCCTTCCGCACCTCCTGCTCGCATATGTGTTCGCGCGCCACCCCGAGCACATGCCGCGCGCCGGCGCGCGCCTGGCGGCCGCCTACCATCTCACCTGCCCGTTCTACTTCCTCACGCCGCAGGCGCCGCCGTGGTGGGCCTCGGAGCAGGCGGGCCGGATGGGGGGCGAGATCGAGCGCGTCTTGCGGCTTGTCGTATGCGACCTGCTCGGCCGCCGGCCGCCGACCGATGACCCGGGAAACCCCTGGGGCTCGATGCCTTCCGACCACATCTCATCGGCCACGATCACGGCGATGGCCCTTTCGGAGATCGGCCCGCTCGAGGGCGCCATCGGCTGGACGTACGTCGTGGCCGCGGCGTTCTCGATCGTCTACCTCGGCGAGCACTACATCGCCGACATCCTCGTCGGCCTGCTGATTGCGGAGGCGGTCCGCCGCGGCGAGCCACTCGCCGCCCCCTTCGTGCGGGCGGTCGCCCACGCGGTGGAGTAGCGACTTTCAGTCCAGGTACTCGTACGCCGGGATGGTCAGGAACTCGAGCAGCTCGGGCCCGAGCGCAACCCGCTCAAACAGCTCGCGCGTCTCGGCCGGGCGACCGGCCTGCCACGTCTCCTCCCCTACACGCTCGCGGATCTTGGCGGTCTCGTCGTCGAGTAGCTCGCGCACGAGCTCGCGCGTGACCACGCGGCCGTCCTGAAGTCGGGACCCATGATGCACCCATTGCCACACCTGCGAACGCGAGATCTCGGCGGTGGCTGCATCCTCCATCAATGAGTTGATCGCGGCCGCGCCGCGACCCGCCAGCCAGAAGGAGAGATACTGAAAGCCGACGCTGATGTCGGTTCGCAGTCCGGCCTCGGTGATCTTCCCGGGCGTGGAGCGGAGGTCGAGCAGCTCCCGCCCGGCGACCGAGACCTCTGGTTGGCGCGCGAGCTGGTTCGCGGCGCCGTCCAGCCCTCGCTCGAACACCTCGCGCGCGACCGGCACAAGGTCGGGATGGGCCACCCACGTGCCGTCGTAACCCTGGCCGAGCTCGCGCTGCTTGTCGGCGCGGACGCCGTCGAGGGCCTTGGCCTTGGCCTGCTCGTCGGTGCGCGAGGGGATCAGTGCCGCCATCCCCCCGATCGCGTGCGCTCCGCGGCGATGGCAGGTGGCAGCCAGCAGCTCGGCGTAGGCGCGCATGAAGGGGACCGTCATCGTCACCTCACCGCGATCGGGCAGCACCATCTCCGGGCGGTCGGGGAAGCACTTGATCGCCGAGAAGATGTAGTCCCAGCGCCCCGCGTTTAGCCCCGCAGAGTGCTCGCGCAGCTCGTAGAGGATTTCGTCCATCTCGAACGCCGCGGGCAGCGTCTCGATCAGCACAGTCGCCTTGATCGTCCCGCGCGCGATCCCCAGCGCGTCCTGCGCCCAGCAGAACACGTCGTTCCACAACCGCGCCTCGAGATGGGACTCCAGCTTGGGCAGGTAGAAGTACGGGCCAGAGCCACGGACCAGCAGGCGTGCCGCGCAGTGAAAGACATACAGGCCAAAGTCGAACAGGGCGCCGGCTGCGGGCTCGCCGTCGATCAATAGGTGGCGCTCGGGCAGGTGCCAGCCGCGAGGGCGCACGAGCAGCGTCGCCGGATCCTCTGAGAGCTCGTAGTGACGCCCGTCAGATCCGTCGTAGGTGATCGTGCCGTCGACCGCGTCGCGGAGGTTGATGTGCCCATCGACCATGTTGCGCCAGGTCGGAGCGTTGGCGTCCTCGAAGTCGGCCATGAACCCGTCGGCGCCGGAGTTCAGCGCGTTGATCGTCAGCTTACGATCGGTGGGGCCGGTGATCTCGACCCAGCGCTGACGCATGTCTGGCGGGGCCGGCGCGACCTTCCAGTCGTCTTCGCGCAGCTTCTGCGTCTCGGGCAGGAAGTCGAGCAGCTCACCGCCGGCCAGGCGCTCCCGGCGCTCGGCCCGGGCTCGCAGCAGCTTCCGCCGGACCTCGCCGAACTCCCGCTGGAGCTCTGCCACGAACTCGAGTCCGTCGGGCGTGAGGACCTCGTCGAAGTCGGGCTCGATCGCCCCCTGGATCTCGATTGACTCGCGGCCGGTCATCGACCGCCATCCTGTCAGAGAACGGGCGTGCGGTAGCGCACGGCCCCGCGCACGACCGCGCAGGTCTCGATCACGTCGTGGAGGAGCAGGAACGGCACAGACCACGCGCCGGCGCCCCCCTGCCGGCCGCGGGCGCGTAGCTGGCCCAGATGCCGGGCCCACACCAGCCGCCGCAGCCACGCGGGTCCGACGAGTGCCAGCAGCGAGCGCCACAGCAGGTAGTGCCAGACGTTCCAAAAGCACCGGCGATGAAGGATCGCCCGGGCTCCGGGATGCTCGGCGAGCACCCTGACTGTCGCGGTCCAGCGGGTGGCCTCTCGCAGCGTGCCGAGGAGGCCGAGCCGCTGCACCGCGTGAAAGACGAGCGCCGCCGGGGAGAACGTCGCCGTAGCGCCGCGCTCGAGCGCGCGCCACGCGAGATCGGTGTCCTCACCGCCCGGGCACAGGCCGAAGCCCTCGTCGAAGCCCCCCAACCACTCGAGCACCGAGCGCGGGTAGAGGATGTTGCAGGTCTCGTACTGCGGGCCGAGCGTGGCGACCCGAACCGTGCGGCTGAGCAGCAGCTTGTCTCTTCCCCCGCCGGGGTCGGGCTCGGTACGCCCCTGGACGATCGC
The DNA here is from genome assembly GCA_003244035.1 of Solirubrobacterales bacterium. Lineage (GTDB taxonomy): Bacteria > Actinomycetota > Thermoleophilia > Solirubrobacterales > Solirubrobacteraceae > Palsa-465. Next base: position 817 of record QHBV01000022.1, on the reverse strand, counting down.
GCCCGGGAGCGCGGCCGCTGCCTCGAGCCCCGCCGCCAGCCAGCTCGGCGCCGGCACGCAGTCGTCGTCGGTGAAGGCCACGAGCGGGGCACGTGTCAGCGGCCACCCGGCATTACGCCCCGCCCCAGGGCCGCGGGCGACTCCATGGCGGACGACTTGCAGCTGCAGCTCCCCGCGCGCCCGCTCCCGCTCCAGGAGCTCGCCCGTCGCCGGCCCGGAGCCGTCGTCGACGACGACCACCTCGAAGCGATCGCACGCGATCGATTGCGCGCGCAGCCCGTCGAGCAGCCTGGCGAGCCGCGCCGGTCGATCGTGGGTGGATACCACCACCGACACCAGCGGCTCGGACATCGTCATCGAATGCTAGTCGCGGCGGGCGCGGTTGGGCAGCAGCCGGCCGAGCTCGAACGCGCACGCGGTGAGAATGTCGAGCATGGCGCCTGTCGCCTGCTCGCGCTCGCCACGAGCGAGTGCAGTCAGCGCGCTCTGCGCGCTGCGGGCGATCCGTCCCGTCAGCGCTCGCGCAGATGATGGCGGGAACGAGCCCGGATAGCGGCGCTGCAGCCACGCCGCGCCGCTTCCGTGGCGCGCGAGCTGGCCGATCATCCCGCGCACGGCTTCACGGCCGCGGTGCTCGACGGTCGCGTGCGGGCGCGCCTCGAGCAACCAGCCGGCACGCTGCAGCCGGAAGCAGAGGTCGGCGTCCTCGCCGGCTCGGATCTCCTCCGTGAAGCCGCTGACCTGCTCGAATGCGGCTCGCCGAACCGCGCAGTTGGCCGTCTGCGCGTACGGATGATGGAGGCGCTCGAGGGTGGCT
>QHBV01000021.1:199-7007 GCA_003244035.1 Solirubrobacterales bacterium | reverse complement strand
CTCGAGTTCGTTGCGCAGCGGCGGGGTCCGGGCGAAGGGCACCCGCGCCAGTAAAGCAAGCCCGCGTAGCTCGGCTACGCTGCCCGCGCGGCGAGCGGCTTGCGCTCGCGGCGGGCGGGGTCGGCCCGCACGACATCCTCCGCGAGGCGCCAGATGGCTCTCATTCGCAGACCTGCCTTGCCGGCGATGCAGGTGTCCTGCCGAACGCCGTGGCCGAAGACAGCGGCGCGCTGCCGCGACGAACTCCTACCCCGCCGCCCTGGCCCACCGACCTCCCTGAGCTCGTCCCAATGCTCTGCAGTCTGCCTGCCATCCCAGCGCCGTGATCCTCTTTCGCCTTGCGGCAGGCGCCCGCGACTTGCAAGCCGTCTTGGGAAAATGGGCGAGCCTCAGCCCGGCGGCGCCGATACTACGGCGCATGTCTGCCCACCCAAACTCCCTCAGAAGCCCCATCCGTGCCCGAGCCGCGGGAGCTTGGCGCCTCCTTTTGGCGCGAGACGCTCGCACCCTATAGCGAGCCGAGGCATTGGCGCAGCGTGGCGGAGATGGCCACCTCGATCCTCCCCTATGTGGTCCTCGTGGCCCTGATGTACTGGACGGTCGATGTCTCCTTGGCGCTTGCCTTGCTCTTGGCGCTCCCGGCGTGGGGCTGCGCACGCACTTCGGTGTGAACGTGCCGGTGATCCTGCTCGGCTTGGTGATCCTCGTGCTGGCGACCGCGTTCCGGGTGGGCTCCGAGCTGACTGACGAGCAGGCCATGACGGTCTAAAGAGGGAGAGGGGTATGCCGGTCGTCGTGCATTTGGACCGCTTGCTTTATGACCGCGAGATGACTCTGACCGAGCTCGCCGGCCGTGTCGGTCTTACCGTGGCGAACCTGTCGATCCTCAAGACCGGCAAGGCCAGAGCGATTCGGTTCTCAACCCTGGAGGCGATCTGCCGAGAGCTCGCGTGTCAGCCCGGCGACCTGCTCGCATACGCGGACTCGAACGACGCCGGTACGCCGACATCCCCGGCAGGAGAGAGCTTCACATGGTCTTAATCCTCGCGAGCACCCAGACCACGTCCACTGCGCTGACCTCGGCGGTGCTGGAACTTGTGATCCTCAGCCTGCCGTCGCTGATTTACGTCCGCCGGCTGCGACGCTCCGGACGCCCGCGAGATGAGAGGCTGACCGCAGTGGGGCTTCGGCCCGGCACGCCGTCCACCTACGCGCTGGCCCTCGCGCTGGTCATCCCGGTGGCCGGGCTGGGCGCCATTCTGCTGCAGCTGATTCCCACCGGCGTGTTGCATGGCGGCTCGAAGAACCTCACGGTCATGGGGGTGCCGAGCACTGCGGGGGACTACGCGGCAATCGTCCTGACCACACTCGCCGAGGAGATGCTCTTCCGCGGCTTCGTGGCGGGGCTGCTGTTCAGGCGCTTCGGCTTTCGCACGGGCAACATCATCCAAGCGCTGATCTTTCTCTCACCGCATCTGCTGCTGCTGTTGGTCAGCCTCCGGCTGTGGCCGCTGCTCCCCCTCCAGCTGATCGCGGGATGGGTGCTCGGCTGGCTGCGACAGCGCTCAGACAGCATCGGACCGGGCTGGCTCGCGCACGCGCTGATCAACCTGCTCCCGGCACTCCTGTTCGGTCTGTGAGGCGAGATGGTCGAGACGATCACCTACCTGGGAGCGACCGAGAGCGAGCTGCGCCGAGCCCCCGGGGCGCGTCGACTGATCGGCTTGGCCAACCAGCGCCGCCTGTTCCCGCACCGCGGCACGATGCGGCTCGAAGCCGACGCGCTCGCGCTGGAAGCCTGGCGAAGCATCCCGAGGACGACGATCGCGACAGCCAAAGGCAGTTTCACCGACGCCTACACCAGGTTGATGGCCGGCGGCAGTCGCGGTAACAGTCCCAGCCTTGGGTTCCTCGGCAGGCTCGGCAAGCCCCTGATCCTGACGCTCGCCGACGAGGACAGGATCTACCTGCTGCTCGGCTTTCGCTGGTGGACCGGCTCCAACCAAGCCCGCGTATGGGCGCCCGTAATCCAACGCTGGATCACGGGCACCAATGACTGAACCGCTTTCCTGGAGGGCGCCAAGTTTGACCTTCGCCGACAGAAGCGCCAGCGTGCGCGGTGCGATGGTCCATCGGACATCTGGGGTGAAGCGTCATGACGGCTGTGGCTACCTAACGTTCTTCGTTCTCGTCCTGTCGGTTGCGGCTCTGGCGCAGCCAGGCCAGGAGCGCCGTGCTCGAAAACCGCCAGTGGTTGGCGATCTGGCGTGCTGGCAGCTCGCCTCGTTGCGCCGCTGCTTCGAGGTCGGGTTCGTCAATGCGAAGCAGCGACGCGGCTTCGGCAAGAGTCAAGACCTCCGGAGCGTCTTCTCTCAGGGCCACACGCCCGACGACGAATCCGTCGTCGGTGAGATGCTCGCTCACCGCGTCTTCGACCAGCTGACGCTTGCTCTTGCCAGAGGCGGAAACGGCGTTTTCCAAGCGGCGATTTGGCTTCGCCGATAGGCGCACATATAGAGGGACTTGATCATCGGGCATATCCTCATGATATCGCTTGCTAGCATCCGTGCTATGAACCTGCTCGAGCCAACCTGGGACGCTGAAGTCGGTGACCGAGGCTCAGTCCTTCGCGCGGGTCGACTAGCCCAGCACGCCGGTGCCGAGCGTCTGGCCGCGAATCTGTATGAGCTCGAGCCCGGCGCGATGGTCTCGCCGCTGCATTTTCATCACACCAACGAGGAACTGTTGTTCGTGATGAGCGGTTCGACGAGAAGTGGGGCCAGCGGTTCCCGGTGATCACGCAGGCGTGGCTGAACAGCTGGGAGTACGTGATCCCGTTCCTGGCATTTCCACCGGAGGTGCGCCGGGTGATCTACACGACGAACGCCATCGAGGCGCTCAACCGACAGCTCCGGAAAGCGATCAAGACCAAAGGACATTTCCCCAACGAGGAGGCCGCCCGAAAGCTCATCTACCTGGCCGTCACCAACGCGGTCCCGCAGTGGACCCGAACCCGCAGCTGGACGACAGCGCTGCTGGCGTTCAAAATCCACTTCGGAGACCGCCTACCCGACTGAACCGCCTACACAGAAAGTCGGACGCCCTCGGATCGACCATCGCTGCCGCTGCTGAGCGGCTGGGAGAGCGTGGCGACGTCGTCGCGCGAGACGCTCCGTCTGCCGGCCAAGCGGGAGCCGTCGCCGGCGACCATTTGCTCGGGGCCAGCAAACGCTCGGGTCGAAGCAGAAGTCCGAGGCGTGTCGATCGGCGCTCTCCCAAGCAGTTTCAGCAGCGCCGGTGGCTCGACGTGGTCTTGTCGCTTGACGCCCGAAGGAGGAGGGCGCCAGGACGAGCGCCGCGCGCGAACGTCGTGCGGTCGTCGCGGGCCTCATCCGGCTGGTCTTACGGCTCCTTGTCAGCTTGGTCGACGCGACGGGAGCATTCAGTGACCTGACGGCTGCGGTCGCGGTACTTGCTCTCCAGGACGAGGGAACCTCGATCAACATTGGAAATCTCTACCGGAGCATGGCGCCTCCCGCAAACGGGTCGGCTTCCGGCCGAACCTTGGCGGCCTCGGTCAGTTGCCCTCACAATCGCTTCCACAACGCTTCCATGCGCGACGTGGTCGCCGGAGCGACCTCACGCCGAGGCCGCACAAGTTCCCAGATCTACGGACCATTCGTCGATACCCCCAGCCGGATTCGAACCGGCGATCTCCTGCGTGAAAGGCAGGCGTCCTGACCGCTAGACCATGGGGGCCTAGGCTCTACGCTGATGCCGGGGCCGCTGGCGTAACGGTAACGCACGAGCCTTTTAAGCTCCGAGATCCGGGTTCGATTCCCGGGCGGCCCACTGGCGGTGGGGTTCGATTCCCGGGCCGCCCCTTCCTGTCGCCGCCGGCCGGTCGCCGCCGGCGCAGGACCAGCCCGCCGCCCGCGGGCGGCGGGCTGACTACCGAAACGCCACGACCTCGATCTCGACCAGCATCCGCGGGTCGATCAGGGCGTCGACCTGAACCATCGTCATCACGGGCCGCGTGTCGCCGAACGCGTCTCGATGCGCGCGGCCGACCTCGTCCGCACGCGTGATGTCGGTGACGTAGGCGCGCGTCTGGATCACGTCGGCAAGGCCCGCGCCGGCGCGGGCCAGCTCGCGCGCGATCTTGCCCAGGATCTCGACGGCTTGCTCGTAAGGGGTCTGGCCGAGTACGACGCCGTTGCCGTCCACCGAGGTCGTGCTGCCCACCAGCACGAGCCGATCCGCCTTGACCACGCGGCTGAAGCCGAACGGCTCCTCCCATGGCGAGGGCGGCTCGCCGCCCAGTCGCTCAACCCCACTGGAGGGGGAGGTCAATGGCGGAAGTGGCGGCGGCCGGTAAACACCATCGCGACACCGGCCTCCTGCACCGCAGCGATCACCTCGGGATCGCGTACCGATCCTCCGGGCTGGATGATCGCCGTGATGCCCGCCTCGATCGCCAGCTGTGGCCCGTCGGCGAACGGGAAGTACGCGTCGGAGGCCATCACCGCTCCGGCCAGCGGCGAGCGCGCCTTCTCAACCGCGAGGCGGACCGAGTCGACCCGGCTCATCTGCCCCGCCCCGATCCCAACCGTCCCACCATCGCGCGCGAGCACGATCGCGTTCGAGCGCACGTGTCTGCATACCTTCCACGCGAACCACAGATCGCTCCACTCCGCATCCGTCGGCTGACGCTCGGTCGGCACGCGGAGGGCGCCTTGATCCTCATCAAGAGTGTCGCGATCCTGCACCAACATCCCCCCGGCAACCTGACGCAGGTGAAGCTCCGACGAGCTGACAGCATCTCCGCCGCGATCGTCCAGCACTCGCGTGTTCGGCTTGGCCGCGAGCACTTCGAGCGCGTCCTCATCGTAGCCGGGCGCGAACAGGACCTCGACGAACTGGGCGACAAGCGCCTCCGCCAGAACCCGATCTACACGCTCATTCAGGCACACCACCCCGCCGAACGCCGACATCGGGTCGCACGCGAGCGCGCACTCGTAGGCTTCGAGCACCGAGGAGCCGGTGGCCGCCCCGCACGGGTTGTTGTGCTTGACGATCACGCACGCCGGGGGCTCAAATTCGCCGAGCACCGCACGCGCCGCGTCGAGATCGAGCAGGTTGTTGAAGGACAGCTGCTTGCCGCCGAGCTGGCTCACGTTCGAGAGCAGGTGCGCGGGCGCGGCGGCCTGCGCGTAGTACGCCGCGCGCTGGTGGGGGTTCTCACCGTAGCCCAGCTCGAGCACCCGCTCGAACGCGCGCACGATCACCGGCGGGAACTCCTCGCGCTGCTCGGAGAACCAGCGCGCGATCGCGGTGTCGTATCGAGCGGTGCATGCAAAGGCCTCGGCGGCGAGGCTCGCGCGGGTGGCCGCCGACAGTCTCCGGTCTGACTCGCGCAGCTCCGCGAGCACGGCGTCATAGCTCTCGGGGCTGACGACGGGCGCGACGAACGCGTGGTTCTTGGCGGCAGCGCGAATCATCGTCGGGCCACCGATGTCGATGTTCTCAATCGCCTCGGCGTCGGTGACGCCGCGCCGCGCCACCGTCCGCTCGAACGGGTACAGATTCACGCACACGAGGTCGACGAGCTCGACTTCATGCTCGCCGGCGGCCTGCATGTGGGCAGGATCGTCGCGAATCGCGAGCAGTCCCGCGTACAGCTTGGGGTGAAGCGTCTTGACGCGGCCGTCCATGATCTCGGGAAAGCCGGTCAGCGCGGAGACGGGCCGCACGGCGATCCCCGCGGCCTTCAGCTCGCCTGCCGTGCCCCCAGTCGAGACGATTTCGATCCCCAGCTCCGCGAGCCCGCGGGCGAAGTCCGCGATGCCGGTCTTGTCCGAGACCGACAGCAGCGCGCGCGTGACCTGAACCTGATCGCGCGCGGTCGTACCCGAGCCGCTGAGCGCCTGTTCCATGCGGGCTCGACTCTACCGCTCGATCAGGACGCGCCGCGGGTTCACCGGATCCAGGCTCACCGCCCCGCGCGCGATCAAGGTCACCGCCTCGGGCAGCAGATCGTGCTCGATCTCCTGCAGCCGCGCAAGCACGTCGGCCGGCTCGCGAGCGTCGGCCAGCTCGATCGCGCGCTGCAGGATCACGGGGCCCGTGTCGACCCCCTCGTCGACGAAGTGAACGGTCACGCCGAACACCTTGACCCCGTAGGCGAGCGCCTGCGCCACCGCGCCCAGTCCCGGGAACGCGGGCAGCAGGGCAGGGTGGACATTGATCACCCGCCCGGGGAAGCGCAACAGGAACGAGGGGCTCAAGAGCGCCATATACCCCGCCAGCACCACGAGGTTCGCCTCGCGCTCCACCAGCCAACCCGCCATCGCCAAGTCGCGCGCCTCCCGAGCGCGATACCGCCCAACCGGGAACGAAGCGCACGCCACCCCTGCCTCCCGAGCGCGCGAGAGCGCTGGCGCGTCCACACGATCCGAGGCCACGGCAACGATCGAGACACCCTCGCGGCCGTGCACCCGCTCGAGCAGCGCCTGCAGGTTGCTCCCCACCCCCGAGGCCAGCACCGCGACGTTCATACCCGCTGGCGCGATCAGACCTGCGCCCGCACCAGCGGCAGCTCGGAGGAGCCCTCGAGCGCGTACTTGCCGTTCGCCTGCCCGCTCCCCGCGAGCGGATACTCGCCGCTGAAGCAGGCATCGCAGTGGGCGGCACGCGAGCCGCCCACTGCGTCATAGACCCCCTGCAAGGAGAGGTAGTGGAGGGAGTCTGCGCCGAGCTCAGAAGCGACCTGGTCGACGGTGCGCCCGTGGGCGATCATCTCCTCGCG
>QHBV01000021.1:0-193 GCA_003244035.1 Solirubrobacterales bacterium | reverse complement strand
TGTCGATCCCGTAGTGGCAGGGGTGCTTGATCGGTGGCGCGGAGATCCGCAGATGGATCTCGGCGGCGCCCGCCTCGCGCAGCATCTGGACGATCTGGCGAGTCGTGTTGCCGCGCACGATCGAATCGTCGACGACCACCAGGCGCTTGCCGGCGACGACCTCTGGGAGCGGGTTGAACTTCAGCCGCAGCCC
>QHBV01000020.1:23946-28278 GCA_003244035.1 Solirubrobacterales bacterium | reverse complement strand
CTCGCGCGCGCGAGCATGCCGCCCGGCCGGGTGCCGGCGGTGTGGCAGGCGGCGAGCCCGGTGTGCAGGCAGCCGGCCCACCGCAGCTGCAGGCCGCGGTAGTCCTGATCGCCGACGGAGATGCTCGCGCCGGCGACCGCCCGCAGCGGCGCAAGCAGCCTGCCCAGCGCGCGCGCCGGCCCCAGGTACTGGCCGCTCACGCTCACCACCGGCGTGCCGCCGCCGGTCTCGAGGTGGAAGATCGAGGTGAGCTCGTCGCGCGCGTGCGGCGCCCACGACTGCCACGCCGCGATCGCGTCGGAGGCCGAGGACCACGGCCACGACACGAAGAAGTACGAGGCGCGTGCCGGAAGCGGGCGCGCGTGCAGTCGCAGCCCTGTGACCACGCCGAAGTTGCCGCCGCCGCCACCGCGCAGCGCCCACAGCAGCTCGGGATCGGCGCGGTCGTCGACCTCGTGAAGCCCCCCGTCGGCCGTGACCAGCGTCGCGGCGATGAGGTTGTCGGTCGTCAGTCCGAACGCGCGCCCGGCCAGCCCCATGCCACCGCCGAGCGCGTGGCCGGCGATCCCGACCGACGGGCAAGAGCCGGCGGGAATCGTCGCGCCATGGCCGGCGAGCGCCGTATAGACATCGATCAGCTGTGCGCCCGCGCCGATCGTCGCGGTGCGTGCGCGGCGGTCGACCTCGATCGCGCGGAGGTGACGCAGATCGAGGACCACGCCGCCGGCGAGCGTCGAGTAGCCCGCGTAGCTGTGGCCACCCGAGCGTGCGCGCAGCGGCACGTCGTGCGCGAGCGCCCAGCGCACCGCGGCCCGCACGTCGGCCGCATCGACCGGACGCGCGACCGCGCGCGGGAGCACGGCGTCGTAGCGCTCGTTGTATACGTGCGCGGCGCTGAGAAAGCCCGGCGTGCCGCGCTCGAGCACCTGCCCGCGGATCGCGTCAGAGAGCTTGCGCGGCACGCGCGCCGTGCGCACGGCCGCCGCCCGGACCGCGGTGGCGGCCGGCCGCACGCTCGCGCACCCCGTGGCCAGCGCCACCCCGGCGGCGGCGGCGCCCGCGAGAAAGCAACGGCGGTCGAGCTCTCGCTCCGCGCCCATGCGGCGAAGCCTCTCACAGCCGACCGACCGCTGCCACCCTACGGACGCGGCTCGATCCGCAGCGAGCCGAGCACGCGATCGAGGATCGCCAGCTGCGCCCGGCGCTCCGAGCGCTGGCCGGCGATCACGACGTACAGGCACAGGGCACGCCCGGACGCACTGAAGAAGTGCTGCATACCCACGTGGCCCGGGCGCCGGTGGGCGAGCTTGGCGGCGCCGAAGCTCGCCGGATCGAGCCGCCGCGGGATCCGGGTCGCGGCGAACAAGCCGGAGCCGGCCCGCAGGCCGGCTCCGGGCAAGTACTCGGTGAGCGCCAGGAAAGAGGCGCCCGGCGGCATCGACGACGTGGTCCGGTCTCCGAACTCCCCGTCGTCGAGCGCGAGCGCGAAGCTCGCGGCGTGGAGCGTCGCGACGCTGCCGGCGCGGCTGAACACACGTCCGCTCCATCCGGCGGGGAGCGCGATGGAAAGACCGTGCGCGGCCAGGGTCACGGCAGGCTCCAGACCGCGGCGAGCGCGAGCAGCGCGGTCTCCAGCCCGAGGACGAGCCGCTGGGCCGGCTCACGCCAGCGCTGCAGCCGAGCTTGCATCGCAAGCAACTGATCGGGGTGGCGGATGTGGGCCACCGCCAGCAGCGCGAGCCCCCGAACGGCGCCGAAGCAGCCGAGCACGAGTGCGCCCCCCGCGGCGTCGCCGGTCAGCAGGGCGGCTAGCAGGCAAACGTACGTGGCGGCACTCGAGATCACGGTGGTGACCGCGAGCCCGAGCTGCGCGCCGAACCCGAGCCCGTACACCCAGCCTCGAAGCTCGTGCAACCAGCGCTCGTTGACCTGCCGGCGGGGCCCCGGCACAGCGCCGGGGCGCAGGTCCAGCGCGACCGCCGCCGCCAGCGCCACCACCAGCGCGCCGATCCTTGCGGCCTCGGGGATCGAGCCGGGCAGCACGACGCTCCCGACGGCCCCCATGAGCCAGCCGACCCCCGCCCCGGCGACCGTCGCGCCAAGCACGAACGCACTCACGGTAACCGGCCATCTGGCGTGCCGGCCCCGCTCGCCGAGCGGGGTGATGCTCGCGAGCATCGACTCGCCTCAGGGCGACCACGCGGAGGCGATCGCGCCGAGGATCGCGGCGCCGCACCCAAGGAGCAGGACGCGCGTCATTCGGAGCCCGTCCGGCCGCCGGGGTAAAGGCTCGGGTGCTCGGGGCCGATCCCCGCGGCGGCCAGCGTCTCCTGCACCCTCCGCGCGCGCTCCGCGCCCGAGCCGGTGTCCTGTGCTTGCCGGCGATCCTCGATCGCATCGCCCACCAGCGAGGCCAGCGCCTGCCAGGTAGTGGCGACGCCCTCGCCGCGGACGGCGCCGTCGACGAGCACGAAGTAGGGAGCGCCGGGCACGCCGTAATCCTTCCACGCGCGGGAGGACATCACCACCGGGATGCCCGCCGGCGCGAGTGAGCGCAGGCGCGCGGGCCGCTCGCGATCGGAGCCGTGAGTCACGATCACGGTCCGCACTCCCGGCGGGAGGCCTCGCTCACCGAGCGCCTCCCAGAAGCTCGCGCATGTGCTGCAGCCGCTGGTCAGGAAGGCGAGCAGCGTCGGGGCGGCCCCGGGTCCGTCGAGGGCGAGGGTGACCACGTCGCCATCGGGCGTCGTGCCGGCCAGCGGTGCGGGGCGGAGCTCGCCGCCGGTCCGCGGGGCCGCGGGCGGTGGCGCGACCGGCGAGCCCACCCCCTCCTGATCCGCCGAGGAGCCGAGGCGCCGCAGAATCTCGGCATGGCTGCGCAGCAGGCCCGCGACGAGCACGACCAGCAGCACGAGCAGGACCGTCTCCACGGACACCAGCGCGGTCACGTCTCGCTCCAGGCGGCCCATGCCCGCGGGACCTCGGTGTAGGCGAGCACGGCCCCATAGGCGGCCCCGGCGGTCCCCAGGAGCAATGTCGCGGCGGGCGCCGGCGCTCGCCCCAGCACCCATCCCAGGCCGTGGGGGAGCGCGACAGCGGCGGCGGCGAGCGCGACGAGCGCCAACGCCAAGCTCAGGATCGCCTGGGCCACCGACGCGGGTCGCTCGCTCTCGCCGAAGCACCCGCACGCCGCATGGCGCCGTGCGAGCGCCATCGCGACGGCCACGAAGATCCCGTACACGCCCGCCACGGCCCCAGCCACGACACGCCCGGGATCGAACACCGCGGCCAGGCCGAACGCGAGCTCGCCGGCGGCGAACGCCCGCACCAGGCCGCGGCCCGCCGTCAGTCCGAGGGCCGCCAGCGCGCGCGACGCCCCCGCCGGCGAGCGCAGCTTCGCCGCTCCAGCGAGGCACAGCAGCAGCGCGGCGAGCAGGAACGGCGGGGTCAGGGCGTCGGCCATGGCTTCAGCCTCCCGCTTGCCGATCCAGGATCGTGGCCGCGGCGCTGGCGGGATCGAGCTCCCGGGTCACGACCCGGTCGAGCAGCTCCTTGATCGTGGGGTCCTCGCGCACGGACGCCTCGAGCTCACGGCGCATCCGGAAGGTCGCGATCGCGAGCACCTCGTTCATCAGGTTGCGCCGCCGGCGCTCGGACAGCGTCCCCTCCGCCTCGATGTAGGCGCGGTGCTCGGCCAGCGTAGCCGCCAGCTCATCGATCCCCTCGCCGCGCCCCGCCTCGGTCCTGACGATCGGCACCTTCCAGCCCTCGCTCGGGCCGAGCGCGAGCACGCCCTTGATCTCCCGCACCATCGTGTCGGTCAGGGGGTGGTCGGCCTTGTTGACGACGATCACGTCGGGGATCTCCATGACTCCGGCCTTGAGCGCCTGAATCGAATCACCACTGCCCGGCATCAGCACGAGCACCACTGTATCGGCGTGATCGATGATGTCCACCTCGGCCTGCCCCACGCCGACGGTCTCGAGCAGGACGATCTCACGGCCGGACGCGTCCATCAGCAATGCCGCCTGAAGACTCGCCTCGCTGAGGCCGCCGAGCGCCCCGCGGGTGGCCATCGAGCGGATGAACACGCCCGGGTCGAGGAAGTGATCGCTCAGGCGGATGCGGTCGCCGAGCAGCGCGCCCTTGGTGAACGGTGAGGAGGGGTCGATTGAGAGCACCGCGACCGTGCGCCCGCGGGCGCGCTCGAGCTTGGTGAGCGCGCCGAGGAGCGTTGACTTGCCGACCCCGGGGGGCCCGGTGACCCCGACGATCGCGGCGCGGCCGGTGCGCGGATAGACCTCCCGGACGAGCTCCCAGCCCCGAGGATCG
>QHBV01000020.1:12484-23904 GCA_003244035.1 Solirubrobacterales bacterium | reverse complement strand
TTTGATCGGTGGCGGCCATCGAGCCGAGCAATCATGCCAGGGCCTAGGATCACTGCGTGGAGCCGGCAAGCGCGCAGCCGATCGAGCAGGTCCTCAAACCGCCGCCGCGGCCGTTGCTCGTGCGCTCGCCGCCACCGCCGCTGCGCGGCGGCGTGCTCGCCTTTTTTCGCTTCCTCCGTTCTCACGACATGGTCACGTGGGGCTACTTCGTCCTGATCGCGCGCTGGCTGTGGCTGAAGCTGCGCTGGCGCGGGCGCCTGCGCACCGACGGGCTGTGCTTCGTGTGCCCGGGAGTCAAGCTCGAGATCGGCTCCGATGCGACAGTGACCTTGGGGCGATGGTCCTGGCTCGGGCACGGGTGCAAGGTGCGCGTGCACGAGGGCGAGGTCTCGATCGGGGCGAGGTCGGTGCTCGGGCAGGAGTGCACGATCTCGGCCTACCAGCACGTGTCGATCGGCCGCGAGTGCATCGTCGCCGACCGGGTGATGATGATCGACTTCGACCACGGGACGGTCGAGGTCGAGCGCCCGACCCGCGAGCAGGGGATCTACAAGCGCGACGTCGATGTCGGCCACAACGTCTGGATCGGCTACGGCGCGTGCCTGCTACGCGGCGTCGCGGTGGGGAACAACGCAGTGATCGGCACGAGCGCCGTGGTCACCGGCGACGTGCCGGCGAACGCGGTGGTCGCGGGCATCCCGGCGCGGATCATCAGGATGCGAGCGGCGCCGCAGCGACTTCGGTGGGAGTGAGCGTCGGCCTCCCAGCCCGGCCTGGACGATCGAATGGGCCATATGCGACAGTTCGATCGTCCAGCCGCTTTCAGCCCCGGCAGATCGCGAGCAGATCCAGCGCGCTGTGCAAGCCCCCGGTCCGCACAGCGAAGTCGCGCGTGGCGATCGCCGGCGTGAAGCGGTCGTAGAACGCGCTGGTGACCCCGAGGCCCGTGTGGATCTTGTCCCAGCCGAGCTTCAGCGCCAGCTCGTGGGCGCGGAGCTTGCGGGCGTGGAGGACCCCGAGGAGCTCGACCTCGGCGAACGCTGACGCGCACAGCTCCGTGAACTCCTCGGGCCTGTACTCCTTCAGGTGCCACGGGTTGCCGGATTTGGTCGCCCCAGGCGGCGCGAGCGTAAGCACGTTCGGAGTCGAGACGTAGGCGACCCCGCCTGGCGCGAGGATCGAGCGGAAGTGCTCGAGCACGGCTCCTGGGTCATGAACGTGCTCGATCGTCTGCAGGAACACGATGGCGTCGTAGGCATTGCTCTCCCCATAGCCCTCGACGACACCGCGCTCGAAGCACAGGTTCGGCGCGCGGTAGCGCAGGCGCGCGTGCTCGTATGCCTGCGGGTTGGCTTCGAGCCCGACCACGCTGGCCGCCGTCCGTGCGAGCAGGTCCGAGCCGTAGCCCTCGCCGCAGGCCATGTCGATCACCCGGCGGCCGGTCACCCGCGCCGCGATCCACTCGTACACCGCCAGGTGCCTACGAAACCAATAGTTCTCTGCCGGGACGTCGGGCAGCGTCCGCTCGCCGGTGAGCTCGAGTGGGGGCACGCCGGGAGGCTGATCTCGTTGGATGTGCAGGTTCAGGGCCACGACTGCGCAGGGTAAGGTGCTCGCGCCATGCAAGCGCTCAGGACCGACGAGGAGATTCGCGAGGTCAACACCCGCTACCACGACGTCGCCGCGGCCGGCTACGACTTCAAGTGGGGGATCGACTTCGGAAAGGTCGGGCAGGCCCAGGTGCTGCGCAAGCTACGGAAGCTGGTCGGGCCAGAGCTCGACCGGGGATATGGGCGCGCGCTCGAGATCGGTGCCGGAACCGGCTACTTCAGCCTCAACCTGCTCCAGACCGGCGTAGTCGAGCATGCGACCTGCACCGACATCTCGCCCGGGATGGTGTCCACGCTCGGTGCCAACGCGCGGCGCCTGGGTCTGGAGGTGAAGACCGTCCGCGCCGACGCGGAATCGCTGCCATTCGCCGATCACAGCTTCGATCTGGTGATCGGCCACGCCGTGCTGCACCACCTCCCCGACCTGGGCCGGGCGTTCTCCGAGCTTCACCGCGTGCTGGCGCCCGGCGGCAGGATCGCGTTCGCCGGCGAGCCATCGCGCTTGGGCGACCGCCTGGCCGCATGGCCCAAGCGCGGCGCGGCTGCGATGGCACCCGTGTGGCGAGCGCTGATCGGCGCAGCCGGTGTACCGTCCGCTGCCTCGCCGGGCTCGACCGACTCGTTTGACCACGGGCTCGAACGGTGCGTCGATATCCACGCGTTCGCCCCGGAGGATCTCGAGCGCCACGCCCGCCGGGCCGGGTTCACCGATATCGGCGTGCGCGGCGAGGAGCTCGTCGCGAGCTGGTTCGGTTGGTTCAACCGGGCGCTCGAGGCGACCGCCGACCCCGACGACGTGCCGATGTGGTGGCGCCAGTACGCGTTTCACGGCTACCTGCTGCTGCAGCGACTCGACGAGCGTGTACTCGAGCCGCTGCTCCCGCCGGCGATCTTCTACAACCTCCTGCTGACCGCGCGCAAGGAGTGAGCGGGGGGGGTCCCTACACTCCGCTCATGCCCGAAGGCCGCTCGCCCGGCTTCCCGCTGTTCCCGCTGGGGATCGTCGCGCTTCCGGGCGAGGTGATCCCGCTGCACATCTTCGAGGAGCGCTACAAGACGATGGTCGACGAGTGCCTACGTGAGGAGCGCGAGTTCGGCATCGTGTGGCTCGCAGACGACGGCCTGCGGGAAATCGGATGTGCGGTCGCGATCGAAGAGATACTCGAGCGGACGCAGGACGGCCGGATCAACCTGCTCGCCCGCGGGACCCGTCCGATCCGCGTGCTCGAGCGGCAGAAGGATCTTCCCTACCCGGCCGGCGTGATCGAGTTCGTGGAGGATCGGTCCGAGACGCTCGACCCGGAGCTCGAGCGCACCGCGCATGAGGCATACGCCGACCTGGTCAAGCGTGCGACCGATGACGACCCCGACCAGCAGGAGCTCTCGGAGATGGGCTCCTACGCAATGGCCGCCACGATCGAGCTCGGCCTCGACGTCAAGCAGGGCCTGCTCGACCTGCGTTCGGAGAACGGTCGCCTGGCGCTTGTGACGCGGCTGTTTCGCGCCGCGATCAAGCGACTGGAGCTCCTCGAGCGGGCCCAGGAGCGGGCGCGCTCCAACGGGAAGATGCGGCTGGGATGAGAGCGGTCCCGGCCCCGCAGGCCGGGACCCCGATCCCGGTCAGGCGTTGTAGGCCACCATCGCCAGCCCGAACACGACGCAGTAGAGGCCGAACGGGGTGAGGTTGCGCGTCCTGAAGTAGCGCGTCAGGAAGTGAACGGTGACCACCGCGGTGATCGCGGCGAAGATCGCGGCGACTATTGCCGCGCTGCGCACGCCGCCAGCCCCGAGCGGACCGGTCAGGTCGCCGACCTTGTACACCCCCGCGGCGAGGATCGGCGGCGTCGCCAGCAGGAAGGCGAACCGCGCCGAATCGCTGTTGTCGAGACCGCGTACGAGGCCTGCCGTCATGCACACACCGTCGCGGCTGATGCCCGCGACCAGCGCCGAGGACTGGGCGACGCCGATCACCCCCGCCTCTCGGTACTCGAGCGTGTCCAGCCGCCGGCCACCCTCCTCCTTGACGCCCTCGCGGGCGGCCAGCGCGCGGACCTCGGACCGGCGCCGGAAGCGCTCCGCCGAGAGCAGGATCACGCCATTTACGACCAGGAAGATCGAGGCGAACAGCGGCTTGGCCAGGGCCACCCGCACCGGATGCTCGAGCAGGAGACCGAGGATGCCGACGGGGATCGTCGCGGTGATGATCAGCCATGCCAGGCGCTCGGTCGGGGTCTCGATCCTGCGCTTGCGCAGCGTGGCAAAGAACCCGCCGATGATCGCCAGCCAGTCGCGCCAGAAGTAGATCAGCAGCCCCACCGCGCTGCCGACGTGCAGCATCACCACGAACGCGATCCAGGGGGACTCGGACTGGGACTGCCAGGCGACGATGTTGTGCCAGCCGAACAGCGTCGGGAACAGGACAGTGTGGCCGAGGCTCGAGACCGGAAACAGCTCGGTGGCTCCCTGCAGGACCCCGAGCACGATCGCCTGGAAGGTCGTGATCAGGCTGTGGGCCGCGAGCGTGAGCATCAGGCGCGGAAGAGTATCCGGCGCGGGCTCATGCCGGCGGCCTTGCGCATGGCCCCTGCGCCGCCTGCACCGTGAACAGCTCGGCGCGGGCGAGCTCCGAGTGCTTCGCGGCGGCTGTGTCGGGAAATGTGAGCGTGCCGTCCTGCAGCTTGACCGTGTAGGTGTAGACGCTGCCCGGCGCCGGCGTGATCCGAAGCTTCATCTTGACGTCGGTGTCGAGGTCGCCGGCGAGCTGGCGGGCCGCCAGCAGCAGGGGGTCCGCAAGCGCTCGCGCCGGCTCTCCGTCGCAGCGAATCGTGCCACCGTCGCTGACCAGCAGCGTCAGTGGCTTGCCCTGGCCCGTGCGCGTGAGCAGGAACAGGTCGGCCGGCTGCACGTTGACTCCGCACCCAGCAGCGATCAGGGACAGCCCGACCGCGGCCCAGCAACATCTCACGGATCGTCCCGCACCACGATCGCGTCACCTCCACGCCGTGGATCGCCGCCGCCTGAGAACCCCTGGGAACCCTCGCGCGCTACCGCCTGCACACCGCCGAAGAACAGATTGCGCTCGCGGAAGCGCGCGACCCGCTGGTGGGAGAGCTCCAGGGCGTGAGTATCGATCCCCGGCTCGGCGTAGACGACGCCGTCCTCGTAGTGGACCCGCGGGGCCTGGACAGCCTCTCCGGCGCGCATGTCTTCGTCGACTACGCGGATGATCGTCTGCAGGATCGCCGAGCGGATGCGGTTCGATCCGGCGCTACCGAGCACGAGCTCGGGCTGACCGCCGCGGAGCACGATCGTGGGCGCCATCATGCTCGGCAGCCGCCGCCCCGGGGGATGGCGATGGAACCCGAGCGGGTTGAGGTCCTGCTCGCCGAGCATGTTGTTGAGATGCACGCCGGTTCCCGGGACGACCACGCCCGAGCACGATCCGTTCGAGCAGGTGACCGAGCAGGCCCACCCGTCACGATCGAGCACCGCGATGTGGGTGGTCGAGCCGAGCGCATCCGTGGCGCTATCCGCCGAGCCGCCCCGGGGGCAGCCGGCATCGCCAGACAGGAAGCGCGCGACGAACTCGGGGTCGTCCAGGCCTTCGAGGAAGTCGGGGGTGCGCAGCGCCTGCGTGCGCTCCATCACGCCGACGATGCTCGCAACATCGGGCGCACCCGCCTGCTCGTCCAGCAACGCCAGCGCGCGGGCGATCAGGATCCCGCCCGCGGACGGCGGCGGGTTGGTCACCACCTCGCGCCCACGATAGGAGGCCCGCACGGGCGTACGGTCGACAACCGCATAAGCAGCCAGGTCGCGGGTGGTCAGCATGCCGCCGCGCGCACAGACCCAGTCGCTGATCGCCGCGCCGAAGTCGCCGGAGTAGAACGGCTCCGCTCCGTCGGCGCCCAGGCGCTCCAGCGCATCGGCGAGCTCAGGCTGACGAATCGTGTCTCCGGCCCGCAGCAGCCGCCCGGAGGGGGCAAACAGAGCTGCGCCCTCGGGAGTGGCGGTGACGATGTCGGCGAGGATCTCGACGACGTAGGCCTGTCGGGCGGTGAGCGTCACGCCCTCGCGCGCGAGGGCGGCGGCCGGCTCGGCGAGGTCCGCGAGCGGGATCCGGCCGAAGCGAGCCGACGCCTCGCACAGACCGGCGGGCATGCCATAGGTCCCGACCGATGCCGCCCCGATCTTGAACTCCTGGATCGCGTCGCCGAACGAGACGCTGATCGGGACGAGCTCCGACCTGGCGCTCGCCTCGAGTCCCCGCCCCGGGGCCTCGACGAAGAAGTCGAGCAGTAGCGGCGCCAGCTCCGGGGCCACCACGAGCATGTGTCCCCCCGCGCCCAGACCGGTCAAGAGCGGCTCGCACGCGAACGAGGACAGCATCGCGCCGAGCGCCGCGTCGACTGCGTTCCCGCCCTCGCGCAGCACCTCGGCGCCGGCGCGGGCGGTTAGTGGATGGCCGGCGGCGATCACGCCGAGCTGGGGCTCGGCCACGGCGCCGTCTATCTCCTGGGAATGAACTCTGGGATGTCCAGCTCCAGCGGCAACGAGGTGGAACGACGCTCCGCTGGCGAGGGGTAGCTGCGGCGCTCCGCCGGCGCGGTGTAGGAGCGACGCTCCGGCGGCAAGGGGGGCGCGCCTTGACGCATCCGGCTCACTCGTGGCTCCCAATGCTCCTCGTGTCGCGAGGAGCGGGCCTCGGTGCCGTCCTGCGCGGCAGTTCGCCCCGAGCGCTCGCCGTCGCGGCGCCGGGGACGGTGATCGCCGTATCCGGTCGCGACGACCGTTACCCACACCTGATCGTCGAGCTTGTCGTCGACCATCGCGCCGAAGATGATGTTCGCGTCGGGATGGGCCGCTTCGGCGACGGTCTTAGCGGACTCGTTAACCTCCCAAAGCGAGAGGTCGCGCCCGCCGGTGATGGACAGCAGGATCGAGCGGGCGCCCTCCATGCTCGTCTCGAGCAGCGGCGAGGCGACGGCCTGCTCGGCTGCGTCGATCGCACGGCGGTCGCCTGTCCCCATCCCGATCCCCAGCAGGGCGTTGCCGGCGTCGGACATGATCGTGCGGACATCGGCGAAGTCGAGGTTGATCAGGCCCGGGAGCGTGACCAGATCGGAGATTCCCTGGACGCCCTGGCGCAGCACATCGTCGGCGACGCGGAAGGCCTCGACCATCGAGACGTTGCGATCGAGCACCGACAGCAGGCGGTTGTTGGGCACCACGATCAGGGTGTCGACCTCCTCGGCCAGCGCGTCGATCCCAGCCTCGGCCTGCTCGCGGCGTCGCGAGCCTTCGAACTGGAATGGTCGCGTCACGATCCCGACGGTCAACGCTCCAAGCTCCCGCGCGATCTGGGCGACGATCGGCGCGGCGCCGGTGCCGGTGCCCCCGCCGGCGCCCGCGGCGATGAAGACCATGTCGGCTCCTCGCAGCAGCGCCTTGATCCGGTCGTGCTCCTCGCGCGCGGCCAGACGCCCCAGCTCGGGATCGGACCCGGAGCCCAATCCGCGCGTGATCGCATCGCCGATGTGGAGCGTCTCGTGGGCGGCCGACTGCTGCAGCGATTGCAGGTCGGTGTTGATCGCCAGGAACTCGACGCCCTCGACCTCGGCCTGCACCATGCGGTTCACCGCGTTCACGCCGGCGCCACCGACGCCGACGACGCGCAGCACCGGCGTGCCTACGGGCTTGGCGACTCCGAACACCTCCCCGCTCACCTTGGGGCGGGCATACACGTCACGCTCGGGCGCCGGCACCGTCGCCGGCTCCGACTCGCGTGCCGGCGCCGGCGCCGGACGATCCATCAGGCTCTCCGGGATGTCGGCGGAGAACGCGTTGCGAAGGCGCTCCTGGGGCGAGGGGATGTGCGTCTGATCAGAGCCGGGCTCGACTTCGACAGGGAGCTCGAGGAGATCGGGCTCGACTCCGGGCTCGACTCCGACCTCGGGCTGGACTCCGACCGGTGGCTCGACCGCAGGCCTGGGCTTGACCGCTGGCTCGAACTCGGCCGGGGGCTCGAGCTCGATCGGGTCCGTCTCCTGTGCGGTCTTGCGGAACAGGGCCGCCAGCGGCCCTTCGCGCATGCTCGCACGCTTACCGGTTGCCATTTGAGAGGACCTCCTTCGCGAGCTGCCTGTAGGCGTGTGCGGCGAGACCATCCGGATCGTACTTCAGCACGGACATGCCCTTCACCGGTGCCTCCGCGAACCGCACCGTCTTGCGAATCCGGGAGGCGAACACGCGCTCGCCGAAGTTCTCCTCGAGCAGCTCGATCGCCTCCTTGGCGTGCAGCGTCCGCGAGTCCACGAGGGTCGGAAGGATGCCCTCGATGTCCACGTCGGGGTTGAGGTTCTCCCGGATCATCGCGAGCGTGTTCTGCAGCTGGATCAAGCCGCGCATCGACAGATATTCGCACTGCACGGGGACGATCACCTTGTGCGCCGCGGTGAGCGCGTTGATCGTCAGCAATCCGAGGCTCGGGGGCGTGTCGATGAAGACGAAGTCGTAGTCGTGCTCGACCCCCTTTAGCGCCTTCTGGAGCGAACGCTCGCGGCCGATCATCGTCGACATCGCGATCTCGGCGCCCGCCAGATCGATCGACGCGCACGCCACGTCGATTTCCCGCTTTTGGATGATGTCGCGGATCGGGACGTGGTGCACGAGCACGTCGTACATCGACTTCTCGAGCGTGTCGGGGTCGATTCCCTGTGACATCGTCAAGTTGCCCTGCGGGTCCATGTCGCAGCACATCACACGGTGGCCCTCCTCGGCGAACGCGACTGCCAGGTTGAGGGTGGTGGTCGTCTTGGCTACGCCGCCCTTCTGGTTGGCGAACGCGACCACCTTGCAGGTGCCCGTCGCGGAGGTCTCTGCTAGTGCCGGGGAGCTCATACGCGCCTGTATTCGCACGTTCGTTGGGGAATCCTTCATCACAGCCCGGGACAAACCTCACAGGCCGCCTCAGTATGTTGCGACTGGTGCCCGCACTGCTCGACAAGCGCCTGATCTTCGTCACCGGCAAGGGCGGAGTCGGGAAGTCGACCGTCGCAACCGCGCTCGGGCTCGTGAGCGCCCGCCGCGGGTTGCGCACGATCGTCGTCGAGCTCGCCCGCCAGGAGCGTGTCAAGCGGGCGTTCGAGTCGTCCTCCCAAGCGGCGCCCATGGACGAGGCCCTCGAGGAGGTGGAGCTCGCCCCTGGCCTGTTCACGATCTCAATCGATCCCCAGCAGGCGATGGAGGAGTACCTGCGGGTCAAGACCGGGCCGCTCGGACAAGCGCTCGGCTCCAGCAAGCTGTTCGGAGCGTTCGCGATGGCGACCCCGGGGATGCGGGAGCTGCTGAGTATCGGCAAGGTCTGGGAGCTGGCGCAGCTACAGCGCAGGACGCGCGGGGCGGCGCCGTATGACTCGGTGATCGTGGACGCCCCGGCGTCGGGCCACGGCGTGGGGATCCTACGAACGCCACGGACGTTCGCCGAGATCGCGCGCGTCGGTCCGATCGCCCACCAGGGCCGCACGATCGCTACCACGATCGCGGATCGCACGTTCACGGGATTTGTGGCTGTCGCCACTGCAGAGGAGATGCCCGTCAACGAGACACTGGCGCTGCGCGACGCGCTCGCCGGCGACCAGCTCGAGCTCGACGCGGTGATCGTCAACGCCCGCTATCCGGAGCGGTTCGGGCCGGCTGAGCTGACCGGGCTGCGCGATGCGCTGATGCGAGCGCAGACGCCCGTTGGTCGGGCCGCGCTCAGGGCGGCGCTTTCCGAGCACGCCCGGATGACGGTTCAGCTCGAGCAGCAGGCGCGCCTGTGCGAGGGGCTGGGAACGGCGCTGCTCGAGCTCCCATTCGTATTCTCCGACCGGCTCGCCAGGCCCGAGCTCGAGCTGCTCGCCGACAGGCTCGAGGAGCAGCTGTGAGCGTCACGGACCTACTCGAGGGCAAGCGCGTGTGCGTGTGCGCGGGCGCCGGCGGTGTCGGCAAGACGACCTCCTCGGCGGCGATCGCGCTCGGGATGGCGGCGCGCGGCGCCAGGGTCGCGGTCGTGACGATCGACCCCGCGCGGCGGCTGGCGAACGCCCTCGGCCTGGAGACGTTGGAAAACGAGCCTCGCCGCGTGGAGCTCGGGCGGCTGGCGGGAGCGGGGGGTCTAGAGGTCCGTGGCGAGCTGTGGGCGATGATGCTCGACCCGAAGCGGACGTTCGACGAGCTGATCGACCGGATCGCCCCCACTCCACGGCGCGCCGCGGAGATCAAGTCCAACCGCGTGTACCGCGAGCTCTCCACTGCGGTGTCCGGATCCCAGGAGTTCACCGCAATCGCGAAGCTGTACGAGCTCGACCAGGAGGGCGATTTCGATCTCCTGGTGCTCGACACCCCGCCATCGCGCAGCGCGCTCGAGTTCCTCGAGGCGCCCCGGCGGTTGACCTCATTCCTCGAAGGGGGAGCGCTGAGCGCCCTGGTTCGCCCGACGGGCCTCGGAATGCGCGTGATCGGCCGCGGCGCGGCGCCGCTGCTGGCGGCGTTGCGGCGGGTCACCGGCGTCGACCTGCTGGCAGACCTCTCGACCTTCTTCGAGCTCCTCGGGGAGATGACTGAGGACTTCAGCATGCGCGCCGTGAAGGTCGAGCGCATGCTGCGAGCGAGCACCACCGCGTTCTTGCTCGTGAGCACCGCCCAGGACGAGCCGATCGATGAGGCGATTTGGTTCCGTCGCACGCTGCGCCAGAGTGGGCTGCCGTTCGCCGGGGTCGTTGTCAACCGCGTCCATCACGACGTGCTCGGGGACCACGAGCCTGGCGAGGTCGAGGCGGCGCTCGTCGGTCGCCTCGACCCCGAGCTCGCCGCACGCGTCGCCGCGAACTTCCGCGACTACCACGCGCTCGCCGCGCATGACCGGCGCAACGTCAGGCGCCTGCGCGAGGAGCTGGGCGACTGCCCGCTGCTGCTCGTTCCCCAGCTCGACGACGACATCCACGACACCGAGGGGCTACTGCGCATGCATCGCTACCTGTTCGCTTCCGATCGCGAGCGCGAGCGGCTGCTGGCGGACGTCGTGGCGTGAGCACGGCTCCCGAGAAGCCCAAGCGCCTGCATCCACACGACTCAGCGACTCAGGGTCCGAAGTGAATGTGTACGCGAAGTCATCCCGGCCGCATCCGGACGATTTCGTCGCGGCCCCGGGGCAGAACGAGCGGGCCGGAGCCCGCTCGCCGCTACAGTCGCGCTCCCCCTGACTTCATACGAGCCCCAGGACTTATGTTGTGCCTGGCGGCAAAACACTCCCGGCCCCTTTTCAGCGGCCGAGTGGGGAGCGGCCTGGGGTCCAGCGTATCGCGCTGGAGCATCTCGCGCCGCATCTCGCGTCGCCGGCGACGTTCTAGGCTGTGGGCGGCTGAGGACCGGGGTAGATGCTTATCTGTTCCAGCGTGCCGTCCGGCCGCCCGGTTTGTCACGTTCCGCATCGGTATCAGGCTCGGTCTGGGCAGATTCCGCCAGCAGCTCGTCCGCGACCGCCCGCAGATCGGCGCCGAGATGACCGCACAGGGCGTCTCGGAGCAGCGCTCGCAGGTGCTCGGCGAGCTCGTCCACAAGCGTGGCGACGCCCGGCTCGGCGGGGGCAAGGCCGGCGATCACGGCCCGCTCGAGCGAGATCGCGTGCGCAGTGCGCTCGGCGAGCGCCGTACGCCCGTCCGCCCGGGCGCAGATCACGGCCAGGCGCTGAGCCAGGCGCCCGCTGGCCGGGCCCTCGGGCTCGAGTAGCGCACGCAGGGCAAGTAAGTAGTCGGTCAGCGCCTCGAA
>QHBV01000020.1:10669-12426 GCA_003244035.1 Solirubrobacterales bacterium | reverse complement strand
TTGCAGAATGCGCGCAGCTCGTCCTCCTGCGCCGAGGAGATCACCGTCAAGAAGCGGGGACGGCCGCTGCCGCCCAGGGCGACCGTCCGCCAGACACCGGTGTCGGTCCGCGCCCACGCGATCGGGCCGAGCGCGTAGCCCCCGCGCTCGAACAGGCGCAGCGCGGTCAGGATCCGCCGGAAGCGCGCGCGGGCCAGCGCCACCGGCCCGGGCGCGGAGCGACCGGTGGTGACGGTGAGGGAGATGAGCACGCTCGGGTCCTCGCCGACCCCCCCATCCGGGCCGTGGGCGCACCAAACCGCGTCCGCGGGGGCGTCCGGAAGCCGCTCGCCCCGCACGAGCGAGAGCCCGTCCCCGAGCGCGAGCTCGTCGGTTGTGTGGTCGAGCGCGATCCCGAGCAGCGGCGCGATCACAACCATCACCGACGAGCCCTCGTACAGCGCCCGCTCAAGCTCGTCGTATGCCGCTTCGAAGCGCGCCGGCTCAAACCCGAATTGAGTCCGTTCCGCGAACACCGCGGCGAGGAACGAGCGCAGTACCGCGTCCGCGCGCGGGCGTGGCCGTTGCGGAATCCGGTCCTCGCCACGCGCACGCAGGTATGCCCCGGCCCCTTCGATCCCCGCGAGCGCTCGGGCCGCGGGCGCATAGGTGGCGAGGGCCGAGAGCAGCCCCAGTCGCTCGCGGATGAACGCCGCTGTCAGCGGTCGGTAGCAGTACAGAGGCACCCGCCCGGGGGCTCGCCCCCCGGCGTCGATCACCTCATAGGGGATCTCGGCGCCGGTGGCGGTTTCGGCAGTCAGCTGTCCCGCGGCGTCCGCGGTGAATGCCTCAAGGACGCCGTGAAGCGTGGCGTTGCGCACGACCGCGGTTTCTGCGCGCGCGAGCGGGATCCTGCTCGAAGGTCGAGCCCGTCTCAGCAGGACCTGCTCGAAAGTCGAGCCCGCCTCAGCCGGCGCGTTCGATCTCGCTCACGTGCGCGACGTTCTCGACGTCGCTCGGCTCGGCGCTGGCGCAGGACGCAAACCAGGCATCGAGGATCTCCTGCAGCGTCGCCTCCGAGGTCAGGCGGAGGCTGAGCGCGAGCACGTTGGCGTCGTTGAACCGGCGCGCGCCCCGGGCCGTCTCGGCGTCGGCGCAGAGCGCCGCCCGGATCCCCGGGACCTTGTTCGCGGCGATCGATGCGCCGGTGCCGGTCCAGCACGCGACCACCGCTTGCTCGGCGCGTCCCTCGGCTACGTCCCGAGCGGCCGCCTCGCACGCCCACGCCCAATCGGGCCGCTGATCCTCGCTGTAGACGCCGTGCGCAATCGGCTCGTGCCCCCGGCTCCGAAGGTGCTCGAACAGCGCCGGCGCGATGCCGATCAGCTCGTCCGCGGCCACTGCGATCCGCATCCTCGCCCCGTTAGGCGGCCACAAGCCACTCTTGTCCGTACGTACGCATGTCCTCGATCAACGGGACAAGCGCTTGGCCCTTGGGGGTCAGGGCGTACTCCACGCGAGGGGGTACCTCGGGAAACGTCTGGCGCTCGACGATGCCCGCCTCCTCGAGCGCCCGCAGGCGCAGCGAAAGCGTACGGGGGCTGATCCCCTGCAACGAACGCTCGAGCTCGCCGAAGCGCGAACGGCCCTCGGCGAGATCCCGAATCACCAAGAGCGTCCATTTCCCACACACGATCTCTGCCGTGCGGCAGACCGGGCAGGCGTCGTTGGGAATCATCCGGACCTCGATTCTAGCGCGATGCTTCAGGAACTGAAGC
>QHBV01000020.1:9888-10624 GCA_003244035.1 Solirubrobacterales bacterium | reverse complement strand
ACCCTCGCCTGGCGCACAGCCGCTACGCGACGTCGCGGAGCTTCTGTGCCTCGGCGAGCGACTGCAGCTTCTTCAGCGACTGATTCTCGATCTGCCGGATCCGTTCCCGGGTGACGTTGAACGTGCGTCCGACCTCGTCGAGCGTCCGCGGGTGTTCGCCACCCAGTCCGTAGCGCAGCTCGAGCACTCGTCGCTCGCGATAGCTCAGGTTCTCGAGCGCCTCGCGCAGCGCCTCCTTGGTGAGGATCTCAGCTGCTCGCTCGTATGGCGACTCGGCCCGCTCGTCGGCGATGAACTGACCGAACTCGGACTCCTCCTCGTCGCCGACAGGCTTCTCCAGCGAAACCGGTGCCTGTGCCGAGCGCTTGATCGACTCGACCTCGTCAGGCTCGATGCCCGTCACCTCAGCGATCTCCTCGGCGGTGGGCTCACGTCCGAGCTCGGTGACGAGCTTGCGCTCTGCACGGCCGATCTTGTTGAGCTTCTCGACCACGTGCACGGGGATCCGGATCGTCCGTGCCTTGTCGGCCAGCGCGCGGGCGATCGCCTGGCGGATCCACCAGGTGGCGTAGGTTGAGAACTTGAACCCCTTGCGGTAGTCGAACTTCTCCGCCGCACGCACCAGGCCCAGCGTCCCCTCTTGAATCAAGTCTAGGAACGGCAGCCCCTGATTGCGATAGTTCTTCGCGATCGAGACGACCAGCCTGAGGTTCGACTCGACCATCTTCTGCTTGGC
>QHBV01000020.1:3650-9823 GCA_003244035.1 Solirubrobacterales bacterium | reverse complement strand
CGCACCTTGCCGATGTCCTTCAGGAACAGCTGCAGCGAATCGGTGGTCATGTCCGGCTTGAGGTCGAGCGCGGTCTTCGGCTTGCGCCGGGTGCGCTTGTCAGGCGCACGCTCCACTTCGGTCGCCGCCAGCGCCGGGTCGACCTCTTCGACGAGCTCGATCTCAGCCCGCTCGAGGAAGCCGTGCAGCTCCTCGACATCCGCCTCGTCGAGATCGAGCTCGGAAACAGCACCGGCAATCTCGGCGTACGTGAGCACACCGAGCTGCGCTCCGCGATTGATGAGGCCCTTGACCTCTTCGAGCTCCTGCAGTTCGGCTACTGACATCTGGTTCCGTTTCCGTCGTTGACGCTGCCGCATATCGCGCCGCAGGCCCCGAGGGCGCACGGCCGCGAGGCTACGAGCAGAGTGTACTACGCAACCCGACGAACATCGGTTCACGACATCGCCCGCGGAGTTTCGTATACTCCTCGCCTTGCATGCCGAGCGATCGTCCGTCCGCGGGCGGTCGGCGGGGGAACCACTTTGCGGGCCGTCCAGGCTCGCAGGGGCGAATCGGTCCCAACGGGGACCGTAGCGCTTACACGGCGCGAGCCCGTCAGCTCACCCCGTAGGCACCAACCCGAAAAGGACGGACCACGCCATCTCCAGACGCGTAAACGCCTATGTCGCCGCCCTGCTCCTGATCGGTACCGGCAGC
Source organism: Solirubrobacterales bacterium (assembly GCA_003244035.1). Taxonomy (GTDB): domain Bacteria; phylum Actinomycetota; class Thermoleophilia; order Solirubrobacterales; family Solirubrobacteraceae; genus Palsa-465. The sequence goes on along the minus strand of QHBV01000020.1, from coordinate 9,124 downwards.
CTGCTCCTGCTGCTGCCCGGACTCGCCCAGGCGAGCTCCGGCGGCGCCGCGCTCGCGGGCGGCGGGGGACTCGGCGCCGGAGCGGCGACGCCCCCGCCGGCGCCAGGCACGTCTACCCCGAGCACCTCCCCAGTGGTGGTCCAGCCGGGCAACGTGATCGTCAGCGCGAACGGCAACGGGATCACGATCGTCACGCATTCATCGGCTTTCCTGAACAACAAGCTGAGCTTCACCGGCAAGGTCTCGCCGGCCGCCGCTGGAAGGGTCGTCGAGATCGAGCGGCGCGGACGCGAGACCAACTGGGCGTGGGCGCCGACGACCCACGGCAGCGTCCGTCGCAACGGCTCGTTCAGCGCGATCTGGCCGACCAATCACATCGGGCAGTTCGCGATCCGGGCGGTCGTCGCCGGGACCCTCAGCGCTCGCCCCCATACGGCGGCGGCGTCTGCGACGCTGACCGTGATCGTGTACAGGCCGGCGATCGCCACCTGGTACGGCCCGGGGTTCTTCGGTCAGCGGACCGCCTGCGGAGAGAAGCTGCAACGGAGCACGCTCGGCGTCGCGAACAGAACCCTGAAATGCGGCACGCCCGTTTCGATCTATTACCGAGGGCACACGATCGTCGTGCCGGTGATCGACCGTGGCCCGTATGCGAACGGCGCCGACTGGGATCTGACCGAGGCGACGGCCACAGCGCTCGGGATCGCCGACACGGTCACGATCGGCGCCGTGTCGCTGCCCAGGACCTAGCACCCGCCCCAGCCTTGCAGCACGGGCGCGCGCTGATCGCAGTAGCCGAGGCCCGTGCCCGTGTCCTGCAGGCCTCGGCGCCCCTCGGGCACGAGTCCGTGACCCTTGACGCGGCCCTCGACAGGGTGCTGGCACGCGGTGTGCGGGCAACGGGCGATGTTCCGCCGTTCGCGTGCGCGGCGATGGACGGCTATGCCATCAGCGCCGGCCCCGGCAAGCGCGGGCTGAGGGTGATCGGGGAGTCGCGCGCAGGTGCGCCCTCGCAGGAGCGCATCGGCGAGGATGATGCGATCGCGATCTCGACCGGCGCGGCGCTGCCAGCGGGTGCGAGCGCCGTGATCCGTCAGGAGGATGTGGTGCGTCGCGGCTCGGTGATCGACGCCCGTGCGGCGGTCGGCACCGGGGCAGACATACGCGGCGCAGGCGAGGACATGCGTGCCGGCGAGACGGTGCTGGCGGCTGGGACCAAGCTTGGCGCGTGCGAGCTCGCCGCTGCCGCGGCTGCCGGTGCTGCTGAGCTGACGGTCGTCCGCAGGCCCCGCGTCTGCATCCTGTGCACGGGCGACGAACTGCGTGCACCGGGCCTGCCGCTCCGCGCGGGCGAGATCCACAACTCGGGCGGCCCGATGCTCGCGGCGCTGGCGAGGCGCTGCGGCGCGATCGTCGCGCCCGTGCAGAGCCTGCCCGATCGCCGAGACGCGATCGTGGCCGGGCTCGCATCCGCGTTGCAGCGCTCCGATCTGGTGATCGTCTCGGGCGGCGTCTCGGTCGGCCCCCACGACCACGTCAAGGCGGCGCTCGCGAAACGGGGCGCGAGCGAGGTCTTCTGGGGCGTCGCGCTGCAGCCGGGCAAACCGGTGTGGTTCGGGTCCGCAGGCGCCACGCTCGTGTTGGCGCTCCCGGGCAACCCGGTGTCCGCCGCGGTCACCTTCTCGCTGTTCGCCCGCGTCGCACTCACGGCGCTCCAGGGAGACCCGACGCCGCAGGTCCTCGATCGACGCGCACGACTTGGCGTCACGGTGCTCCGCCACCCCCGTTGCGAGCGGGCGCTGTGCGTCCGCCTGCAACCGGACGATTCGTGCACGCGCGCGTTCCCGAGTGGACGCCAGGGCTCGCACCTGCTCACGTCGCTGCTCGGTGCCGACGCATTCGCATTGATCCCCCCCGGCGAGGGCGAGCTCGCCGCGGGGTCGATGGTCGCGCTGGTGGCGCCGGCGCGCTGAGCGCCGCACCGCCCAACCGGGCAAAATCAGGGTGATGCCTGCGCCGATCACGACGCTCGTGGCCGCTCTGCTCTCCGCGCTTGCGGCCCTGCGCGCACGCCGTCGAAACGCTCCGGTCCGCGCGATGGTCGTCTCGCCGCGCACCTCGAATCGCAAGCGCGACGGCGCCGTGCTCTCGGTCCAGTCCGCGGAGCTGACGATGACCCCACCGGAGCTCGAGCGGCTGTGGAGCCCTACCAACCTCGAGAACCTGGGACGCACGTACTGGCGCTTTCTCTCCCGCGTGACCCTCGGCTTGGTCCGCCTCATCTACGGACCCCACGAGCGGTTGGTAGTGCTCGTCGGGCGGCCGCTGACGCTGCTGCGCTTCGATCTCCCCGAGTACGTGCTCGAGTCCGACCACGGAAGGGTGAGCTGGCGGATCCGCGACGGCCTGCTCGTGGCCCGCGCCGGACGCGGCTGCGGCTTTCTTTCGCTGGACATCCGGCGCCTGCGCGCGTGGTCAGAGCAGGACGCCGGTTTCGCCCGCGCGGGCCACGCTTCCGCCGGTCTCGCCAGGGTCCGGATCGAGGTCGAGGTCGCCAATTTCTACCCCGCGATCGCGGCCGGCTTCAGCATGCCGGTGTACGAAGCAACGCAATCGTACCTGCACGTGCTGGTCACACACGCATTCCTGCGCTCGCTCTCCACGCTCGAGCTCGCCCAGTCGAAAGTCGGACGGCTGGCGGCTAGCGACGCCCCGCGTGACCCCGCGCGTCCGGCTCAGCTGTAGAGGCCGCCCACCAATGCCCGCATCTTCGCGCGGTCGTGGCGGGCGAAGATCCGGCGCACCGTTCCCGAGCGCGAGCGGGTAACCAGCGATTCGGTGCTCGCGCCGTGCTTGCCCAGGTAGCTGACCCCCTGCAGCACCTCGCCGTCGGTCACGCCGGTGGCCGAGAAGAACACGTCCTCCCCCGCCACCAGGTCGTCGCAGTCGAGCACCTTCGCTAGGTCGTAACCGGCCGCCAGCGCGGCTGAGCGTTCATCGTCGTCGCGAGGCCACAGCCTGCCCAGCAGCTGACCGCCGAGGCACTTGATCGCTGCAGCCGAGATAACCGCCTCAGGCGTCCCGCCGATACCCCACAGGAGATCCACGGCCGCGGTCTCGGTGACCGCGAGCATCGCCGCGGAAACGTCTCCATCGAGGATCAGGCGAACCCGGGCCCCCGCCTGCCTGACCTCCTCGATAGCGGCGTGGTGGCGCTCGCGGTCGAGCATCGCGACCATCAGGTCGCGGACGCCCACCTGCTTTCGCTCGGCGATCAGCTCGAGCGTCTCGACCAGTGGCCGATCGAGGTCGAGCAGATCGGCGATCTCGGGACCGCCGGCGATCTTCTCCATGTACATGCAGGGTCCGGGATCGAACATCGCGCCCCGCTCGGCCAGCGCGATCACCGCCACAGCACTCGACATCCCGAGCGCGGTCAAGCGCGTGCCCTCGAGCGGATCGACTGCGACATCGACCGGCGGCGGGCTCCCATCGCCGATGTGCTCACCGTTGAAGAGCATCGGCGCCTCGTCCTTCTCGCCCTCCCCNNACGCATCGCGTCGACGGCGGCCTGGTCGGCGCCCTCCTTGTCCCCGCGCCCGATCATCTCGGCCGCGGCCAGGGCAGCCGCCTCGGTGACCCGCACGAGCTCGAGCGCGAGGTTGCGTTCCGGCCGAATGCTCGCGGAGCCACTCATTCGACCCAGTCTACGCCCGCCGGGGCTCAGGACCGGATCGCACGCGGCCACCGCGCGGACAGACCAACCGCTAGGGTCGGTCGAAGATGGAGTTCAACCGCCTGCTTCCCGAGCCTGGCACGGTCGAGCTCGAGGGCCTGCTGGCGTCGGTCGAGCTCGGGCCCAGCGCCCCCGCCGACCGCCCGTACACGATCGTCAACTTCGTCGCCAGCGCCGACGGTCGGGCAACGCTGGGCGGGCGCTCGGGCCCGCTCGGAGACGACGGCGACCACGCACTCTTCCACGGCCTGCGCGAGCGGGTCGACGCTGTGCTGGCTGGAACCGTGACGTTGCGAACCGAGCGCTACGGGCGGATCCTGAAGCCTGAGCGCCGCCGGCGCCGGGTGCAGCGCGCCGTGGCGCCCGAGCCGTTGACGTGCATGGTCACGCGTAGCGGCGAGATCCCGCTCGAGATCCCGCTGTTCGCCGAGCCGGAGGCGAAGGTCGTTGTGTTCTCTCCGGTCGCAATCGACGTCTCCGGTGCCAGGGCGGAGGTCGTAGTAGTGCAACTGGACCCCGCCGAGCTGACGCTGACAACGGCGCTGGCCCGCCTGCGCTGCGACCATGGCGTGCGCGTGCTGCTCTGCGAAGGCGGACCCACGCTGTTCGGCGCGCTGCTCGCAGAGCACCTCGTCGACGAGCTGTTTCTGACGATCGTCCCGAAGCTCGCCGGGGGCGGTCGTGGCCCGACGATCGCGAGCGGCCCGGAGCTGGCCGAGCCGCAGGGGCTGCGCCTGACGTGGCTGCTCGAGCGGGGCGGCTCGCTCTACCTTCGCTCCGCATTGAGCTGATCCGCACCGGGTCCCCGCTCGTAGACCCCTGAGATGGGACAATCGTGACGATGGGCAGCCCAACCGCAGCCGGTGTGAATGCGGTGGATCTCCTCGATGCGCTGTTCGAGACGCGCGAACGGACGCTCGCGCTCGTCGCCCACCTGTCCGAGCAGGACCTGCAGCGCGTGCACTCGCCGCTGATGAGCCCGCTGGTCTGGGACCTCGGACACATCGCGGCGTTTGAGGACCTGTGGCTCGTGCACCGCTATGGCGGGGGGGCGCTGCTGCGCGACGACCTCGCCGGCGTCTACGACGCGTTCGAATCCCCCCGGGCCGGGCGGGGCCAGCTTCCCTTCTTGGATCCGACCGCCACACGCGAGTACCTGGCAAAGGTGCGATCGAGAACGCTCGACGTGATTGACGAGCGCGGGGTCGGCGACGGCTGGCAGCACGAGCTCGTGCTCCGCCACGAGCAGCAGCACGGCGAGACCATGCTGCAGACGCTCCAGCTCGCCCGGCTGCCCGGCTGCGAGCCCGCGCCGAGCGGACGGAGCCCGTCCGCTCCGGCTCCATCCCCCCCGGCGCCCGCTCCCACCGGTCTCGAGCTCATCGAGGTGGCGGCCGGTGAGTGCACGATCGGTGCCTGCGAGGCGCCCACGCCGGCGCAGCCGGCGTGGGCCGCATTCGCCTATGACAACGAGCGGCCGCGCCANNCGCACCGACGTACGCGGCTACCTGATCGGGCGCACGCCGATCACCAACGCCAGCTACCTGACCTTCGTCGAGGGCGGCGGGTATGAGCGCCGAGCGTGGTGGTCGGACGAGGGCTGGGCGTGGAAGGAGCAGTACGACATCACCCGACCCGGTGGGTGGACGGCGGAGCTCGACGCGGAGTGGCGCCTGAGCGAGCTCGAAGCACTGCACCCGCACCGCCCCGTCGTCCACGTCTCCTGGTTCGAGGCCGA
>QHBV01000020.1:1337-3609 GCA_003244035.1 Solirubrobacterales bacterium | reverse complement strand
AGGCCGACGCCTTCGCCCGCGCGAACGACGCTCGCCTTCCCACCGAGGTCGAGTGGGAGAAGGCGGCGACCTGGGAGCAGGAGCGCGAGACCGCCCGCCGCTACCCATGGGGCAGCGATCAGCCGATCGCGGGGATCCACGCCAACGTCGACCACCACCGTCTCGGACCGGCGCCGGCCGGCGCGTATACGGCGGGGGCGTCGCCATGCGGCTGCCTGGGAATGATCGGCGACGTGTGGGAGTGGACCTGCAGCGACTTCACCGGTTACCCGGGGTTTGTCGCACATCCATACCGGGAGTACTCCGAGGTCTTCTTCGGAGCCGACCACAAGGTGCTCAGAGGCGGGTCGTGGGCCACCAGGGCGCGTGCGATCACGCCGACGTTCCGCAACTGGGACCACCCGCAGCGCCGCCAGATCTTCGCCGGCATCCGGATCGCCAGGGATCTCCAGCGATGACCTCGCACGCGCAGGCGAGCGCGATCCTGATCGAATCCTGGCTCTCGGAGGCCGAGGAGCGCTGCCTGGCCAACGACGTCCTCGACGGATTGACGCGGCCGTTCAAGGAGCTTCCGGCCAAGCACTTCTACGACGCGCGGGGTTCGGAGCTGTTCGAGCGCATCTGCGAGCTGCCCGAGTACTACCCGACGCGCACCGAGAAACGGGTGCTCGAGCAGCGCGCCGGAGAGATCGTGACGGCGACCGGCGCGGGCGAGCTGGTGGAGCTCGGCTCGGGCTCGGCCGAGAAGGCACGGATCCTGCTGGACGCGATGCAGCAGGCGGGAACGCTGCGCCGCTACGTCGCGCTCGACGTCTCCGAGCAGGTCGTCGGCCAGGCGGCGCAGGAGCTGGTCGCCGAGTACGACGAGCTCTTGGTCCACGGCGTGATCGGCGACTTCGAACGGCATCTGCACCGCGTGCCGGACGCCGACGGGGTCCCCCGGATCGTCGCGCTGCTCGGGGGGACGATCGGCAACTTCCCTCCCGGAACCCGCCGCGCGCTGCTGCGCAAGATCCGCGCGCTGCTTGGCCCCGCGGACCGGCTGCTGCTCGGGACCGACTTGGTCAAGGACCCGACCGTGATCGAGGCCGCCTACGACGACTCCGGCGGGGTCACCGCGGAGTTCAACCGCAACGTGCTGCACGTGATCAACCGCGAGCTCGGCGCAAACTTCTCACCGGACGGCTTCGACCACGTCGCGTTCTTCGACCGCCGGCACGAGTGGGTCGAGATGCGCCTGCGCGCGCGCTGGCCGTGCAGCGTCCTGATCGCGGCGCTCGGGCTCCGGGTCGAGTTCGCCGCCGGCGAGGAGCTGCGGACCGAGATCAGCGCCAAGTTCACACGCGCGCGCTTGGAGGCGGACTTCGAGGCCGCCGGCCTGGCGCTCGACGGCTGGTACACCGACGCGCAGGAGTGCTTCGCGCTGTCGCTGGCGCGCCGTGCGTGAACCGATCCGCCCGGGTCGCGTCAGGAGCGACCGAAACGTCGCAGAACGAGTCCCGAGCGTCAGGCCAGGCGCTCGACCAGCATCGCCTGCCCCATCCCCCCGGCCACGCACATCGACTCGATCCCGTAGGTGCCGTCGAGCTTGTGCAGACCGTTCAGCAGCGTCGTCATGATCCGGGCGCCGGTCATGCCGAACGGGTGACCNNAGGGCGATCGCGCCGCCGAACGGATTGAGCTTTTCCTCCGGGATCCCGAGCTCATCCCGGCAGGGGACGATCTGGGCGGCGAACGCTTCGTTGATCTCGACGATGTCGATGTCCTCGATCGTCATCCCCGCCTGTTTCAGCAGCGCCCGGACGGCGGGAATCGGGCCGAGCCCCATGATCTCCGGGCGGATCGCGGCGACGGTCGAGGCCAGGATCCGCGCCTTGGGCTCCACGCCGAGCGCCTTGGCCTTCTCCGCGGAGACCACCAGCACCGCAGCGGCGCCGTCGTTGAGCGGGCAGGCATTACCGGCGGTGACCGTGCCATCGGGCTTGAACACGGGCTTCAGCTGGGCGAGGCGCTCGAGCGTCGTCCCGGGGCGTGGCCCGTCGTCGTCGCGGACGACGGTCTCGGGCACGTCGACCTCGTTGCCCTCCTTGTCGAGGTCCCTGTGGGCTGCCACGGTCACCGGCACTATTTCTTCACCGAAGTGACCCGAGTCTCGGGCCCGCACGGCCCGGGACTGGGAGATCACCGCCCACTCGTCCTGCTGCTCGCGCGTGACGTGACAGCGCTCGGCAACGTTCTCGGCAGTCATCCCCATCGAGATGTAGACGTCGTA
>QHBV01000020.1:0-1288 GCA_003244035.1 Solirubrobacterales bacterium | reverse complement strand
CCGAGCCCGGCGCGTGAGACGGCCTCGACACCGGCGGCGATGTACTGGTCGCCCTCTCCGGCCTTGATCGCGTGCGCGGCCATCCGGATCGTCATCAGCGAGGAGGCGCAGAAGCGGTTGACGGTGCAGCCGGGCACGTGGTGGTCGAGCCCCGCCAGCAGCGCGGCATTGCGCCCGACGTTGTAGCCCTGCTCGCCGATCCCCGAAGCGGCGCCCATCAGAACGTCGGCGGTCTGGGCAAAGTCGACTCCCGGATTGCGGGCCACCAGCGCGCGGATCGGGATCGCGGCGAGCTCGTCGGCGCGCACCGTCCTCAGCGAGCCCTTGCCCGCCCTGCCGATCGGCGTCCGGATCGCATCGATGATCACTGCTTCTGGCATGTCCCTGCCAGAGGACACTACCGAGCTGACGAGGGGCGACGCCGGCGCAGGTGTCGACGCAGGTGCTTGCCCTCGGGCGCACGCCCTGGCTGCTCGGTGGTGGCCGGCGGCCGTCCGCGCGGCGTCGGCTCGAGCTCGAGGCGCTCGTCGAACATCGTCTCGCCCTCGAGCGTGCGGCGCACCGGGGAAGTTGCCGCCATCGCCATCAGGCGCCGGCGCTGCTCCTCGGGGACGTGCTCGGGCAGACGGACGACCATCCCGCATCGGGCCGGCGATCCGCGCCTGGCAATCTCGTAGTCGACCTCGACTACCACCTCCCCGACGTCCCATCCCATGCGCTTGGCATATGCCTCGATCGCCAGCGTGGAGCAGGCGGCCAGGCTCGCGGCCAGCAGCTCCTGCGGGGCCGGGGCTCCGTGTGTCGCGCATCGGCCGGCGCTCCGGCGGCGAAGCGGAAGCTCCCGATCTCGACCTCGGGCGCCACGCCCTCCTGCGGACACCGCGCGGTCGCTCTCATCGCGCTCATACGAAGCGACCAGGGGAGGTTTTCGGGAGAGGGTGAAGCAGTCGCTCGACCGAGTCGAGGTCCACGATCTCCACGCTATCCGAGGCGCCCGTCCCAACGAACATGCGATCGACCTCGGCGGGGCCGCGGACGAGCACGAGCCGACCGCCAGTACGGCGAGCGCGAACACTCGCACGGGCGATCATCTCGATGCCCGAAGCGTCGATCGAGGTGAGCTCGCGGAGGTCGAGCACGACCAGCCGTGCCCGCAGCTCGGCCCGGTGCAAAGCCTGCTCGAGCCGCGCCACCGCGGTGTCATCTATCTCTCCGGCCGCGTGCACCCACGCGGCGTCACGACCACCGTCTCTCCACGTGCGCACGAATGCGCTCGGCACCGAACCAG
>QHBV01000019.1 GCA_003244035.1 Solirubrobacterales bacterium | reverse complement strand
CGGGGCCGCGGCGAGCACGATCGCACGGACCCTGAGCATCGATCCGACCCGGTTCCCCGACGACTACTCGTGGGCGGCGTTCCTGCAGGCGCTGTTCCAGCCCGGCGTGCAGGCGTACTTCCAGGCACATCCAGGCGTGGCCCATAACGTCGCGATGCTCGCGAAGATCGCCGCCAAGCCCGAGACCCAGCGCTTCAGCGCGGCCTCGGGCGGAGGAGGCCCGGGAGCGGTCTACGTCCAGGTTCAGAAGCTCTTCTGTGCCAACCTGACCGCCGATCCGGGGTCGATTCCGGTGTTCAACACCGACTTCCTGCACGCGGCGCTCGGCGACTGCCCGACTCCGGGCCAGGTGATCGCCGCCGGCCCAACGTTCCGCAGGCGCGTCGACGAAGTCGCCGCCGCGACCGGCACTCGCGCCGCCGTCTACCTGCTCGAGCTCGATGCGATCGGCACCTCGCAGTGCATGGCCCACACCCACGCGCTGGGCGATTGGGAGGCGGATCTGCGCTACGAGGTCGACAAGATCTCCGCGCTCCCGCACACCGTCGTATACCTCGAAGCCGGCTACTCCGACTCGAACAGTCCTTCGTACACGGCGAAGGTCCTGAACGCCAGCGGCGTGCGCCGGATCCGCGGCTTCTTCACCAACGACACGCACGAGAACTGGACGATCAACGAGATCAACTGGGGGCAGAAGGTCTCGCGCCTGACCCACGGCGCCCACTTCATCGTCAACACCGCCAACAACGGCCGGGGGCCGCTGCGGCCGCGCAACCGCGTCAAGTACGGCAACGAGCTGCTGTGCAATCCACCTGGCCGCGGGCTGGGACCCCCGCCCACGACGATCACCGGCTTCAAGTCCGTCGACGCCTTCCTGTGGACCTCACCCCCGGGGAACAGCAGCGGCTCGTGCCACGGCGGCCCTCCGGCGGGAACGTTCTGGCCGGCCAAGGCGATCGGCGAGGCCTCGCGCGCGAACGCAAGGCTCGGTCCGAGGTATCGCAGCGAGCCGTACTGAGGCTTCACCCGGCGCGGGCGGCTGGGGGCACGCCCGCGCCGGCACACGACGACGCTCAGCGAACGGCGGACAGCAGCTCGCCGGCGATCTGACGCGCCGCGCCCGGGCGCGCGAAAACCGCCGCGGCCCGGGCCATCGCCACCAGGCGGCCGGGATCAGCCAGCAGCCGCCCGACTTCCGCCGCCAGCCTGGGCCCGGTGAGCTCGTCGTCGGCGATCACGACCGCCGCGCCGGCCTGCTCCATGAAGCGGGCGTTGGCCCACTGGTGGTCGGCGGTGGCGTGCGGGTAGGGCACGAGCACGGCCGGGCGCCCGTGGGCGGCGATCTCGAACACCGACCCTCCGGCCCTCGCAACGACCAGGTCGCAGGCCACCAGCGCCTCGCCGAAGCGCGGGATGTAGCCGCGCAGGTCGTAGTGGGGCCCAGGTGCCTGTAGCTCGTTGAGGTCCCGCTCGCCGGCGGCGTGCAGGACGTGAAAGCGCGCTCCCGCGAACGCCTCCAGCGCGGCACGGTTGATCGATCGCGCTCCCAGCGAGCCCCCGAACACGAGCACGCAGGTCTCTGTGGGGGAGATCTGAAAGCGCTGGCGCGCCGCCGCCCGGTCGGTGGCCGCAGGCGGCACGGGGCGCCCGGTCACGATGAACTTGCGCCCGTCACGGCCGTCGAGCGGGAACGCCAGGCAGACGCGCCGGGCAAGCGGCGCGAGCAGCCGGTTGGTGAGCCCCAGGTGGCTGTCGGCCTCCATCAGCACCAGCGGGACCCGGGCCAGCGCCGCGGCGAGGCCGACCGGTCCAGCGACGTATCCGCCCGCGCCGAGCGCCGCCGACGGGCGCAGAGAGCGCACGAGCCGGCGCGCCGCGTGCAGCGCGCCGGCGTCGATCGCCACGGCCCGAACGGCCTTGGCCGGCGCCCGTCGCGGAAGCGGGGCGACGTGCAGTGAGTGGAGCTCGTAGCCGGCGGCGGGAACGAGCTCGAGCTCGGCCCGCTCCCCGCCGACGAACAGCACCTCCGCACCCTCAGCGCGTAGCGCGTCCGCGACCGCCAGCGCCGGCACGACGTGCCCGGCGGTCCCGCCGGCGCCGATCACGATCCGCGCCGGCGTCACGCGTGGCGGCTCCCCGACCCACGGCCGCTCTCCGGTGCGTGGCCGACCCCCGACGCCAGACGCCGGTCCCGCCCGCGTCGACCGCCCGTAGCCGCCCGCCCCCGGGTCGTGCGATGTTCAGCAGCAGCCCCACCGCCGCCAGCATCACGCAGAGGTTGGTCGGGGCGTAGGAGATGAACGGCAGCGGCACGCCGGTCAGCGGCGCGAGCCCGAGCACGACGAAGATGTTGAGGATCCCTTGACACAGGATGAGCGACGTGAGCCCGGCGGCAACCAGCTTTGCATACCGGCCCGCCGCCCGGCGCGCGGTTCGCAGCCCCGCGTAGGCGATCATCCCGTACAGGAAGACGACGCCGAAGATGCCCAGCACACCGAGCTCCTCCCCGATCACCGCGAGGATGTAGTCGGTTTGCGCCTCGGGCAGGTAGAAGACCTTCTGGACCGAGCGCCCGAGGCCCACCCCCAGCAGCCCCCCTGAGCCGAGCGCGATCTGTCCCTGCACGGCCTGGTATCCCCCGTTCGAGGCGAGCGACCACGGGTGCAAGAACGAGGTCAGCCGCGCGCTCTGATAGGGCTGGGCCGCCACCAGCGCGATCACGAGCACCCCCGCGAGCAGACCGAGCGCGGCCAGGTAGCGCGCCGGCATCCCCGCCGAGACCAGCAGCGCCGCGATCGAGAACGCCACCACGAGCGCGGTGCCGAGGTCGGGCTCGACCACGATCAGCAGGCACGCGGGCCCGAGCGTCACCGCGATCGGCGCCACCGCCTCGCGAAAGCTGCGCATTCTCTTCGGGTGCCGAGCCAGATGCCCCGCGACGTACAGCACGAGCGCGAGCTTCATCAGCTCCGAGGGCTGGAACTGGATCGGACCGGCCGCGAACCACCGCCGCGCGCCCGACACCACAACGCCGAAACCCGGTACGAGCACCAGCGCCAGCAGCACGAACGAGCCCAGCAGCAGCACGTTCACGAGCCGGGGACGCAGGAGCTCCAGCCCGCGCCGCTCGAGCAGGTACATCGCGGCGAGCCCGGCCGCGCCGAAGACCAGGTAGCGCACAAATTCACCGGTGCCGTTGCCGCTGCCGGCGAGCACGCCCAGCGGTGCGGAGGCGCTGTAGACCATCACCGCACCGAACGCGAGCAGGCAAAGCGTGGCGGTCATCAGGATCCGGTGCTCGAGCGGCGGCGGCGCTCGGCGGGCGTGGACACGTGCATGACCGCGCTCGCGGGGCGCGTGCGCGTCGGCCGCCGGCTGTGCGCCTGCGGGCGCAGCAGCCGGCGCCATCAGCCCCCCTCCCCGATCGATGCGGCCCTCGAAGTCGATGCGCCCCGCACGAGTGCGCGGAAATGCTCCCCTCGCGCCTCGAAGCTGGCGTATTGGTCGTAGCTCGCGCATGCGGGCGAGAGCAGGACGACGTCGCCGGCGACCGCGGCGGCTCGGGCGCCGGCGACGGCGCGCTCGAGATCGCCCGCGGGCAGCAGTGGCACCCCGGTCCCCTCGAGCGCGGCGGCGAGCTCCTCGGCGGCCTCGCCGATCAGGTAGACCGCCTTGCAGCGCTCGGCGACCAATGGCGCGAGCGGCGCGAAGTCCTGCTGCTTGCCGCG
>QHBV01000018.1 GCA_003244035.1 Solirubrobacterales bacterium | reverse complement strand
CAGCGGCTGCAGGATCACCTGGGCCAGGAACGCCGGCAACTGGGTCCAGGTGACGTATAGGTCTCGCCACAGAACGGCGAGCAGGGTGCGGCCCTGGTTCGCGGGCCCCCGCACGGTTCTCTGCGCATAGCTCATCTGAGGGTCCTTCCGGTGAGCTGAATGAAGACATCCTCGAGCGTCGGCGTGCCGATGTGGACATCGCTGAGGCTCAGGCCGCGCCCAGCTGCGAGGGTCGCCGCCGGCGCGATCACCCGCGGCGCGTCACCATTCACGTACAGGCGCACGACGCGCAGCTCCGGGCTGCTCTCGGCGGCGCCGTCGAGCAGCTCGCCCCGCTCGACGCCGGGCAGCCGCGCGAGGTCCTCGGTCAGCTCGCCGGCAGTCGCTGCGTCCTCGGCGCGGATGCTGAGCTCGAGTGTCGCGCTGCCGCGCAGCGAGCGGATCAGCCGGACCGGGCTGTCGAGCGCGAGCAGCTTGCCGTGATCCATGATCCCGACGCGATCGGCGAGCGCGGCGGCCTCCTCCATGTCGTGGGTCGTGAGGACGAGCGTCACGCCGCGTTGCTGCAGCTCCCGGAGGCGATCCCAGACGAACAGCCGGGCGGCCGGATCCAGGCCCGTGGTCGGCTCGTCGAGAAACAGCAACAGCGGAGAATGCATCAAGGCGCGGGCGATCATCACCCGCTGCGACTGGCCTCCGGAGAAGAAGTCTGGCTTGGTCTTGGCACGGTCGAGCAGACCGAACTCGTCCAGCAGCCGATCGGCGCGGTGGGCACGCTCGCGTGGCGCGACGCCGTGGTACGCCGCGTGGAAGATCAGGTTGTCGCGGATCGAAAGTGAGCGGTCGAGGTTGCTGCGTTGCGGAACCACCGCGACCTGTCTGCGCGCGTGGACGGGGTCGGCCACGACGTCGACGCCGCCGACGGCCGCGCTCCCGGAGGTCGGGCGCACGCGCGTGGTGAGCACGCCGATCGTCGTGGTCTTGCCGGCGCCGTTCGGTCCGAGCAGGCCGAACACCTCGCCGGCTCGGACGCTGAACGAAACTCCGTCAACCGCGTTGACCGGTGACTTCGGGTAGCGCTTGACGAGGTCCGCCACGACTGCGGCCGGCTCGGGTTGGCTACCGGATTGCACGCGGCCGGCCGTAGGATCTCCGCGGGGTGGAGTGGCTGGGGTCCGAGCTCACTGGCTCGTCGTGGCAAGTCAGCGTCCCACTCGGCGTCACTTGCACGCTCAGTGGGACGTTGACCGTCCCCACCGGGGTCATCGTCCCACCGGGTGCGGGCGGGGGACCGAGAGGGACGTTGACCGGGCGGCCAGGGAATCGACCGCCGCTCAGGTGGCGCTCAAGCAGTCTTGGCCGAGCGCTTTGCGCGCCGCTCCGCCGCCTCGCGCTTGAGATCCTGCTGCTTGCCTGCGATCGCAGCGATCGCGGCAGCGCGCCGCTCGGTCGAGGTGGGCCGGTGCTTGGGCGGGTCGACCGAGACAACTACCTTGCGCTTGCTTGCCATTTCATCTCTCCTTGGTGTCCGTGACCGCCGGTCTGGCCCCGCCGGCGGTCAGATCACCGGTGGCGTGGGCCCCGGCGGAAGCGGGCCGGGATCTGGTCCCGGCGCCGGCGGCGTAGGATCCGGGGGGGCTGGAGGCTCCGGCCCTGGGCCGGGCGGCCCGGGCAGGGGTGGACTTGGGTCGGGGATCGTGTTCACGGCGGGCATCGGCTACGGCGGAAGTCTACTCGGTGGCCGCTGACCCGCAAGCCGGCTGTCGCTGCGGTGACTGCCGGCGTCGACGCGTTACCGCCTCGCCTGTCCGGGGTACCGCATGATTGATGAAGGTGCTCGTGCTCACCAGCGAACCGTTCTCAGCCAAGCAGCTGCGCGATGTGCTTCCCGACGACGTCAAGCCCGCGGAGATCCAGGTGATGGTCGTGGCGCCCGCCCTGCACACGGGCCCGATCCAGTTCTGGCTCTCGGACTCCGACGAGCCAATTCAGCGAGCAGAGGAGGTGCGCCGCAGCAGCGTCGAACAGCTCGGTGATGGTGGTGTGAGGGCCAGCAGCGACACCGGCGAGGGCGACCCGATCGAGGCGGTCGCGGACGCGCTCAACACGTTTAAGGCCGACCGGATCGTGGTCTTCGCCCACCCGGACTCCGAGCAGCGTTACCGCGAGGAGATGGACGAGTCCGAGCTCCAGAGCCGTTTCGGCATTCCTGTCGACCGTGCGACGGTGGCGAGCTCAGACGGGTGAGCAGCGTCGTGCCAGCGCCTTTGCATTGGCCGGGGCAAACCCACGCCAGTCGTTGTTGAAGTATGTGAACACCTCATGCGTTCGTCGCCACTGGCTGATCCTGCGCGCCCAGCGCTCGATCTCGGTAGGCGAGTAGTTGCCCTCGCGCCCGCATGTCCCGTAGTGAAAGCGCACGAAGCGCCAGCTCGAGGTGGCCTCGTGGGATTGGAACGGACGTTCGGGATGATCTCCGATCGTGAGGGCCACGCCACTGCTGCGCAGCGCGTCCATGACCTCCGGCACAAACCAGCTCGGATGGCGGAGCTCGATCGTGTGCAGCCCCGGCGGAAGGCGCTCCAGCCAGGCGTGCAACCTGGCATCGTCGCGATGGAAGCTCTCGGGCAGTTGCCATAGGACCGGCCCCAGCCGCCCCGCTTGCAGCAACGGCTCCAACGGCTCGTAGAAGCGCTTGATCCCCTCGTCGATGTTCGCAAGCCGTTTGACATGGGTCAGATAGCGGCTCGCCTTGACGGCGAAGGTGAATCCCTCCGGCGTCTGCCGGACCCAGGCGTCAACCGCCTCACGATGCTGCAGGCGATAGAAGGTGGCGTTGACCTCTACCGTGTCGAAGCGCGCCGCGTACAGCTCGAGCCACCGGCGCTTGGGCTCGCTCGCCGGGTACAGGCGCCCCCGCCAGTCGTCGTACATCCACCCCGAGCAGCCGATGCGTACGGGCTTCATCAGCGGGGTACTCCTCGGGGGAGATGCCTTTGATTGCCGGTGATCGTCCGCCTGCTCCGGTCCCGGCGCGACCGACGCCGGCGAGGATGCAGGCGGCGATCGACGGATGCCGGGCCTGCGACCTGTGGGAGCCCGCGACGCAGGCAGTGATGGGCCAGGGTGTAGCTGCCTGCCGTGGCTGGGGGCCGAGATCCAGCTCGTGCACCCGAGCGCACTGGTCTGCCTCGGCGCCACCGCCGCACACGGCTGGTCCGCAGGTGAGGATCGGGCGCGACCGGGGAACACCGCTCGACTCGCCACTGGCCGAGCTCGTGACCGTGACGGTACACCCATCCTGGGCGCCGGGATGGCGCCGGCCGTGAACGCGCCCTCGCCGAGCTGGGCGCAGACCTCGAGCACGTCACCGCCTGGCTTAGCGCGAGGTAGCGGTCGGTGCCTGTCAATGCCGATCGGCTACCCGTGTGGCGGCGCTGTCTAACCACGCAGCACATCGTCAAGGATCGGTTCGGCGAGCGCCCGCACCATCGCGGCGAGCACCAGCAGCCACACGGCCACCCCCGCCCACCGTCCACCCGGCCG
This sequence comes from Solirubrobacterales bacterium, assembly GCA_003244035.1. Lineage (GTDB taxonomy): Bacteria > Actinomycetota > Thermoleophilia > Solirubrobacterales > Solirubrobacteraceae > Palsa-465. The sequence continues at coordinate 9,249 of QHBV01000018.1, read as the reverse complement.
CAAACACGTGGATCGCGTGGATGCGAGCAACTCGTGCGGTCATTGAGCGGCGGTCACCGCCCCCTGCGAGCGCGATCGTGCGACCAGGCGTGAAAATACTGCGCCGATGGGCAGCCAGTGGCCACTGTGACCGGTTCCTCGCTCGCGGGCCTGTGCCGCACGACGCTCGAGCGCAACTCGCGCGAGGGCGTCCGCGACGGAGTGCGCTACCGCTACACGGCCCCGAGCCGCGGCCGCTATCCGTGGCAGTGGTACTGGGACTCCTGCTTCGCCGCGATCGCGTGGCGGCGGTTCGATCCCGAGCGCGCCAGGGCTGAGCTGGAGACGCTGCTCGCGGCCGCCGCACCCGATGGATTCATCGGGCACACGATCTTCTGGGGCGAGCCCGTCGATAGGGTCAGAAGGCTGTTCTACAACGTGCGCTCCCGTCAGGACTTCATGACCGCGACGATCCAGCCACCGCTGCTGGCGTGGGCATGGGCAGTCGCCGTTGGCGATCCGGCGAGCGTCCCGGGGATCGTCCGTCATCACGACTGGATCGAGCGCGAGCGCGCGCTCGATGGCGACGGCCTGCTGTGGATCATCCAGCCCGACGAATCCGGTCTGGACGGCTCGCCCGAGTTCGATTCGACGTTTGGGTGGTTCGCCGACGGGCTGCCGGGGTTCCCGCTGCTCGTGCACCGCAACCGGAGGCTGGGATTCGAGATCGAGCGGATCGCCGCCAGCGGCGGTCCGCTCGTTTGCGATACCGCCGTCAACGTGCTGCACGGCCTCTCGCGCCTCGCGCTCGGCCGGCCCTCGATCACGCCGGTGCTCGTCGAGCGCCTCTACGACGAGCGCCGGGGCGTCTTTAGGCAGCTCGTTCGCGGCTCGCGCAAGCGCGGCTCGCGCAAGGACCGCACCGGCCACCGGGCGCCGTTGACGTGGGCGGCCCTCGCTCCGCTCGCCCTCCCCGATCTTCCCGAGGAGATCGGGCGGCGCCTGGTCGAGCAGCATCTGCTGGATCCTGGGAGCTTCTGGCTGCCGTTTGGACCCCCGTCGGTGTCGGCATCCGATCGCAGCTTCTCGCTGCATGACCGCTTCCTCTTCCTGCGCCGCTACTGGCGCGGACCGACCTGGATCAACGCCGCGTGGCTGCTGTGGCTCGGGCTCGTGCGTCTCGGCTACGACGCGCAGGCGGCCGAGCTGGGCGCCCGGCTGGCGCGCGCGGTCTCCGACGCCGGCCTGCGCGAGTACTACGACCCGTTCACGGGGGCGGGCATGGGCGCGACCGACTTCAGTTGGTCCGCGCTCGTGCTCGAGCTGGCCAACCCGGACGGCGGCGCTCGGTCGAGTCACATCGATCGACCGCATGCCGGCTGAGATCACGGGTTCGACAGCGGCGCTCGGAGCTTGTCCTCATTCACCCTCGGCTCGTTGCCGGAGACCACGTGCGCGAGGGCCTGCAGCCGCGGCTGACGCTGTAGAGGCCGGTCAGCTCACCGTGCTCGTCCGCGGGCATCATCGGCATCGGCGGTGCAGACGGGAGCGTCATCGTCACCCCTCCGAACGCGATTCCGCGGAGCAGACGGCCACGGCTTACATAGGGCTCTTGCCCGCACCAGCCTGCCCGCGCGGCGGCGTGTCTGTTGGAGGGTTGACCGGGGGAGGGCTCCTGATCCGCGAGCGTCCGAACCTAAGCCGGCTCGGCACCTGGATCCGCAAGCTCCCCCGCTTGTGGCCGGCGCTCCTGCGGGGAGATCCACAGCTCGTCGACGAGGATCATGGCCACCGAGATCACCGGAATCCCGATCAGCACGCCGATGATCCCCAGCAGCTGTGCCACCACCAGCACCCCGATCGCCACCACCGCGGGATGCAGGTCGACCGTACGGGCCATCACCAGCGGCAGGATCAGGTTGCCCTCGATCTGGTTGACGAGCACGTACACACCGAGCACCAGGAGCGCCTTGCCCGGGGACTGGGAGAGCCCCAGCAGGACGGGTGGGATCGCGCTGATGATCGAGCCGTAGTTCGGGATCACGGTCAGCAGCGCGGAGAAGATCGCGAAGCCGAGCGCGAAGTCGAGGCCGACCGCCTTCATGCCGATGTACAGGAGGCTCCCGAGCACGAGCATGTCGATCCCGATCGCGGTCAGCCACCCGAGCCACGCGGTCCGGACGCGGGCCATGATCCGCTCCGCCTGCGGGCGCCGATCCACCGGGAGCAGCGCCAGCAGCGCGGCGCGAGGAGCGTGCGGGTCGATCGCGAGGTACAGCGCACAGACCAGTACGACGATCACGGCGAGGATTACGCCGGCGAGGTCGATGCCAAGCGTCGCAAGTGGCCCGAGCAAGCGCCGCGGGTCCTGCGTGTAGCGCTGCGTGAAAGAGGTGATGTCGGCGCTCAGCGTCTTGGTCGACATCCCTGTGAGCGAGTGCACGGAGTGCTCGGCGGATGCGATCGCGCCCGGCAGGCGGGCACTGAAGTGCTGAGCCTGCCCGATGAAGGTGGGGACCACGAGCAGACCGATTCCGGTGGCCACGGCGATCGCGAGCACGAGAGCCGTGACCGCGCCGAGCGCCCGCGGCAGGCCCCGCCGCTGCGCCCGGTCGGCCGCGGCCGCCAGCGGGAGCGAGAGGATCACCGTCAGCAGCGCCACCGCCAGCAGCGTCACGAACTGCGCGACGAGCAGCGCCGCGACGATCAGCACCGCCGCCAGGCCAACCGCTCGATATCCGACCGCCGCTCGCATCATCTACTCTGACGCCACCGAATAGCAGCGTCGCTCACAGGGAATACCCACAACAGTGCAAGGCGATTCCGGACTCACCCCCGCCGCCGTCTATCGGGCCGTCCTGCTGGCCTTCGGCCTCGTCGTCGCGGGCCTCATCTTCCGCGCGCTGGCCACGCTCCTGCTCGCGCTGCTGATCGTCGTCGTGCTCGCGATTCCGCTCGCGGCGACGGCGACGCGCCTGCAGCGGCTCCGGGTTCCTCGCGCCCTTGGTGCAGCGCTCGCGCTCGTCCTGGGCCTCGCCCTGCTGGGCGGCCTGATCGTGGCGATCGTTCCGGCCTTCAGCAACGAGATCAACCAACTGGTCAAGTCCTTGCCGGGCATCGTCGACTCGCTGCGCCACCAACTGGGGCATCTTACGGGGAGATCCGCCACCCAGATCGGGCAGCAGCTCCAGCGCTTCGTCGACGGCTACACACAGCATCCGTCGAAGCTGCTGGGACCGGTCGCCTCGATCGGGCTGAGCGTCGCGGGGGGGTTGGCGGCGGTCGTGATCGTGCTCTTGACGGCGCTGTACACGGCGATCCAGCCCGCGCCGCTGGTCGACGGCCTCGCGCGGCTCGTCCCACCCTCCCGGCGCCATGTCGCCAGGCGCATCCTCGTGCGGCTGCGCGAGGCATATCTCGGATGGTTCCGTGGCCTGATCATCGGCATGCTGGTGCTCGGCCTGCTCACATACTTCGCGCTGCGCCTGGCCGGGATCGGCTACGCGGCGTTCTTCGCGATCCTCACGGCCGTCGCGATCATCGTTCCCTACTTCGGCGCGCTGGCCAGCTCGATCCCGCCGATCCTCTTCGGGCTCGCGATCTCACCGGGCAAGGGGTTGGTCGTGGCGCTGATCTACCTGGGCATCCACCAGATCGAGGGCAACGTGGTCGAGCCCCTGGTGATGGCGCGGGCGGTCAAGCTCCACCCCGCCGCCGTGGCGGTCGGCGTTGTCGCCGTCGAGCGGCTGTTCGGGTTCGTCGGGCTGTTCGTCGCTGTGCCGATCCTCGCGTCGGTGAAGATCCTCGTCGAGGAGCTGTGGATCCGGCCGCTCGAGGCGAGTAGCCTCGAGGCGACCAAGCAGGCGCCGCTGGCGGTGGTGCACTCGGAGCCCGAGCCGGTGGGCGAGCGCGAGAATCCGTCGTAGCTACTGGAAGATCTCGGTCGTGCAGTCGCCGCCCGGGAGGTGGATCTCGTGGGGGCGAGCGCCGCCGGTCTGCTCGTGGAAGTCGACGAAGAACCCGGGGTCGAGCGCATAGGTGCCGTCGGCCTGGCGGTCTAGCTTGGTCAGCCAGCCCCGCAGCCCGGGGTAGAACTGGTTGTCCCAGCTCGAGTACAGCGAGTTGGAGACGTACACCCGCTCTCCGTCCAGCGAGCACTGCAGCATCTGCGGGCCGCCGGTGAGCGGCCCCGGCGCCCGCGGGTGCCCGCCTTCGCGCCCGAGCAGCCCGCCGAGCCAGACCTGGGAGCGCAGCACCGGCACCCGCGGATCGGAGACGTCGTAGTGACGAAGGTCGCCGTGGAGCCAGTTTGAGAGGAACAGGTCGCGGTCGTCAAGCGAGAGCACGATGTCGGTGATCAGGCCTGGAACCCCGCCCGGCAGCGGCCACCCGTCGAGCTCCTGGTTGGCGACGTCCACCACTTTCTCGGCGGCCCACGAGCCGTTTTCGCGGTGAAAGCGCAGGATGTTGCTCGACAGCGTCGCGCCGACGAAGCCCTGGGCCGACTCGGGGTCGTGCTGCCAGCGGAGCTCGAGCGGAATCAGCCCGTCGTCGCCGAGGTCGACGGTCTGCACCTTCGCCCGGCGCTCGAGGTCCCAGAAGTGCAGGCGCCGTCCGTACTTGCCCGCCGCGACATCGGCCGGATCGAAGCCGTCCTTGAACGTGTTCGGCGCCCCCCATTCGCTCGAGACCAGCGTGCCCTGACGCGGCTGATACCAGAAGTCGTACATGAAGTCAGGACCCCCGGGCTCACGCTCCCAGCGGCCGGCGATCGAGAAGTCGCGCGCGTCGAGCACCCCGAAGCCACCTGGGAGGTTGCCCTCGGCGTCGCCGAGCATCGAGATCGTGACGATCTCGCCAGGCATGCAGTGGACTGTGTGCGGAGCGCTCAGCCCGAGCTTCTCCTTGATCTCCTCGCCTTCGATCACGTTGGCGATCCGCGGCGAGCGCGGATCGGAGACGTCGAGGATGTGGATCCGGGAGGAGCGGAAGCCGGGCACGATCAGCCGGTCGCGCTCGAGCTGCGAGTCGCACGCCGACGAGCAGGCGTTCCAGCCGAAGTGGTGCAGCTCGTCGCCGACGTTGGGCATCTCCGTGCGCCCGACGACCTGGCCGTAGCGATCCGAGCCGGGGTCGACGTCGACGACCGCGATCAAGTCGGGAAGGTCGATCCCGGTGCCCTCATATAAGCCCGCCACGTACAGGAAGCGCTCGGGCGGCTGGCTGCGCGCGACTTCCGGCGATGCGTACCCGGGGCCGGAGCTCATCGCCTCAGCCTAGACCGTCACCATTCCAAGCGCCGTGATCGGGCGGGGCGTCGAGCACGAAGATCTCCGAGGCGAGGTCCGGGTCGATGTGGTTGGCGCTCAGCATCGTACACTGATGCCCAACGGATTCGGCGGACCAAGTCCGGGGGATCGGCGAAGCACGGAGATGGCGGCCGGCGCCTCGGTCGGGGCAAGCGATCCCTCGACGACAGAAGAGAACCCGCGTCGAGGAGAGTCATGGCTACGACTGTCGACTTGCAAGAGGTGCTTCCGCTAGAGCTGGGGATCGAGCTCTCTCAGCAGGGCACCACCAGTACCGTGCAGCTGCGGGGAGAGATCGACCTGGCGGCCCAGCCGGCGATCCGCGACGCCATCAGTGAGGTGCTGGCGCGAGCGCCCGAGTGCCTCGTGCTCGATCTGACCGGCGTCAGCTTCATCGACGTGAGCGGGGTTCGTGCGGTGATCGAGGCGACCAAGCGCTCATACCGAGACAACGTCCGCCTGGTGATCGTTCCCGTCCCGGAAGCGGTGCAGCGCGTGTTTGACTTCTGCCAGCTCACCGCGACGCTGCCCTTCGTGCGCTGAGCACCGGCTGCGGTGACCTTCGGTCACTGGCAGCTGCAGCCGCTGCAGGTCGCCCCCCCGCTGCTATTCGGCCTGGCCTACTGGGTGCGCGCGCGCGAGCTGGCCACGAAGGGGCGGCCGGTGGGCACGGCTCGCCGGGCCGCGTTCCACGGCGGCCTAGCCGTCGTCGTGCTGGCGATCGTCTCGCCGCTGGACTACATCGCCGAGCACCGCCTGTTCTACGCGCACATGGCCCAGCACCTGCCGCTCGGCGACATCGCGCCGCTGCTGGTCGTCCTCGGCCTCACTCGCGGGCTGCTGCGCCCGGTGCTGGCGGTCGGCTGGATCCGCCGAGCCCGCGGGCTCGCCCACCCGCTCGTCGCGCTGCCCGTGTGGGTCGTGAACCTGTACGGCGGGCGGCTGCGCGACGACGTACAGCCCCCGTGTTCGCGTGCTGAAAGCCGCAGAACTCCGCGCACTGGCCGCGGTAGACGCCCGCCCGCGTCGCCTCGAGCAGGATCCGGTCTGCCTGCCCGGGACCGTGTCGATCTTGCGGGCGAGTCGCGGCACCCAGAAGCTGTGGATAACGGTCGGCCGTGCTCGCCACCACGTTCACTCGGGTGCCGACCGGTATGTGGATCTCGTTCGCCGTCACTGCCTGGCTGCCGGGGTACCGGATCTCCCACCACCATTGGTGGCCGATCACGTCGATCGTCATCGCCGTGCTCCGGGGGCTCGGCGCCTGTGTGCCCCCGATCACGTAGATGTTGGCGACCCCGAACAGGGCCACCAGCGACCGTGATCCCGATCCCGAACAGCAGCACCATCGCCTGAGTCAGATCCTCGCGCTCGCCGAACAGCGGCAGGCCGGGAGCGCCACGCCGGCGCCAGGACAGCGCCAGCAGCGCGACCGCGCCCGCGAACACGATCGTCGCGGCCGCGAGCATCCACCACCACAGCAGCGAGATCTGGTGCGTCTGCGGGCTCTCCGGCGACAGCGTCGATTGCCTTCCGCAGCCTCCCAAGCCCACCAGTGCGGCCACGCCCACCCACCGCAGGACCTGGCCAGGACGCGGCCTCCGCGGCCTGGCGACCCCCGTACGCCTCGCGCCCTTATGCCGACCAGCACCTCCGCGCAGGACATGCGGCATGGCGCGGTTATACCCGGTCGCGACCACCCCAATCAACTCTCTGACTGCTCGGACCAATGAGATGTCCGAGCTCTGACAATCTGCGCCGAGGGGCGATCCGCGGTTTCGCCAGAGGGCGTGTGGGTATTGACCTCACATGCCGGTTTCCGATAGGCGACGGCGTTACGGCGCGCTAGGGTGACGCGCGATGCCGGTGGCGGTCATCTTCGAGTGCGAGTTCTGCCGTATCCGGCCGGACAAGGAGACGCAGATCGCACTCGAGCGCCAGCTGCTCGACCTGCGCCACGGTGAGTACGTCGACGCCGAACCAGGCCGCTGGCTGACCTGGCACGGGCGCGGCGTCTACGGACCACACCGGTACGCGTGCGGCGAGCACCGGGGCGAGCTCAAAGCGCTCCTGCGCGAGGAGTACGGCACGCTCGGCTGGCACCCCTGGGCGATCGGACCGCATCCGTGGGCGGGCCGCCGCGGGACCGACAAGGCGCGACGGCTGGCACGCCAGATGCGCTCGACCTTCGGCATGCCGGGGGGCTGAGCGGAAACGCCTTGAGACCCCGCGTCCCAAGCGCTACCTTGACGCGATGCCGGTGTCGCGAATGGTGTTCGAGTGCGAGTTCTGCCACGTCCGACCGGACCACGAGACCCAACTGGCGCTCGAGCGCCAGATGCTCGATCTGCGCCACGGCGAGTACCTGGACGCCGAGCCCGGCCGCTGGCTGACCTGGCATGGCCGTGGCATCTACGGTGCGCACCGGTACGCGTGCGGTAACCATCGGGGCGAGCTCAAGGCTGTACTGCGGGAGACCTACGGCACGATCGGCTGGCATCCCTGGGCGATGGGGCCACATCCTTGGCCAGGCAGGAAGGGGACGGCCAGGGGGCGAGCGTTTCGACGCCTGCTCGGCTGACGGCAGCCACCGCTCCGGCCGCTGGTTGAAGATGAGCCGTCAGCGGGTAGACGCTGCTCAGGCATGGCCATCGCGATCCTCGACATCGACGGGACGCTCGTCGACACCAACTACCAGCACGCGCTCTCGTGGTTCCGCGCCTTTCGCCGCCACGGCATCGTGCTACCGATCTGGCGCATCCACCGCCACCTCGGGATGGGCGGCGATCAGCTCGTGAGCGCGCTCACCGACGAGCGGACCGAGTGCGAGCAGGGCGACGCGATCCGCGAGGCCGAAGGCTCGATCTACTCCGAGCTGATCGCCGAGGTCGAGACGATGGAGGGGGCACGCGAGCTGATCGAGGACTTGGGACGCCGCGGGCACACGGTCGTGCTGGCCAGCTCGGCCAAGGAAGAGGAGGTGGACCACTACCTCGATCTGCTCGATGCGCGCGAGCTCGCAGACGGATGGACCACCTCAGCCGACGTGGAGGCGACCAAGCCCGAGCCGGATCTCGTCGCCGCGGCGCTGGACAAGGCGGGCGGCACTAGCCAGAATGCCGTGATGATCGGCGACACCCCCTGGGACGTGCACGCGGCGCGCAAGGCGGGCGTGGACACGATCGCCGTTCTCTCGGGCGGCTTCGCGATCGAGGAGCTGCGTGAATCCGGCGCCGTGGCCGTGTTCGAGTCCGTTACAGAGCTGCGCTCCGAGCTCGATGGGACTCCGCTGCGCTGAGCGCCTCGCGTGGGCGGCCGGTGGATCAGCGAGATCATCCGTGAGCGAAGAGTTCGAACGTCTAGATCGTCTTCTGCGAGAGCTGGCGCAGATTCTCGAGGTCCCTGGCGAGGACGGCGCGGTCTCGCCTGAGCTGAGCTGGCAGAAGCTTGATCTGATGTATGAGTCGATGGGGCCCGATGCTCTCGCTGCTCTGTTGCGCCGACAAGGTATGGATCGGTCAACCGCCCAGGAGGCGTTGAGCGTGCTCGGCAGACGACGCCAGCTGATGCCGTGACTGGCGTCCCTGGGATCGTCGGCTTCGTGCCCGGATTTGCTCGCTCAGAGCAGGCTTCCGCCCGGCGGCACGACCCATAGCCGGGGTGCGATCTCGGACAGCGCCTCGGGGTCGAGCTCCTTCACGGTGCCGACCTGGCCCTGCTCCATCGCCATCGTCAGCTCGCGCCAGGCGCGCGCCACGGGGGCGACGCGCGCGGTCGGCCCGAAGCCGACGGCGGCGCGCAGCTCGTCGGCCCTTCCTCGCACGTCCTCGAGCGTCAACTCGCCGAACGGGACGCTGGCACCCGCACGACGGGAGTGGACGGTCTGGGCCAGGAACTCCTCGCGCTTGGTGCCGGTCGCCTTGGGCTTGGGATCTGGCTCGGCCTTGGCGCCGGCCTCCTG
>QHBV01000017.1 GCA_003244035.1 Solirubrobacterales bacterium | reverse complement strand
TCTACCAGCTGAGCTAACCGCCCCTGGCTGTCCCTATGGTACGAGCCTCTCGCCGCCACCACGGTCGTGGTGGCGCCCGGGTGGCGTCGGCTGAGCTGCGCGCAGCGCGCTTGTGTCGTCTTGCGCAGGGGGCGCGGGAGATCCGTCGGCGGAGCGGCTACGCAGACGCGGTATCGTCGCCTTCATCCTCTCGTTCCGCCTCAACACCGAGCGTACCCGTGCGACAGTCCGGCGCAAGTTGGCCGGCGGGACGGCCCAGTTCGAGGAAAGCTTCGCTCGCGTGGTTTGCAACACCCCCGCCGAGCGGCTCGAGCGGCTGATGCGTGCGCCGCTGCGTGGCGCGCTGCTCAAGGTCATCTTCCGGCAGATGCCGCGGCATTTCGACCGCAAGCGCGGCGCAGGCATGAACTCGTCAATCCGCTGGGTCGTCACAGGGCGCATGGACAGCACGACGGACGTCTACCAGCTAGAGATCGAGGATGGGCGCTGCCGGGTGGTCGCGGGTGCAAGGGGATCTGCCCCGGCCCTGACGATCACGCTCGACGGCGTCGAACTACTCCGGCTCGCGGCGGGCTGCTCGGACCCGATGCAGGCTTACTTCAGTGGGCGCGTCACGCTCGCGGGCGACATCATGGTTGCAGCCAGGCTCTCGTCGCTGTTCCGCGTTCCCCGCGCGTCCAAGCCCCGCTGAGCCACGGCCACCACGCTTGAAGCAGCGGGTCCCCACCCGCTGCACGCGCGTCGATCTCGAGTCGCGAGCGACAGGAGCTACGTGTGCGCAGCTTGTGAGGCGACTGGCGTCGCACCGCGGAGGAAGCTGGCCCGGCAGGCGCGTCGGCGGATCTTGCCACTTGAGGTCTTCGGCAGAGCCCCAGGGGGGAGCAGCAGAATCCGGTGCGCGTCCACGCCGTGGTCATGAGCGATCGTCCGCCGGATCGCCGCCTTGACCTCGTTTGGAGCGTCGGCTCGCCCGCGCCGCAGCTCCTGCATGACGACCAGCCACTCGGTGCCCTCACCCGGAACTGAGAAGGCGGCCCCGCACCCCGGTCGTAGCGCCGGATGGCTCGCCTGGACGCTCGCCTCGACGTCGTCCGGATAGATGTTTCGCCCGTAGATGATGATCAGCTCCTTGATCCGCCCGACGACGAACAGCTCTCCATCGAGTAGGAAGCCGAGATCACCAGTGCGCAGGAACGGTCCCTCCCGCGTGTCGGCGAGGTAGCCGCTGAACGTCACCTCTTGGTCGGCTGGGCGGCGCCAGTAACCGCGTGCGACGAACGGTCCCCGTACCCAGACCTCACCGATCGTGTCGGTGGGGCAGCGGCTGAGCCTCACGGGGTCGACGATCGCGAGCTCGTGTTCGGCGAGCGCAAGCCCTGCCGAGACGAGCCGCCGCCCCGAGCGCGCTTCTACCGCTGCGCCCGTACCGAGCGCGCGCCGTTCGAAGGTCCGCACTCCGGCTCCGGTTCCGGTCGCACGCAGGCTCACGACACATGAGGCCTCGGCGAGCCCGTATCCAGGGCAGAACGCCGAGGGGGAGAATCCGGTCGATGCGAAGGCGCCAGCGAAGCGCTCGAGCACGACCGGCTGGATCGGTTCGGCGCCGACAAACGCCAGCGTCCATCGCGACAGGTCGAGCTGGCGGCGCTCGTCCGGCGACACCTTGCGGACGCAATGCTCATAGGCGAAGCTGGGGCCGCCCGAGATGCTGGCCGAGTGACGCGTGATCGCAGCCAGCCAGCGCTCCGGCCACCGCAGGAACACCCATGGCGGAAGGATCACCGATTGACGACCACCGTACAGCGGGGTGAGCACGTTTGCGAACAGCCCGAGGTCGTGGAACAGAGGAGCCCACCCCACGGACACGGTGTCCTCTCTCGACTGCGCCCGCGCACGGAGGCCGCAGGCCTGATCGACGAGGTGGCCATGCTCGAGCGGCACACCGCGCGCGACCCCGGTGGAGCCCGAGGTGTACTGGATCATCGCCAAGTCCCCCCGCCGCGGGGGCGGATCGGGGTACATGGCGCCCTCTCCGGAGGTCAGTTCGTCGGTGGCGTACCAGGGCAGTTTCGCGAGTGGGCTGTCTTGGTCCGGTACGAGCGATGTCTCCCGCTCGTCTGCCACCGCCTTGGGTGCCAGCACGAGCGCGGCTTCGCAGTCGGTCGAGATCAGCTCGGCCCTCGAGGCAGTGCCCGCGGCCTCCATTGAGATCAGCGGAGCGTGCACGGCGACGACTCCGGCATACAGGCAACCGAGCAGCGCAGTCACGAAGTCGGCTCCCGACGGATATACAAGTAGCGCACGGTGACCGCGATGATCTCCGATGGCTCCGGCAATCATGCGGGCTTGCCGGTCCAACTCGGCGAAAGTGAGCTGTGTCCCGACCTCGAGCCCGTCCGGCAGAAAGGTGAAGGCGAGGGCGTTGGGTCGACTCGCGGCGTGCGACGCCACGATCTCCGGGATCGTTTGCGCCCGCCTGGCGCGCTCGCGATCCCAGATCTCTCGGCTCTCGGTGTAGCTCAAGAGCTACTTCATGAAGACTTCGACGTCCTGGTGGTTACGCAGCGTCACGAGGCTGCTGTTGCTCTGGCTCTGCGCCACCGAGCCGACGATCACGCCGCCAGCCGTACTCTGGTCGATCACCTGAGAGGTGCCTGTGGTCTGGTGGTTCTGCTGGTTCGGGCTGCCGAGGACCGTCGCAGTGGGACAGATGAGGAAGCAAGTGACATCGCCAATGCGCTGCCTGTTGCGCGCGCTCGAAGACGAGCTGTTGCTGCCCGACTGGCTCACATCCCCGACGATGACGCCGCCGGATGGGTCTTGGCTGATCTGCTGTCCGGTGACGAGCGTTTGGCTGTTCTGCTGGGTCGGGCTGCCGAGGACTACCGTACCCCCGGTAGCGGAGAGGGCACTCCCGCTCGCCACCGACTGCCCGCTGGCAGCCGCCGTCGATGAGTGGTTGCTGCCCGACTGAGATGTGTCGCCGACATGGACGCCGCCGCTGGCGCCGACCTGGGCAAGTGTCTGCGAGGTCCCTGCGCTCTGGCTGCTCTGCTGGCTCGGGTTGCCGACCACGATCGAGCCAATGCCGTTGGCCACTTTCTGGTGGTTCGAGAGGTCGGTCGAGGCTGCATTGCTACCCGACTGCGAGACATCGCCGATGACCACGCCGCCACCAGCCGTCTGCGAGCCGACCTGACCGGTCGATGCCTGCTCGTTGCTTGTCTGTGACGGGCTCCCAATCACGGTCTGGGCCGCCGCCGTGCTGGCCGGAGCGAACGCTGCCACCAGCCCGATTGGAAGGCCGAAGATCCTACGCAGAGATTTTGTCATTGCGTGAAGGTACACGAACTTGTGCGAAGGGGCCACACTCGGTTCGCAACGGGCCAGCCCGGGCTGGAGGAGTCGCTGGAAAACGCCCTATTGGAGTGCCACTTCGGGAACAGCTGAGACCCCTCCTCCACAGCCCGCTGGATGATCAGTCGAGAATCGAGCCCCAAGCTTCGCGATCCGAAAGCTGCTTCTGCGGATCCTCGCCAACCATCCCGGTCGCGAGCAACCCATCGATCCTGTGCTGAATCTCCGACGATGGCGGTGCGGTGCGTCCCACGGCGTAGGTCTCCTTCGGATCTTGTCAGGACTACCGGGAACCTGCGCCGTCGCGTTGACAGCTCCGGCTATCTACCGCGGTTCCGGGACGCAGCGCTCAGTCGTCGGGATGCTCGTGGGGCGGCGAAAGCGGGAGCGTCTCGGCGGCAGCGTGCGGCGGG
>QHBV01000016.1 GCA_003244035.1 Solirubrobacterales bacterium | reverse complement strand
CCGACGACGGCGAGCTGATCACCTCAGAGCCGTGGGGCGTGTACTTCAAGCCCGACCGAACCACGGTTCAGGGCGGCGCCCAGCCGCTGAAGCTGGGGCACACGTTCAGCGTCGACCCGTATCCGACCGGGACCGTAGACCCGGAGTTCCCCGGCCTGTGGTCGGCGTCGCTGTCGCACTGCCTGGCGCGCTTCGAGGGCGCCCGCGCGCGCTATCGCCAGGCGCGTTCGGGCGGCGTCGGCGCGTTCACGGTCGACAACTTCCCGGTCTTCGACTACCTGCGCCCCAACGTGTTCGTCGCCGCTGACTCAAACCACGGCTACAAGATGATCGCCGTCGGGCGGGAGATCGCGCGCGTCCTGGGCGGCGAGCACTCGAGCCTGCTGCATCCCTTCCGCTACGAGCGCTTTGCCACCGGCGACCTGCACCCGGTCTCGCACAGCCCCTACCCCTGGAGTTGAGTACCGAGACGGGACCGGGGTGGTGCAGATGATGTAGCATTACATCATGCATCGGACCCAGATCACGCTCACTGACGCGCAGTACGCCCGCCTGCGGGACGAGTCCGCCCGAACCGGTCAGTCTCTCGCCGAGCTGATCCGCCGGGCGCTCGATGCGCGCTACGACCCGCTCTCAGACACCGAGCGCCTGCGGCTGCTCGACAGCGCCTTCGGCGCGTGGGGCGAGCGCGAGGAGACCGGCGCCGAGTACGTCGAGCGGGTGCGGTCCGGCACCGCCCGGCGCCTGCGTCGAGCTCATGAGCGCGCTGGCTGACACCTCGATCCTGATCGACTACCTGCGAGGCCTGCGCCCCGCGCGAGAGCTGCTCAGGACAGCGTTCGAGCGCGGGGAGGTGGTGTCCGCGTCGTCGTTGACGCGCATCGAACTCTCGATCGGCATGCGTCCCGCCGAGCGACGCCGCACCGACGCGCTTGTCGCTGCGATCCGCTGGCTGCCGGTAGACCACACGATCGCCGAGGAGGCGGATTCGCTTGCGCGCCGCTACGGGTCAAGCCACTCGGGGATCGACGTTGTTGACTACTGCGTAGCGGCCTGCGCTCGAGTGCACGGCCTCGATCTGTGGACCCTCAACGTCCGCCACTTCCCGATGTTCGCCGAACTCGAAGCGCCCTGGTGACGGCGCCGGTCTTCGCGCCGCGATACCACCCGCCACCGGCCGCCTTCGGGTCATCTGGCACCATTACTCAGCCGGCGCTCCAGGCCCACCCAGCGCCCGGCTGAGCTCCGCCGCGGCATCGACCAGGGGCCGGCGCAGCGCCCTGCGCGTGGCCGACGGCAACCGGGACGCAGGGCCCTGGATGCCGAGGATCGCGGCCAGCTCGCCGCCGCGGCCGAAGACCGGCGCCGCCACCGCGCCTAGGTCGGGCTCGCGCTCGCCGATGGCCTCGGCCCACCCACGTTCGCGGATGGCCGACAGCTCGGCCGCAAGAGCCGACGGATCGGTGATCGTGCGCTCGGTATAAGCGGTCAGCGACCGCCCCGACGACGACTGCGCCGTGACGAAGGCGAGCATGACCTTGCCGGTGGCGGTCGCGTGGGGAACGCTGGGGCGCCCGACGCGGGCCATGCTCACCACGCTGGAGGCGGAGGGGACGAAATCGACCGTGATCGCCTCCCCCTCGCCCGGGACCGACAGCGTCGCCGTCTCGCCCGTATCGGCCACCAGGCGCGCGAGCAGCGGCCGGGCGCGCGCCCGCACGTCGAGCTGCGTCAGCACTCGGTCAGACAGGGCCACCAGCTTCAGGCCGAGCCGGTAAGGACCGCGGGGCGAGCGCTCGACCAGCCGCCCGTCCTCGAGCGTCGCCAGCAGGCGAGAGGCGGTGCTCGCGTTGACGCCGATGCGCCGCGCGAGCTCGTTCACCCCCAGTCCGGCTTCGCTGTCGGCGAGCGCGTCGAGCAGCGCGACCGCGCGCGCCACCGAGCCCACGGGCCGGCGCGGTGAGCGGCCACCGTCGCGGGGCACCTACCGCTGCCGGTTCTCGCTGCCGGCGGCCCGGCGCGAGCCTTCCGGGCGTCCGC
>QHBV01000015.1:3807-5021 GCA_003244035.1 Solirubrobacterales bacterium | reverse complement strand
CGAGGACCTGCTCGCCGCCGCCGACGCCGCGGGCTGGCCGGCGCTCGAGCGCTTCTGCACGGCCGGCAGCGGCCTTCCGGGGATCGAGGTCGAGCCGGACGCCCTCGCGTCGGCCTCGGGGCTCGCGTCGGGGACGCGCACGCTGGCGGTCTACGCCGAGCGCTGGGCGCAGGCGCCGGCGGGGCCGCTGTGCGTGTACCTGCACGGCGTACGGGACCCCGGAAACGTCGGCGCCGTGCTGCGCAGTGCGCAGGCGTTCGGCGCCTCGTGCGTGGCGCTCGGCGCCGGCAGCGCGGACCCGTTCGGCCCCAAGGCGGTGCGCGCGAGCATGGGGGCGGTGTTCGCGGTGCCGCTGGCCAGGGCCCCGTCGCTCTCGGCCCTCCCAGGCCGAAAGGTCGCGATGGTCGCCGGCACAGGAGTCCCGCTATCCGAACTGTCGCCATCTGAGCCCACCCCTCGGGCCCAGATGGTCACAGTTCTCATAGGCGCCGAGCGCGATGGGCTTCCAGCGGAGATCGTGGCGCAAGCCGACTGCCAAGCCCACATCCCGATCCAGATCCACTCGCTCAACGCCGCGATGGCCGCGACCGTGGCCCTCTACGAGCTGACTCGTAGGATTGCGCCCGCATGACCCCCACGAGCACGATCGAGCGGATCGCGCAGATCCGCAGCGAGGCGCAGGCGGCGATCGACAAGGCGCAGAGCACGGAGGGGCTCGAACGGGTGCGGATCGAGCACCTAGGCCGCAAGGCCGAGCTGCCCAACCTCTTGCGCAATGTCGCCAAGCTGGAACCCCAGGAGCGCTCCGCCACCGGCCGGGCGGCGAACGAGGCGCGCAAGGCGCTCGAGCAGGCGATCGAGCACAAGGCCGGACAGCTCGCCACCAGGGAGCTCGACCAGCGCCTGCTGGAAGATCGCGTCGATGTCACGCTGCCGGCCGATCCGCTGCCCGCGATCGGTCGCCTGCACCTGCTGACGGCGACCCGGCGCGAGATCGAGGACGTGTTCGTCGGACTCGGCTTCGACGTCGCCGAGGGCCCCGAGGTCGAGACCGTCTACTACAACTTCGACGCGCTCAACCACGAGATCACCCACCCCGCTCGGGCCCGCACCGACACGTTCTACGTCGAAGACGGTCTGGTCCTGCGGACCCACACGAGCCCGATGCAGGTCCGTGCGATGGAACGCCAGCCACCGCCGCTCTACATCATCGT
>QHBV01000015.1:0-3758 GCA_003244035.1 Solirubrobacterales bacterium | reverse complement strand
GCGGTCGACACCGATGTGACGCTCGCGGATCTCAAGGGCACGTTGCTGGCGTTCGCGCGCGCGATCTTCGGCGAGCAGCGTGAGGTGCGGCTCCGGCCGCATTACTTCCCGTTCACCGAGCCCAGCGTCGAGGTCGACGTGTCCTGCTTTCACTGCACCGACGGGATCACGGCCGATGGCGAGCGTTGCCCGCTGTGCAAGGGCACGGCCTGGATCGAGATCCTCGGCGCGGGGATGGTCGACCCAAACGTGTTCGAGCGCGTCCGCGAGCACGGCTACGACCCCGAGCGGGTGCAGGGCTTCGCGTTCGGGATGGGGATCGAGCGGATCGCGATGCTCAAGCACGGCGTCCCCGACCTGCGCGTCTTCTACGACAACGACGTTCGGTTCCTGGAGCAGTTCGGGTGATGGGTCTGCGGGAGCGCTTGCGGAAGGGCGGGAGCTGATGCGAGTCCCGCTGGAGTGGCTGCACGAGTACTGCCACCCGCCGCTGGACGCGGCCACGCTCGCCGACCGCCTGGCGATGACCGGTACCGAGGTCGAGCGGGTCGAGCGCCATGGCGTCGCCGCGCTCGAGCACTTCGTCGTGGGCAAGGTGCTCGAGCGGCGCAAGCACCCCGACGCCGACCGGCTGAGCGTGTGCATGGTCGAGGTCGGCGGGAGCACCCCTTCGCAGATCGTCTGCGGTGCGCCCAACGTCAAGGCCGGCCAGCTGGTCGCTGTCGCCAAGCCAGGAGCCGTGATGCCGGATGGGACGACGCTGGGCGCCGCCAGGCTCCGCGGCATCGAGTCGCAGGGGATGATCCTGGCCGAGGACGAGCTCGCGATTGGCACCGAGCACGACGGCATCCTCGTGCTTGGCGACGACGGGCTCGAGCCCGGGGCGCCGCTCGAGGACGTCCTGCTGATCGCGACCGAGGTGCTCGTGCTCGAGATCACCCCCAACCGGCCTGACTGCCTCGGGATCTACGGCGTCGCGCGGGAGGTGCACGCGGCGACGCGGGCACCGATCGCGGCGCCGCCGTGGCGAGAGGATCCGGGCAGCGCCGGAGACCTGCGCGAAGTCACGATCGCCGTCGAGTGCCCCGAGCTGTGCCCGCGGTTCACCGCGCGCGTGTTCGAGGAGGTCACGATCGCCCCGAGCCCGAGCTGGCTCAAGGCGCGGCTGATGGCCGCCGGCCAGCGCCCGATCTCGAACGTCGTCGACATCACCAACTACGTGATGCTGCTGACCGGGCAGCCGCTGCACGCGTTCGACCTCGACCGCGTCGCGGGCGCCGAGCTGACGGTCCGCAGGGCTCACTCGCAAGAGACGGTCGACACGCTCGACGGCCGGACCCGGACGCTCGACGAGCAGATGGTGCTGATCGCCGACGCCCACGGTCCGACCTCGATCGCGGGGGTGATGGGCGGCGCGCGCTCGGAGGTAGCGGCCGACACCAGACGCGTGCTGATGGAGGTGGCGAGCTGGGACGGGCCAAGCATCCACCGCACGGCGGCCAAGCTCGGCCTGCGCAGCGAGGCATCGGGCCGCTTCGAGAAGCAGCTCCAGCCCGAGCAGGCGGCGCAGGCGCAGGCGGTCGCGACGCGGTTGATGAGCGAGCTGTGCGGCGCACGCGTGGCGCCCGGGACGATCGACATCGGTGGCCCCGGGCCCGAACCGGTGACGATCCGCCTGCGCGATCGCCGCGTGGAGGGGCTGCTCGGGGCGCCGATCGCCCGCGAGCGCTGCCGGGAGGTCCTGCAGGCGCTCGAGTTCGAGACGTTCGAGGCACAGGACGGCCTCGACGTCTCCCCGCCGGCGTTCCGCCGCGCCGACGTGACCCGCGAGGCGGACGTGATCGAGGAGGTCGCGCGGCTCGACGGGCTGGGGTTGCTGCCGGCGACCCTCCCCTCCCGCCACGGTGCCCGCGGCGCCCTCACCGCGAGGCAGCGCCTGCGCCGCCGAGCCGCCGACACGCTGGCTGCGCAGGGCCTGCACGAGGTCGTCGGGTGGAGCTTCGCGGGGCCCGAGCTCGCAGAGCGACTCCGCCTCGGCGGGCAGCCCGCGGTGGCGCTGCAGAACCCGATGTCGGGCGATCAGTCACACCTGCGCACGACGCTGCTCGGGTCGCTGCTGGACGTCGCGCGGCGCAACCGCGCGCACGGCGCCGGCGCGGTGCGGCTGTTCGAGACCGGTGCCGTGTACCTGCCCGAGCCCGACTCCGGCGTCGGCGGCGCGGGCAGGCTCCCGCGCGAGCCACACCATGTGGCGGCGCTCCTGATCGGGCCGGTAAGGCCGCCCACCTGGCGCCAGCCCGATCCGCCGGCGACGGACTTCTTCACCGCCAAGGGCATCCTGCACGCGTTGCTTGCCACGATGCGCACGTCCTGGAGCACCGATCCGGGCCGGCAGCCGTTCCTGCACCCGGGGCGCGCGGCCACGATCCGCGGGGGCGAGGGCGGATCGGAGGCGGTCGGCTGGCTCGGCGAGATCCATCCGCTGGTCGCGGCCCAGTGGGAGCTCGAGGGCACTGTCGCGGGGTTCGAGCTCGACCTCGATGCGCTGCAGGTCCCTGGCACGCTTGTGTACGAGGATCTCGTCAACCTCCCCGAGGTGCGCGAGGATCTCGCGGTGGTGGTCTCCGAGCGCGTCAGCGCCGCACGCCTGATCGCGACGGTCTCCGACGCCGGCCGTCCGCTGCTCGCGAGTGCCGAGGTGTTCGACGTCTACCGCAACCCGCAGCGGCTCGGCGAGGGCAATGTCTCGCTGGCGCTGCGACTGACCTTCGGGGCGCCGGACCGGACGCTGCGAGACGAGGAAGTCGCGGCGCAGCGGCAGTCGATCGTGCAGGCGGTCGAGCGGGTGCTCGAGGGGCGGGTCCGTGACTCATAGCGTTTCGGTGTTCGGCGGGGCTGGTTTTGCGGGCGCGCTGACCGCGCGCCTGTTGTTCCGGCACCCGTCGCTCGACCTGCGGACGGTGACCGCCCGCGCGGACGCGGGCCGGCGGCTGGACGAGCTGTACCCCTATCACCGCGTGCCGCTGACGCTCGAAGAGCTCGATCTCGATCGCCACGCCGGCGTCGACGCCGCGGTCGTCGCCTACCCCCACGGCGTGGCCGCGCCGCTGGTGACGCAGCTGCGTGACCGCGGCGTCAGGGTGGTCGACCTGAGCGCCGACTTCCGCCTGCGCGACGTCGTGGTTTACGAGCAGTGGTACCGCGAGCACGCCGCTCCCGAGCTGCTCGACGACGCCGTGTACGGGCTGCCCGAGCTCGGTTATCGCGACGCGATCGCCGGCGCCGGCCTGGTCGCCAACCCGGGGTGCTACCCGACAGCGACGCTGCTGGCGCTGGCCCCGCTCGCGCGCGCGGGGTTGATCGGCGACGTCGTGATCGACGCGAAGTCGGGCGTCTCGGGCGCCGGGCGCGCGCCCAGCGAGAAGACCCACTTCGTCACGGTCGACGAGAACATCAGCGCCTACGGCGTGTCGGGCCACCGCCACAGGCCGGAGATCGAGCAGGAGCTGGCCGTGCTGGGCGCCGAGGTCAGGATCACGTTCACGCCGCACCTGCTGCCGCTCGATCAGGGGGAGCTCGTGTCGTGCTACGTGACCGTGCGCGAGGGCGCTGGTCCGCCGACGCAGGCCGAGCTGGGGTCGCTGTACGCCGATGCCTACGCCCACGAGGCGTTCGTCGAGCTCGTCCACGATCCCCCCGGGGTCCGCGACGTCCGCGAGACCAACATCTGCCGGATCTCGGTCCACAGCGACGAGCGC
>QHBV01000014.1 GCA_003244035.1 Solirubrobacterales bacterium | reverse complement strand
ATCATCTCCAGCCACTGGGCGATCCAGCCGCTCGTGCGGCCGATCGCGAACAGCACCGGGAACATCTCGACAGGCATGCCGAGCGCCTCGTAGATCAGGCCCGAGTAGAAGTCGACGTTCGGGTAGAGCTTGCGCGAGATGAAGTACTCGTCCTCGAGTGCGATCCGCTCGAGCTCGGTCGCGATCTCGAGCAGGGGGTTCTTGCCGGTCACCTCGAACACGTCTTCGCAGGCCTGCTTGATGATCTTCGCGCGGGGATCGAAGTTCTTGTACACGCGGTGGCCGAAGCCCATCAGGCGCTCGTCGCCCTGCTTGACGCCCTCGATGAAGCCAGGGATGTTCTCGACGGTCTCGATCCGGCGCAGCATTCGCAGCACCGCCTCGTTCGCGCCCCCGTGCAGCGGGCCGTACAGCGCCGCGACCCCCGCCGCGACCGACGAGTACGGGTCGACTTCGGAGGAGCCCACGCTCCGCACAGCGCTGGTCGAGCAGTTCTGCTCGTGGTCGGCGTGGAGGATGAAGAGGACATCGAGTGCGTGCTCGATCCGCGGATCGGGCTCGTAGCGGAGCTCGGTCATCTTGTAGAGCATGGAGAGGAAGTTGCCGGTGTAGGTGAGCTCGTTGTCGGGGTAGACGTAGGGCATGCCGCGGTTGTGCCGGTAGGCGAAAGCGGCCAGTGTGGGGATCTTCGCGATCAGCCGGATCACCTGGATGTAGCGGATCGTCGCGTCCTTGATCGCGCTGGCCTCGGGGTAGAAGGTGGACAGGGCGCCCACCGACGCGAGCAGCATCCCCATCGGGTGGGCGTCATAGCGGAAGCCCTGCATGAAGCCCTTGATGTTCTCGTGCACGAACGTGTGGATCGTGATCTGATGTGTCCACTCCTCGAGCTGATCGTGGGTCGGAAGCTCGCCGTGCACGAGCAGGTAGGCGACCTCGAGGTAGTTGGACTTCTCCGCCAGCTGCTCGATCGGATAGCCGCGGTACTCGAGGATCCCTTCTTCGCCGTCGATGAACGTGACCGCGGAGCGGCACGACGCGGTGGCCATGTACGCCGGGTCATACGTCATCAGCCCGAAGTCGTGCTCGCTGGTCTTGATCTTCCGCAGCTCGGTGGCGCGGATCGTCCCATCCTCGATCGGGATCTCGTAGTGCTTGCCCGTGCGGTTGTCGGTGACCGTGAGGGTCTCGCTCGAGGTCGCTATCTGGGAGGCGCGCTCGGGCGCGGTCTCGCTGGTCATGGCGCTCCTCTCTCGAGCGGTTGTGGACGGAGCCTCGAAGGGAGGTTACTTGTCGATCGCGACCGCCATCGCGATCGCGATGGCCGCGAGCAGGAAGCTCGCCAGCATCACGGCACGACCCCCCCGCTCGCTGTAGGGAAAGCTGGGCTGGGAGAGGCCGACCGCGGCGAGCGCCAGCGCCCACACGACGAGCGCGGCGCCGGCGATGTAGAACGGGACCTTCGACGGCTCGGCGGCGGCAAGCACTGAGCTCAACACGACTAGCGCTCGAGCGTGCGCGCGCGGGCTCGCACCGTCCGGACGCGCGCCGGGGGTGCCGGCGCCGGCGCGCCGTGGGGGCCGCGGCGCGGGTGGCGAGGCAGGGGCTTACGGGGGTGTGGGCGATGGGGCTTGACCCCGCCGCCACCATCGGAGGACGGCGACTCCTCGGGCGTCTGCTTGATCGCCCACCAGACCAGGTAGATCAGCGCTGCGATCGGAATCTTCAGCGCCAGCATCAGCCACAGGAATCCCCAGGTCACGAGGCGGCGGATCCTACCCTGATTGATCGTGAAATGAAACCGCTGGCAACTTCAGTGCTTCAAGCCCGAAGCGCCACCGGCTTGCAGACGAAATGCGTGATCCGCTGCAGCTCGGCGACGCGCTCGACGATCTCCTCAACGGTCAGCCGTGCGACGCGCTCGACGCCGAGCTCCTCGACGTTGAACGATGCGAGCGCGGTCCCGTAGGCCATCGCGCGAGTTAGGAGCTCGTGGTCCAGCTCCTCCTCGGGATGGGCGGCCAGGAAGCCGATCAACCCCCCCGCGAAGCAGTCGCCGGCGCCGGTCGGATCGACGACGCTCTCCAGCGGGAAGGCGGGCAGGGCAAAGAAGCGCTCGTCGCTGAACATCGCCGCGCCGTACTCGCCCTGCTTGGCGATCACCACCCGTGGTCCCCACTCCCGCACCTGGCGAGCCGCTCTGACGAAGCTCGGCTCGCCGGTGAGCTGGCGCAGCTCGGCGTCGTTGAGCAGCACGCAGTCGACGCCGGCGATCGTCTCGATCAGCGACTCGCGGGCGGTCTCGATCCACAGGTTCATCGAGTCGAGCGCGACGAACCTCGCGCCGGCGCACTGCTCGCGAACCTCGCGCTGGAGATCGGGCTGGATGTTGGCCAGGAAGAGCACGTCCGCCGCGCGCGAGGCCGGAGAGAGCTTTGGCTCGAAGTCGGCGAACACGCCGAGACGCGTCTCGAGCGTGGTGCGGTCGTTCAGGTCCCAGCCGTACTCGCCACGCCAGAAGAAGGTCTGTCCGCCCGGGACCCGCTCGATGTCGTCGGTGTCGACTCCGCGGGCACGAAGCACCTCGTACTCGGCTTCGCCGAAGTCATCGCCCACCGGGCCGACGACGTGGACGGTGTCGAAGAACGACGCGGCCAGGGAGAAGTGCACGGCTGAGCCGCCGAGCATCCGCTCGCGGCTGCCGAATGGCGTCGTGACCGCGTCGAACGCGATTGAGCCTACGACCGTGACGGACATGAGGCGGGGTAGCGTAGCGGCGCCGATACGCTCCTGCTCTTCGTGCGCGCGATCCAGATCACCGAGTTCGGCGGCCCCGAGGTGCTCGAGCTCGTCGAGTTGCCGGCGCCCGAGCCGGCCGCCGGCGAGGTGCTGATCGAGGTGAGCCGCGCCGGCGTGAACTTCGCCGACACCCACCAGCGCACGAACTCCTACCTGGCGAAGGCCGAGCTCCCGCTCGTTCCGGGGTCCGAGGTCGCCGGCATTCGCCTCGACACGGGCGAGCGGGTGGTGGCGCTGTGCGGCGCCGGCGGTTACGCGCAGTACGCGGTGGCGCCCGCCGCCCTGACGTTTCGGATCCCCGCTGGGATCGAGGACGGCACCGCGCTCGCGCTGGCGCTGCAGGGGTTGACCGCCTGGCACCTCTACAAGACATGCGGGCGCGTGGGCGCGGGCGAATCGGTCGTCGTCCACGCCGCGGCCGGAGGGGTCGGCTCGCTCGCGGTTCAGCTCGGCCGGCCGCTCGGCGCCGGGCGCGTGATCGCCTGAAGGTATGACCGAGCGGCTGATCGGGTGCAACGACGGACGAGAGGTCGACGTCGTCTTCGAGATGGCCGGGGGCGAGGTCTTCGAGCAGTCGCTGCAGGCGCTGGCGCCGTTCGGTCGCCTGGTTGCCTACGGGATCGCATCGGGCCGGCAGAATGAGGTCTCGACGGGGCAACTGATGCGCCGCTCCCGGGCCGTCGTCGGCTTCTGGCTGATGCACTGCCTCGGCCACCCCGAGATGGTCGATGAGGCCCTTGCCGATCTGTTCGCGCGGGTCGCGCGTGGCGAGCTGCGCGCCGTCGCGGGCGCCACCTATGCGCTCGGCGAGGCCGCCCAGGCACAGCTCGACTTGCAGCAGCGGCGCACGAGCGGAAAGCTGTTACTGGATCCGTCGCGATGACCGGGGTTTGGGGGATTTGGGCCCATGATGGAACCAAATCCCCCACGGCCGGCGGCCCTGCTTAGGCCGCGGCCCGAAGCGCGTCGAGCTCGGGGCTGTCGGCCAGGCGCCTGAGCGCCCGCTCTTCCAGCTCGCTCGTGCGCGCCGAGGTGATGCCGAGTTGGCTGGCGGTCTGCCGCACGGACCTCGGTTCGTCGCCGGAGAGCCCGAAGCGAAGCGCGAGCACATCGCGCTCGGATTCGGGCAGCCGCGCGACGAGGACCGCGACCTGCCGATCGCGGGAGGCATCGGCCACCTCGTCGAGCGGGTCGGGGCGATCGCTGGGCAGGAGCTCGCCCAGCGTGACCCCATCGTCTTCGGTGACCGGCTGGTCGAGGCTCGAGAGGTTGCGACCCAGCTCGCGGGCCTCGAGCACCTGCTCGAGCGGGAGCTCGGCGACCGCTGCGATCTCCTCGTCGGTCGGCTCGCGCGAGAGCTTGGCGCTCAGCTCACCCTCGATCCTGCGCACCTTCACCTGTCGTTGGGCGACGTGCACCGGGAGCCGGACCGTCCGGCCGGAGTTCTGCAGTCCGCGCTGGATCGCCTGGCGGATCCACAGCGTGCCGTAGGTCGAGAACTTGAATCCACGACGCCAGTCGAACTTCTCCACCGCGCGGATCAGCCCCAGCATTCCGTCCTGCACGAGGTCCTCGAGCGGCAGTCCGTGGCCCTGGTAGCGCCGCGCCTGCGAGACCACGAGGCGCAGGTTCGCGTTGATCATCCGGTCCTTGGCGGCGAGATCGCCGCGCTCGATCCGTTGTGCGAGCTCGACCTCCTCGCCGGCCGTCAGCAGCGGATGCTGGCGAGCCTGGCGAAAGAACAGGTCGAGCGAGTCCAGCGATCCGGGCACGGCCTCGGTTTCGCCGCGCGCCCCGGCAGTGGCGTCGGCGCGATCGCTCCGGTGCCGCTGGCGAGCGGAGGTCTGCGCTCCAAGTCGCCGCCGCCGCTTGATCTCGGTGTTCGTGTGCTCCCCGCGAGCGCGAGGCTTCGTGTCGAAAGTATTCAGTTCGGGCTCCGTTGTACGTTGTTCGATGATGATCGAATTATATCGAACCGCATGGCATCGATCAAGTGCCAGCGGCCCCTTCGGAGACCGGCCCGCCCAGCAGCGAGGGCTCGACTCGCAACAGGCGAGCGGGCCACGCCGGCAACCACCAGTTCCAGCGCCCGAACAGCGACACCACGGCGGGCACCAGCAGCGCGCGGATCACCGTCGCGTCGAGCATGATCCCTGCGGCCAGGCCGGTCGCGAACACCTTCACGTCGGTGTTGGGCGCTGTGGACATGGCTACGAACGACAGGAACAGGATCAGCGCGGCGCTCGTCACCAGCCGGCCGGTGCGACCGATGCCGCGCACGACCGCAGCGTCGGTCGATCCGCTGCGGTCGAACTCCTCGCGCATCCGGGTGAGGATGAAGACCTCGTAGTCCATCGAGAGCCCGAACAGGAACGCGAACACCATCAGGGGGATCCACGCGGTGATCTCGTTCGTCGCCGAGATCCCCCACAGGGCGCCTGAGCCGTGGCCCTGCTGCCAGACCAACGTCATCACCCCCCACGCCGCCCCGACGCTGATCACGTTCAGGATCACCGCCTTGAGCGGGAGCAGCAGCGAGCGGAACGCCCGGGCCAGCAGCAGGAAGGTCAACACGACGATCAGGGCGATCATCACCGGAAAGCTGCCGTAGATCGCCGTGACGAAGTCGTCGTTCTCGGCGCCCAGCCCGCCGACATGGACGCTCGGACCGGCCGCGTGGGCGACCGTTCGCGCGCGGCTGATGACGTCGATCCCGGCCGAGGTCGACTCGTCGGCCACCGGGAACGCGTCGAGGAGCGCGGTCCCCGTCCGGCGCCACTGCGGGCTGGTCGGAGCCACCGCGCCGTGCACCCCGGCGACGCCCCGCACACCGGCCGCCAGGCGTGCGGCCGACCCGCCGGACCGATCGAGGATCTCGATCGGCTGCAGCGCGCCGGCGCCGATGCCCGAGCGCTCGAGCGCGAGCAGGCCGGTGCGTGCGTCCCCCCGCTTGGCGAGCGTGTTCAAGTTGGCGCTGCCGATCTGCAGCTGGGTGGCCGAGACAACCAGCGCCGCCAGCACGATCAGCGCCGCGGCGGCGGCGATCCAGCGGCGGCGCACGACGAACCGCGCCCACGCGGTCCACGGGCGGCTGGCCTGGTCCTCGCTGCGCACGTGGGGCCAGTCGAGGCGGTTGCCCGCCTTGGCCAGCACGACCGGCAGCAGCGTGATCGCCACCACCACGCTCACCAGCGGGATCAGCATGCCCGCGTAGCCGATCGAGCGCAGAAACGGGAGCGGCAAGATGATCATCGCGAGCAGGCCGATCGCGACGGTCGTGCCGCTGAACACGACCGCGCGCCCGGCGGTCGCCATCGCCCGCACGACCGCCTCGTCTCCGGTGTTCCCGTGGGCGCGCTCCTCGCGCCAGCGGACCACCACCAGCAGCGTGTAGTCGATCGCGACGCCGAGGCCGATCAGCGCCACCAGGAACTCGACGATCATCGACACGTCGGCGACGGCGGTCACGGCCCACAACACCAGGAAGGTGGTCATGATCGAGACAATCGCCATCAACATCGGGACGAGCGCCAGCAGCGAGGCGAACACGAACACGAGCACGACCAGCGCGCCGAAGCCGCCGATCACCGACTCGACCAGGACGCCCGGCCCGTTGCCCCCACCGGTCTGGTTCTGGAGCGCGTCCAATCCGGTGAGGTGGATGGGCGCACCGGCGATCGTGTCTCCGGCGAGCGCCCCCGCCGCCGTCTTCGCCGCCTTCGTGTTGCCGCCGAACGCTTCGTTGTCGGGCGGGGGATAGGCGAGCACGAACGTTGTGCGGCCGTCGCCGGAGACGAACGCACGGTTGCCGGTCGAGGCGTACGAGGCGGTGCGCGTCCCGGGGATCGCCTGGCGCAGCTTCGTCTCGACCTGGGCCAGCCCGGTTCGCACCGCGGGCGAGGAGACCGGTGCGCCCGCCGGGAGCGTTACGACCGGAACGAGCGGAGCGTTGCGGCCCCCGGTGTGGAACAGCCGGGCGATCTGGTCGTTGGTCTGAAAGCCCTCGCGCCCGGGCACGCTGAACTTGTTGCTGAACGCCTTGGTCGAAGTGCCCACCGTCGCGATCCCGACGAGCGTGACCACCACCCAGGCACTCGTGACCAGGCGCTTGTGCGCCAGGACCCAGCGGGTGAGGGTCGTCATCATCGTGTATCAGCTCCTTGGCGTCGGTCGTTCGGCGGACGCATGATCCAGCGCAAGACGATTTGTAGCAGAAACCATTGCTGACAGCCATCGCTGCGCTACGATTGTTTACATGTCGGAAACACCTCCCGGTCCGCCTGGCATCCACCGCGCCTTGCTGCACCACACGGGCTTCCTGATCAGCCGCATGGGATTTGTCGCCCAGAAGCAATTCGCCGAGCGGATCGACTCGCTCGGTCTCAGCACCCGCATGTGGGGGGCCTTGAACGTTCTCGAAGCCGAGGGCGCGATCACCCAGCACGCGCTTTGCACGTGCATCGGGATGGATCCCAGCTCGATGGTCTCGACGATCGACGAGCTCGAAGCCAAGGGCCTAGTGCAGCGGCGTCCGCACCCAAGCGATCGCAGGGCCCACGCCCTGCACCTCACCGATAACGGCCGTCAGACGCTGAGCCGTGGCCGCAAGCTCGCCAAGGGCGCGCAGGAGGAGCTACTCGCTCCGCTCAGCGCGGAAGAGCGCGAGCAGCTGCACGGTCTGCTGCTCCGGCTCGCGCTCGCATCCGGATGACGATGCCCGGGCGAAGGGGGGACGGAGCACCGGGCCAGCCGGACTGAGGGCTCCTCGTCCCGGGCCTCGGTGGGTGGGGGCCCGGCTCGGGCGGCCCGCGTAAGGGTGCGGGCCGCCCTCTCAGGCAGCGGAGCTCAGTAGTAGTGTCGCCGCCCGCCGACGGCGCGTCCCATCGCACCGAGCAGGAACAGGATCGCGCCGATCACCAGGAGGATGATCCCAATGAGGTACAGGATCGCGATCTTGGCGATGAGGCCGATCACCAGCAGGATGATGCCCAGCGTGATCATTTGTCCTCCTGACCGCACCTGCGGTCCATTTGAAATGAGGCAATACCCGGACGGGCATTCTTGATCCCCACTCTACCCACTGGCGCAATCCGTAATCACGCCGTGACAGCCGCCGCCTCGGTAGCTCCGGTCACGGCCCGTTTGGGCGCTCGCCACCCGCCGGCGGCGAGCGCGACGCCGATCCCCAGGAGCGTCCACGTCGCCGGGTCCTCGAGGAAGTCCGCGTACAGCAGGGTGTGGAAAACGAGCGCGAGGAACGCCGCTGCGAGCGCCGCCCGGGCGGGCTCTCCGCCCGCGCCACGGATCAGGACGACGGCGGCGACCAGCACCAGCGCGAGGTAGATCACTTCCCCGATCACTCCCTGCTCCGCCGCGATCGTGATCGGGATCGTGTGCGAGGCCGACAGCGTCTGCGAGCTGCCTGGATTGTGCGCTCGGTACTCGTGGACGAACGACCCCGATCCGTAACCCGGCGCCGGCCGGTCGGCGAACAGCGCGATGCCGCCGCTGACCAGGCTCGCCCGACCGCTGGAGGCACCGTTGGCGCCCTGGTTGAGGCCGAAGGTATTCGGCGTGATCGCGATCGCCGCTGCGCCGATCCCGATCACCACGGCGGCGGCGAGCAGCGTTCG
The DNA here is from genome assembly GCA_003244035.1 of Solirubrobacterales bacterium. GTDB lineage: Bacteria > Actinomycetota > Thermoleophilia > Solirubrobacterales > Solirubrobacteraceae > Palsa-465. The sequence continues at coordinate 8,221 of QHBV01000014.1, read as the reverse complement.
CCGCGCCGGCCATCGCAGCGCGGCCAGCGTCCCGAGCCCGACCAGCAGGGCGCCGAGGCTGGAGCGCGACAGGGTGAGCACCAGTCCGGCCCAGAGGACGAAAAGCCCCGCCGTCGCCGCCAGCTGCTCGCGCCGGTCCTTGTCGTAGAGCAGGACGGCGGCGAGCGGGATCATCACCAGCGCGAGAAAGCGGCCGAAGACGTCGGGGTCGAAGAACACCGAGTTGACGGTGAAGTAGGTGTGCACGTCGTTGGCGGCGACCAGCTTCGGGTTGAGGATCAGCGTCTTGGTCGCGTACTCCACGAACCCCAGCCCGGCGCACACGACCGCCAGCGCGCTCACCAGCCCCAGGCACCAGCGCAGGAGCCGTGGCGTCCAAGGCAGCGTTCTGAGCAGGCAGAACAGCAGTGCGAACGGCACGTAGAAGAACACCATCCGCTGCAGCGCCGTCTCGAAATCCGACGAGTACAGCGACTGCAGGGCGTACAGCACCACGTAGGCCGCCAGCAGCCGCTCGATCCACCGGGGACCAGCGCGGCCGGGGCCAAGTATCGCGCCCCGCGGGCGTCGAGTGCTCGTGGCGGGCCTCGGGCGCCCAGGATCCGGGGTGATCCGTGAGGGACGGGTGTCTCCGGCGGTGCCCGAGCGCGTGCTCCAGACGAACGCAACGGCGCCCGCCGCGACCACCAGGTAGAGCGGCACCAGCAGGTTCGAGGTGGCACCGCCGGCTTGGATCGGGATTCGGAAGGGGAGCGCCAGCACCGCCAGCGGCGCGACGAGCGCCGGCCGCCGCACGATCACGACCGCGAGCGCCACGAGCACCGCCAGCGCCACTGCCGCGCCGGCAGCCGCCAGCAGTGGATGCCGGTGGACGATGCTCAGCTGCGGCGAGTGCCAGATGTCGGCGAGCAGCAGCACGGGTGCGAGCAGCATCGCCCCCAGCAGCGAGCCCGCCCCCACACGCCGGTCGCGTGCAAGTATCGCTCCGGCGCTCAGCACCGCGAGCGCGACCAAGCCGAGCTTCGGTATCGGCCCGGTCAGCACGGCAAGCGCGGTCACGTGGCGTGAGGGTAGAGAACCCATCCGCGCGGTACCCTCCGTGGGGATGGCCTCGAGCCTCAAGCTTGCAGCGACCTGCGGGCTGGCCGCACTCGCGCTGTCGGCCTGCGGGAGCGCGTCCAAGCCGGTTGCCGGCTCGTCGGGCGCAGCGGGGGCGTCCCACAGCCGGGGTGTTATCGACGATCCGCGCGGGTCCCATGTGGCGTGCCTGCGTGCCGATCATCTGGCGGTGGCCGAAGTCGGCCAAGACGCCATGCAGATCGGAACGTCTCCAAGCGGGCCGACAGTCGCCTTCGCGCCGACTCCGGGCGCCGCGCAGGCGCTGCAGATCGATGGGCAGGTTCAGGGGGGTGAGGTGATCGGCAGCGCCGTCCTGTATCCCCACGCGGCGCCTGACTCCGAGCTCCAGCAGGTGGAGGCTTGCCTCGCGCAAGGCGTCAAGGGGTAGCCGGTTTGCGAGCTCGCCGGCGTCGTGCGCTGGTAACCGCGCTCGCAGCGAGCCTGGCCGCGATCGCGGTCGTTGGAGGGATGGTCGCCGGCGCGGGCTCGCGTCCGGCGATCATCGGGCGAGCGCGCGCGGACTCCGCTGCGGCCCGCGCAGCGCCCTCCACCGTCCGGCTGCCGGGCTCGGACGCCAAGCTGCTCGGACAGCGGATCATGGTCGGCATGCAGGGCACGACTCCTGGGCGGGGGCTGCTGCGGAGCGTGCGGGACGGCGACGTGGGCGCGGTGATCCTGTTCGGCGCGAACATCGCTTCGCGCCGCCAGCTGCTCGCGCTCACGGGCGCGCTGCAGCGCGCCGCGCGCCAGGGCGGTAATCCGCCGCTGCTGATCGCCACCGACCAGGAGGGCGGGCAGGTCAAGCGTTTGCCCTCCGGGCCGCCCGGGCTCTCGCCGCCGCAGATCGCGGCCACCGGCAGCACCGCGGTGGCGAGCCGCGAAGGCCGTGCGACCGGTGTCTACCTGAAGGGGCTTGGGATCAACATCGACCTGGCGCCGGTCGCCGACGTCCCGACGTTCCCCGGTGCGTTCATCTGGCAGCAGGGCCGCGCCTTCTCGTTCAGCGCGGGCGTCGTCGCCAGGTACGCCACCGCGTTTGCCCTCGGCCTGCAGAGCGCCCGCATCGCAGCCAGCGCGAAGCACTTCCCCGGGCTCGGCTCGGCCGCGGTGAGCACCGACAACAATCGCGAGGAGCTGCGACCTTCCAAGGCGCAGCTCGGACAGGCGCTGACGCCGTACCGCTCGTTGATCGCGCGCGGAGTGGACGCGATCATGCTGTCGGTCGCGGGCTTTCCCGGTTACGACCGGACCGGTGCCCCTGCCGCCCTCTCGCGGCCGATCGTTCAGGGCCTCTTGCGCGGAGCACTCGGGTACGGGGGCGTCGCGATCACCGACGCGCTCGGATCCACGACAGGCCATGACGAGGTCACAGCAGGCATGCTGGCCGCACGCGCCGGCGCGGACGTCCTCCTGTACACCGACTCCGCGCGAGGAGAGCTGCCGGCGCTGCGCGCGGCGCTGCGCCGCGGCCAGATCACCCGCGCCGAGGCCGACGCCTCCTACGCGCGGATCGTCGCGCTCAAGCGCCGTGTCGCGGGGCCCTGAAGGCCACGCTCGACTGGAGCAGCTGCGACGCGGCTCAGCCCAGCCGCCACTCGATCGGCCCCAGCCCAGGGAAGTGCAGCGCCTCTGCGGCTGCCCCGGTGAGGTCCCACTCGCGTCCCCGGATGTACGGCCCCCGGTCGATCACGGGGACTTCAATGGCGCGGTTGCCGTAGCGGAAGATGACCTTGGTCCCGCACGGCAAGGTCTTGTTGGCGACGCCGAGCTGCGGGATTTGCAGCAGACCGCCGCACGCGATTGGAAGGCCGTAGTCGGTGAAGACCGACGCGATGCTGACGTTGTACTGGCCGGGCGGGAGCTGGGATGGATCGAGCAGCGCGTTCGACAGGTTGAGGCGATCCAGGTGATAGCGCGCGATCGCGAGCTGGAAGCGTGCGATCTCCGTGCGTACTTCGGCGTCGGTGGGGGCTCCTCTAGCCGGAGCGCTCGTGATGCTCGCCGGTCCGGCGGGGACGGGGTCGTGTAAGGGGCGGCTGGCGCCGCCTGGTTGACCCCGTCCGCCCACCCCGCGGCTTGTACCTGCTTCACCTACGACTGGCTCCACCACGTGGGGGTGGGCGTGCTCGGAGGCCGTCGGTGTCATCGCCGAGGCGCCGGTGCCGTCGCGATGGCTAGACGTGCTGGCGCACCCCACCATCGTCAGCGCTGCAATCACTGTCGCTGCTCGGCGCCCGATTGCGCCACTCTAGCCTGCGACCAAGGGCCCACGATCTCGCCGGGCATCGATAGCCTTCCACTCGCGCTGCCTTCAATCGGTCCCGCGCCCGCGTCCGCGATCCGCTGCACCGAGGTTTCTCCATCCTCCAGTGTCCCTCCCGACTGCCGAGCTGACCGTCTCCGTCGCGCCCACCCCGAGGACGGCGTCCAGCGGAGGCCTGCGGTGGCGCGTCGGCGGCGGGCGGCTGTATGTCGCCCTCGGCCTGCTGGCGCTCGTGCTTGCGGGATTCTCGCTGCTGATCCCCTCGACCCCCAGCTACGACCCGTGGGCGTGGCTGGTGTGGGGACGGGAGATCGTCCACCTCAACTTGCACCTCACGGGCGGCCCCACTTGGAAGCCGCTCCCCGTCGTGTTCACGACGCTGTTCGCGCCGTTCGGCAAGGCCGCCCCCGACATGTGGTTGGTCCTCGCCCGCGCCGGGGCGCTGATGGCCGTCGCAATGGTGTTCAGGGTCACGACGCGGTTCACGCGCCCCCTCGCCGGCCGTCCGCTCGCCCCGACGCTGCTGGCTGGAGTGATCGCCGCCGGCAGCCTGGTCGTCTCGCGCGGGTTCATCAGCGATAACGCGTATGGGTACTCGGAGGGGCTGATGACCGCGCTCGTGCTGATCGCCTTCGAGCGCCACCTCGACGGCGCTCGCCGGCAGGCGTTCACGGTCGGCTTCGTGGCGGCGCTCGACCGTCCCGAGCTGTGGCTCGTCTGGGGCCCCTACGGTCTGTATCTGTGGTGGAAGGACCCGGGCGCGCGAAAGCTCGTGGTGGCGCTGTTCGCGCTCCTGCCGGTGCTGTGGTTCGGGCCCCAGCTGTGGGGATCGGGCAGCCTTTTCAGCGGCGTCGCCCGCGCGCAGCATCCCCGCTCCAACAGTCCCGCGTTTGCGAAGTGCCCGTTCTGCACCGAGCTCCTCAAGCACGCGTGGCCCGGGGTGCTGCTGCGGGTCAAGGCCGCGGCGGGGATCGCGATCGTGGTGGCGGCCTTCGGGCTCTGGCGGGCGCGAGGTTCGTGGCTGCACGGTGGCCTGCGGGCCACCGTGCATAGTGGCTTCCAGACTGACTCGCAGCGGGCCGGGGCAGGCCTGATCGTCGCCGGCCTCGCCGGCCTCGGCTGGTGGGTGCTGATTGGGATCCTGACGCAGGCCGGTTTCTCCGGCAACGACCGCTACCTCGTGCTCGGCGCGGCGTTGGTCGCGATCTCCGGCGGCGTCGGCTGGGGCTGGGCGGCGCACGCGCTCGCGCGAGCGCTGGGGCGCCTGCGGACCGCTCCTGCGCTCGCCGGCGCGGCCGGCGCGGCCGGCGCGGCCGGCGCGCTTGCGGCCGCTGCCGTGTTCATCGCGCTGCCGCCCTGGATCGGGGCCAACGTTGTCGACGTTCCGGCCACCCACCGCGCGATCGTCTATCAGGCGCACCTGCGCGAGGACGCATCCGCGTCCGTCCGCCGGCTCGGGGGCCCGGCCAACGTCCTGCGCTGCGGCACCGTGATGACCGAGGGCTTTCAGGTGCCGATGCTCGCCTGGACGCTCGGGGTCCACACCTTGCAGGTGCAGGCCTCTCCGCTACCAGGCGCGCCACTGCCGCCGGCCCCGAACGTGATCTTCCAGACCCGCGCCCAGCACAACGCCCACCTGCTACCGGTCGTGCGTGCGTGGACGGGCGTCCGTTACCGGCTCGCGGCCGACATTCGCGCCTTTAGGGTGTTCGAGCATTGCCGCAGCTAACCTCAACGATCGCCTGATGGCCACGCTCGCTCCTCCCCGCCCGCAGGTGCCGGCGATCGCCGAAGTAGGGACTCCCTCATGGCTCGAGCGTGTGCCGACGTGGGCCAGCACCGGGTTGGCGCTCGTCGTGCTGATGGCGATTTCGGCGTTCATCCGCACGCGCTACTTGAGCGGCCAGTTCTGGGAGGACGAGGCGATCACGACCGGAATCTCCTCGCACTCGTTGAGCGCGATCCCCGGCATTCTCCGGCACGACGGCTCGCCGCCGCTGTTCTACCTGCTGCTGCACGTGTGGATGCGCCTGTTCGGCTCGAGCGAGCCGGCGACGCATTCGCTGTCGCTGATGTTCGGGCTGCTGTGCATCCCCGCCGGGATGTGGGCCGGCTGGAGCCTGTTCGGGCGGCGCGCGGGGCTGCTGGCGGCGGTGCTGTTCGCGTTCAGCACGTTCCTCGCCCAGTATGCCCAGGAGACGCGGATGTACGAGCTGATGGGGCTGCTCGGAATCTTTGCGATCGCTGCTTTCGTGCATGCATTCGTGTACCGCCGGCGCGGGTATCTGATCCTCTTCGGAGTGTCGCTGGCATTGATGCTGTACACGCACGCGTGGGGGATCTTCTTCGGAGCCGGTGCTGTGATCGCGCTTGTGCCCGTGTGGTTCGTGAGCAGGGAGCGGCGGGCGCTCGTGCGCGACGCCGTGCTCGCGTTTGCCGGCGCCGGGATCCTGTTCCTGCCGTGGCTGCCCAACTTCATCTACCAGGCCACGCACACAGGCGCGCCGTGGGCCTCGCCAATCCGCTTCGGGACGCCCGTGCTGCTTTCCCGTGACTTGATGGGCGGCGACCGGATCACGACGGCGCTCGTGCTCGCCGCGGTCATCGGCCTCGCGCCGCTGACCACGCGCGCGTACCGGCGCACGCAGGAGGCGATGGTGATGTGGGCGCTGATCCTGCTGCCGATCGCGACGCTCACGCTGGCGTGGCTGGCCTCGCAGATCACCCCGGCCTTCGTGTCCAGATACTTCGCGCCGCTGCTGGGCGCGATTCTGCTGCTGGCGGCTTGGGGCGCGGCTCGGAGCGGTATCGTCGGACTCGTCGCGGTCGCGCTGTCGATCGTGTTCGTCGTGAACATTGCGTCCTACGCCCCCGAGTACAAGAGCGACATGCGCGACGTCGGGGGGGAGATGACCCCGCTGCTGCACCGGGGCGATCTCGTGATCTCAGGCCAGCCGGACCAGGCGCCGCTCGCGTGGTACTACCTGCCATCCGGGCTCTCCTACGCGACCACGATCGGGCCCGTCTCGGACCCTAGCTACATGAACTGGGTCTTCGCGCTCAAGCGCCTGCAGCACGCCAACCCGGCGGCGACGCTTGCGCCGCTGCTCGCCGGCCTGCGGCCCGGCCAGCAGGTGCTGTACGTGCGACCGCTGACCGAGGGCGCGAAGAACTGGCAAGCGTCCTGGACGCAGCTCGTGCGGCGGCGCGCCGCGCAGTGGGGCGCGCTGCTCGCGGACGACCGGAGCCTCGAGCCGGTAGCGTTGGCTCCTCACAACTATCGTGGGGCCGCTACGGTCGCCGACAGCGCCGTCCTCTACAAGAAAGTCTCGTGAACATGCCCGACCCGACTTCCCCCGCCCGCGCCGCCGCCGCTCGCGGTGCCGAGATCACCCCGGCTCATCCCGTCGTCGTGCTTGGCGGCGGCCCGGCCGGTCTCACCGCCGGATACCTGCTCGCCAAGCAGGGCAAGCCGGTGATCGTGCTCGAGTCCACCGGCCAGGTCGGTGGACTCGCCCGCACCGAGGTCCGTGACGGCTACCGCTTTGACCTCGGCGGCCATCGCTTCTTCACCAAGGTCAAGGAGGTCGACGCCCTCTGGCACGAGATCATGAAGGAGGAGTTCCTCCGCCGCCCGCGCCAGTCCCGAATCTACTGGCGCAAGAAGTTCCTCGAGTATCCGCTGCAGGGGATGGATGTGGTCAAGAAGCTTGGCCCGTGGGAGCTTCTCCTGTGTGGGCTCTCCTACCTGTGGGCGGCGATCAAGCCCAAGGGCCGCGAGGACACAGTCGAGCAGTGGGTCTCCAACCGCTTCGGCAAGCGCCTCTATCACCACTTCTTCAAGACCTACACGGAGAAGGTCTGGGGCGTCCCGTGCACCGAGCTTCGGTCAGAGTGGGCCGCGCAGCGAATCAAGGGCCTGTCGTTCTTCAGCGCCGCCAAGTCGGCGTTCTTCGGCAACAAGGGCGACAAGATCAAGTCGCTGATCTCGGAATTCAACTACCCCCGCTACGGCCCGGGGCAGATGTGGGAGCAGATGACCGACGACATCCGCGCCCACGGCGGCGAGGTCAGGATGAACGCCCTGGTCACGCGGCTGCGGATGGATGGCCCGCGGGGGGTGGTCGAGGTGATCGCGGGGGGTGAGACGCTGCGCCCGTCGCATGTGATCTCCTCGCTTCCGCTGCGCACAACCGTCGCGATCACTGAGCCGGAGGCCCCGGTAGACGTTCGCGACGCCGCACGAGGGCTGCGCTACCGCGACTTCTTGACGGTCGCGCTCGTGATCGAGGGCGAGGACCTGTTCCCCGACAATTGGATCTACATCCACGAGCCCGGCGTTCGCGTCGGGAGGATCCAGAACTTCCGCTCATGGAGCCCATGGATGGTGCCCAACGAGACCGATGCCTCGATCGGGTTGGAGTACTTCTGCTTCGAGGGCGACGAGCTGTGGAGCATGTCCGACGACGCCCTCGTCGCGCTCGCCACCCGGGAGATCCAAGAGCTGGGTCTGGCCCGGGCCGAGAAGGTCAAGTTCGGCTTCGCCGTCCGCGTGCACAAGGCGTATCCGATCTACGACGCCGAGTACGGCGAGCGCCTGCAGACGATCCGCACATGGCTGGCGGGCATCGACAACCTGATCCAGGTCGGGCGCAACGGCCTGCACCGCTACAACAACTCCGACCACTCGATGCTCAGCGCGATGCGGGCGGTCGACAACATCCTGCTCGGCACCCACCACGACATCTGGGCGGTCAACGCCGAGAGCGTCTACCACGAGGAGGACGTCAAGGACGAGCAGCCATACGTCGACCCCCCCGAGACGCCGGCGATGGAGCA
>QHBV01000013.1 GCA_003244035.1 Solirubrobacterales bacterium | reverse complement strand
GATCGCGCAGCGCGGGCGGGAGATGCTCCTCACCCGTCTGCGCCCGGCCTTCGACGAGGCCGCAAGGGCCCATGCGGACGTGGTCAAGCTCGATCCTGAGCAGCTCGAACGGATGGTCCAGCAGGCGGCTGACCGCGCCGATGGGCTGCAGTGGCGCCGCGCGCTCGCGGCCGTCGCGACGGAGGAGCTGGGGGTGGGGCTCGGCGAGGCGCTGAGCCATCCGGCCGTGGTCCGGGCGCAGGAAATCGCCGGGGCGCCTGCCTACGAGGACAGCTTGGCGGAGCTCGGGGTGGCGCCGGCGCCCGCGACTCGCCCATCGCGGGTAGCGCAGCCGCCGCCCGCGGCTCGTTCGTCGCCGGTAGCGCCGCCGGCGCCCGCGGCTCCCGCGTCGCCGGCGCCCGCGGCTCGCCGGTCGCCGGCGGCTCGGCCGGCGCGCGCCGCCCGGTCGGCGCCAGCTGGCGAGAAGGCGCCAAGAGGCGGAAGCGCGCCAGCAGGCAGAAGCGCTCGGCCAGCCGAGCGGGCGCCCGCGGCCGAGCGGGCGCCCATGACCGAACCGGCGCCCGCGGCAACGGAGGCGCCCGCGGCAAAGCCCTCCAGCGAGGAAGCGCCAACCGGCACGATCCGGCCGCTGCGCCTCACCGCGATCCATCTCGGGGGGGTCGCCAGCCTCGCGCACGGCGAACGGGATGTAGAGCTGAGCTTCTCGGAATCCGGCCTGGATATCCTCCGCGCAGGAGAGGACCTGCTCGGGCGCCTCCCATGGCAAAGGATCCGAGCGCTTGAGCTCCCGCCCACCAGAGCTCGTCGTCTCCGGCGCCGGCAGCCGGGGGCCCATATCGTGATCCGTACCGCCGACGGCGCCGCCAGCTTCGAGATTCCAGCCGTTTCACCGGAGCAGCTACGCGAGCAGCTCGTGCCGCTGGTCGAGCGCCACGGGGTCGGTTCTGACTGAGCCACTGGCCCCGCAGCAGCCCGTAGCCTTAACCCGGCTCGCGTTCGAGCGCGCCGATGTCGTAGGCCAGGCCGTCGGGGGTGAGCGCATCCGCCGGGATGCCGACGCGCTCGATCCCACGCTTGTCGATCAGCAGCACGTAGGTGGAGTGGTCGATCGGACCCTGGACCGGCTGGATCGCGTAGGCGTGCCAGACACGGCGCAAGGCGCTCGCCGAGCCGTTGACGAACGCCATACGCCCGGTCATCTCGTGGCGCGCGAGGAACCTGCGCCGGTTGGCCACAGTGTCCTCCGCCGGCGCGACGCTGACGCCGATCGCCGGGACGTTGCGGCCTAGGCCTCGGAGCTCGTTCAGCGCCCCCTTGATCTGCTCGACCATGAACGGGCAGGTGTCTTTGCAGAGCGAGTGGATGAAGGTCAGCACGACCACGCTTCCGCGGTACTGGGAGAGGGTCGCGCGCCGACCGCTCTGGTCGGTGAGCGAGAAGTCGGCCGCGTGCAGCCCCGCAGGCAAGAACCAAGCCAACTGCGACTTGGCGGCGAGGGTCGCTGGGTGGACGGACCGCCGGCCGACAACCAGCACGACGGCGATCGCCGCCAGCAGCGAAACGAGCACAACCGCCAGCAGGCGCTGGAGGGTCAGGCCAGAGCGCATCTGCGACGATTCTGGCAGGCGGGCGGAGCGGGCGCGCACCCCACCGGAGCCGGTCAGCTCACCTGAACACGCCCGTATGCCCGAGCGAGTAGCGCCCCGGCTGCGGGTACACGCACACGCCGTGGGGCTCGAGACCGACCGGGATCCGGCGGATCAGCTTCCCGGTTATCGTGTTGATCGCATACACGGACGCGTCGTAGCGGCCGGAGAGCCAGAACACGCGCCCGGAGGCGGATACGCCACCCATGTCAGGGCTGCCGCCGGGGATGTCCCAGGTCGCGACCACGCGCCTGGTCGCGAAGCTGATCACCGAGACGGTCCCCGCCGACCGGTTTGAAACGTATAGCCGAGTCGTGTCCCTGCTCGGGTAGAGGCCGTGGGCGCCAGCCCCGGTCCGGATGAATCCGATCCGCCGCAACGGAGAGGGCGCGATCTCCCAGACGCCGCCATAGGTCAGGTCTGCGACGTAGAAGACGCTCCCATCGGGCGAGAGCTTGACGTCCTGGGGCGAAGCGCCGGCGGGCAGCTGCAGCGTCGCCGCGACGCGCTCGGCCGCGACGTCGACGAGGACCATGTCCGCCCCGAACTCGCAGCTGACCAGCATGTAGCGCCCGTCGGCGGTGAAGTCGGCGTGGTTGTCGCCAGCGCACTGGGGAACTTGCAGCTCGTGGTGGAGCTTCATCGTATGCGCGTCTCGGAAGTCCATCCGCCGCAGCCGCTCGGCCATCACGATCGCGTAGCGGCCGTCGGGGGTGAAGTACAGGTTGTAGGGATCGTCGACTGGCACCGGGCGCCCGGGAACGCCGTTGGCGGGATTGATCGGCGTCAGGCTGTTGCCGACGTCGTTGGTAACCCACAGCGTGCGCAGGTCGTAGGACGGGACGACGTGCTGGGGAACCGCGCCGACGGAGAACTGGCGCACGATGCGGTAGGTGGTCGGATCGATCTCGTCGACTGAGGCGCTCCCGCTGTTGGGGACGTACACGAGCTTGCGAAACCCCCTGACGACGGGGGAGAGCTCCCCCTGGCGATCGGCGGCAAAGACGTTCCGAGGGTCCAGCAGCGGCGGCACCTGGTAGCCGCCGGCCGCGCCGGTCAGCTGCGGCAGGTGCAGAGCGCCGCCGCTACCCGCCCCCACGAGCTTCGAGGTCGGCGACCCGCCACGCCCGGTAGAGCCCCCGCACCCCGCCAGCGCGATCGCCGCACCGAGCACGAACGCCATCGCCCGCCGCCGGAGCGTCCCCGAGTCGTCAGTGCGCACGGTGTCATCTTGCCAAGCCTCGCTCCTCGTGAGCGGCGAGAATGCCCATGCGGATGAGCGGTGCGAGCGAACTTGCAGAGCAGCTGCGGGCAGTGGCCGGTGACGAGCGGGTGCTCGCGGCGATCGCATCGCTCCCGCGAGAGCACTTCGTGCCCGACCGCGAGCGTCACCGGGCATACGAGAACGTCGCACTGCCGATCGCGTGCGAGCAGACGATCTCACAGCCGCTGGTGATCGCCCGCATGCTCGCGTTGCTGGAGCTGCGCCCGGACGATCGCGTGCTCGACGTGGGCACCGGCTCGGGCTACCACGCGGCGCTGCTCGCCATGCTCGCCGGACACGTGTGGACGGTCGAGCGCCACCCGCGACTGAGCGCGCAGGCGCAGCGGACGATCGCCGCGCTGGGGCTTTCAAACGTGGAGTTCGTCGTCGGCGACGGCTGCCGGGGCCTTCCCGCCCGCGCTCCGTTCGACGCGATCAACGTCGCGGCCGCGACGGGCGAGGCGCTCCCCCCGGCGCTCGAGCGCCAGCTCGCCGCGCAAGGACGCTTGGTGGCCCCGGTCGGCACCGCCGATCAGCACCTGGTGCTCGTGCGCCGGACGGCTGAGGGGTTCGAGCGCAAACAGCTCGAGGCGGTGCGGTTCGTGCCGCTGGTCCGGGCCGAGCCGGAAACCTAGCCAGCCCCCCCGGCCGGGGAGCCCCCGACACGCTAGGATCGCTCCGTGCTCTCCGACCGTCTTCAGGGCCTACGTAGCTCTGCCCTGGCAGGACGCATTACCCGGTACGCGATCGGCTCAGCCGTCGCATTCGTCTCGAGCACCGTCGTGTTCTCGCTGCTGTACGTGATGAACATTGGTACGACCGCCTGCTCAATCGCGGCCTTCGTCGCTGGAGCGATCCCGAACTGGATCCTCAACCGCCGCTGGACGTGGCAGCGGCGGGGGCGCCTTGTGTTCGGCAGGGAGATCGTCGGATACATCGCGATCTCGCTCGTGACGCTTCTCCTAACCACCTCCACGACCGCCTGGACCAACTCGCAGGTGCAGAGCATTCCCCCACACCACGGACTTCGCGCGCTACTGGTGACCGGTTCATACACGTTGGTTGTCGCGGTGCTGTTCGTCGCCAAGTTCTTCATTTACGAGCATTGGATCTTTCAGGACCGCAGCCGCGTCCGCGCCGCGTTGCGCGCGCTGCGCCAGGCCCCGCGGACCGCGCGCGCAAACCGGGTCCCGTAGCGCGGGCCGGCGGCAGCCCGAAATCGGATTACCTTCGTGAGCACCGGCAGCGCAAAGGTCCGCAAGCCATATGTGCACGCGGTTCGCGCCGCGGCGATCCACGCGTTCGACGAGAGCTATCCCGGGCTGCGGTTCGCCCCGGTGGTGGTCGTGATCGCGGCGTATGACGAGGAGGGGGGGATCGGCTCCGTACTCCAGGACGTGGCGCCCGAGGCGTGCGGCGTCACGATCGACACGCTCGTGATCGACGACGGCAGCCGGGATCGCACCAGCGAGGTCTCACGCGAGCACGGCGCGCACGTCGCTCGGCTGGAGCGCAACTGCGGCCACGGGATCGCGCTGCGCCTCGGCTACGAGCTGGCTCGTGACCACGGAGCGCAATACATCGTCACGCTCGACGGCGACCGCCAGTGGGACCCGCTCGAGGTGCCCTCGGTGCTCGAGCCGCTGGTCGCCGGGGAGGCGGACCTGGTGCTCGGCTCGCGGGTGCTCGGGCACAGCGAGAACGACAATCGCTTCCGCCACGCCGGCGTGTACGTGTTCGCGTGGTTGATCAGCCTGCTGACGCGCACGCGCGTGACCGACACCTCCACCGGGCTGCGGGCGATGCGCTCCGAGGTGACCGCGACCGTTCGCCAGGAGCAGGTCCAGTACCAGACGTCCGAGCTCTTGATCGGCGCGATCTACCAGGGCTACCGGATCGCGGAGCGGCCGATCGTGCAGCACAAGCGGATCGCCGGTGAGACCAAGAAGGGCAACGATCTGCTCTACGCCTTTCGCTATGCGAACGTCGTGCTCAGGACGTGGGATCGCGAGCGCCGCGCCGCCGCCACCGCATCCCGCCGGACGGGCTGACCACGTTTAGGTTGGTGCGGCCGCGGCTGGCCTGCGGGCCAGCCGCGGCCCGGGCTTACTTGATCGAGGCGAGCACGCTGGAAGTCTCCCGCCAGCGCACGGTCGGCATGATCGCCGCGAGGTCGACGCGGTCCTTGTGGCGCTCCACCACCTCGAACAGATGGTCGATCAGCGTCGCGCTCAGCAGCGTCGGCTTCAGCCCGAGATCCTCGAGCGCGCTGTGCTTGGCGTTGTAGTAGTGGTTCTCGGCCTCGACGCGGGGATTCTCGATCTGCTCGATCGTGCACTCGCCGGCGTAGTCGGCGGCGACAGTGTCGGCGATCTGGCGCACCGACAGATGCTCGGTGAACTGGTTGAAGACGCGGAATTCCCCCTTGTCGGCGGGGTTCTCGGCGCTGATCCGGATGCACTCGACCGTGTCGACGATGTTGATCAATCCACGCGTCTGGGTGCCGTTGCCGTAGACCGTGAGCGGATGGCCGAGCACCGCCTGGATCACCATCCGGTTGAGCACCGTCCCGAACACGCCGTCGTAGTCAAAGCGGGTGGCGAGCCGGGGGTCGAGCTTGGTGTGCTCGGTGTCGGCGCCGTACACGACCCCCTGATTGAGGTCGGTCGCGCGCAGCCCCCAGATCCGGCAGCCGAACTCGATGTTGTGGCTGTCGTGCACCTTGGAGAGGTGGTAGAAGGAGCCAGGCCGCTTGGGGTACATCATCCGGTCGCTGCGGCCGTTGTGCTCGATCTCGAGCCACCCTTCCTCGATGTCGATGTTGGGGGTGCCGTACTCGCCCATCGTGCCGAGCTTGACGAGGTGGATGTCGCGATCGATGTCGGCGATCGCGTACATCACGTTGAGGTTCCCGACGACGTTGTTGGTCTGCGTGTAGACCGCGTGCGCCTGGTCGATCATCGAGTACGGGGCGGCGCGCTGCTCGCCGAAGTGCACGATCGTGTCGGGGCGAAACTCGCCGACCATCCGATGGACGAACGAGGCATCGCAGAGATCGCCGACGTAGGTCTTCATCGTCTTGCCGCTGCTCTGCGCCCAGGCCTCCACACGCTCGTCCAGCGTGGCGATCGGGACCAGGCTCTCGACACCCATCTCCTCGTCATAACCGCGACGGGCGAAGTTGTCCGACACTGCGACTTCGTGACCGGCGGCCGACAGGTGCAGGGCCGTCGGCCATCCGAGGTACCCGTCACCACCTAGAACCAGGATTTGCATACGGGAGCTCCAGTGCCTTTCACTCGATTTCAGATCCTCAGCGGTCTCGGCCTCGCTGGGCGCTTGTGGTCGGCCGTGGCTGAACGATCGCCGGTCGCGCGCGCACGAGCATAACCGACCGCGCCCGCGGAGGCCGCCCACCAGCCTCGATCCCCCGGAGGGGGTTTGGAAACACCAGCTCGAACTCCGTTGGGACCAAATCTATGTGAAGCGCTCCGTCAGCTCCCGCCGCGGCGCCGGTGATCGCGCGGGTCGCTCCCACACGAAGGTGACCATCGCCATCGGCGCCAGGGAGTAGGCAAAGGAGCGCCCCTGCCACTGAACACCGAGGCGTATTGGCGAGCCCAAACGGCTGCCCATCATGCGAGGCGCAGGGATTGGCGCCCACAGCAACTGTGAATCCCGGGGGCACCGATCGTCCCGCACTACTCTACCGATTGTGGGGCGTGTACTTGCGTGCTCGGCCTCGGTCCTCGCCATCGCGGTGCTCGTCGCTGTGCTCGTCGGGGTGCTCGGCGACGGGGGCCCGGCGCCGCCACTGCCCGGGATCGGGCGCCCGCCACGCGCCGGCGACCCGTTCGCCTACGCCCCCGCGCGCGAGGCCGTATTCGAAGCGCGGGCGGCGGCGGGCAGCGCAAACGTCCTGTTCGCCAAGAGCCCCGGTGGGGTGCTCGCCACGGCGGCGCGGGTGGCTGGGTTCCGGAGGCTTATCGACGCCGCGGCGGCGGGGAGCGGCGTCGACCCCGGCACGCTCGAGGCGATCGTGTTCGTCGAAAGCGCCGGGCGCCCGGACGTGATCGCAGGGACGGACCCGTCGGCCGCGGCCGGGCTGACCCAGATCCTCGCGCAGACCGGCCAGGCGCTGCTGGGCATGCACATCGACCTGGTGCGCAGTCGGCAGCTGACGCGGTCGATCGACGACGCCTACGCCCGTGGCGAGGCCGGCCTCCTCGCGCGTCTGCAGCGGGCGCGGGCGAAGGTCGACGACCGCTTCGACCCTCGCAAGGCGCTCGCGGCGACCGTCCGTTACCTGCAGCTCGCGCGCGGGCGGCTGGGCCGCTCCGACCTCGCGGTCGTCTCCTACCACATGGGAATCGGCAACCTCCTCAGGGTGTTCGGCGACTACGACGGCGGCGGGTCCGTCCCGTACGCCCAGCTCTACTTCGACACCGCGCCCGGCCACCACGCCACCGCCTATGACCTGCTCTCGGGCTTCGGCGACGACTCCTCGCTGTACTACTGGCGCGTGCTCGAGGCTCGGACGATCATGGACCTGTACCGGTCCAACCGCGTTGCCCTGATTCGGCTGGCGGCGCTCCAGGGCGCCGCGCCCTCGGACGCCGAGGTACTCCATCCCCCCGATCGGACGCCGTCCTTCGGCGACCCGGATGCGCTCTCCGCGGCGTACGCCGACCGCACGCTGCTGCCATTGCCCGCCAACGTCGCGCGCCTGGGACTCGCCTACGACCCCGGGATCGGATCGCTCGCGCCGCGGCTGGGCGCGCCGGCCGCGCTCTACCGCGGCCTGCGGCCGCCTGTGCTCGACCTCCTGGTCGAGCTCGCCGCGCGGGTGCGCGCGCTCTCGCACGGGTCCGCCCCGCTGACTGTCGCCGGCGCCGTCACCGACGCGCGCTACCAGCAACTGCTCGGCGCCGGCGACCCTCTCGCCAGCACCGGTTGGTCGTTTCAGATCGCCCGTCGCTACGCCAGCCGGGCACAGGCGCTGGCACTGCAAGCGATGCTCGACCGGCTGCAGGCGCTGAACCTGATCGCGTGGACCCGCGCGCCGGCCACGATCGAGGTGACGGTCGCCTCGGATGCCGCGCGGGTGATCGTGGACGGGCCATAGGGCCACGAGGTTGCCGGTCGGAGAATCTCCGACCCCAGCCGGAGCTAGACTTCCCGGGTGCCCGATCTCGATCTCCGCGCCAGCGACGACGAGCGCGATCGTGCCGTGGCGCAGTTGCGCGATGCGTCGGTGCAAGGCCGCCTCACGCTCGAAGAGCTTGCCGAGCGCACCGGGCGAGCCCACCAGGCGCGCACCCGCGCCGAGCTTCAGGCGGTGCTCGCCGACCTTCCGAGTGCCCTGGCGAGCCCGACCGCAACCGACGACGAGCCTGAGCGACACTTCGCGGCGCTTTCGAGCATCGAACGCATCGGGCGCTGGAACGTGCCCCGGCGCGCGCGCTTCACCGCAGTGCTCGGCAGCGTCAGGCTCGACCTGCGGAGTGCTGTGCTGCCAGGCCCGGAGATCGAGCTCGAGCTCATCTCGGTGCTCAGCTCGGCCGAAGTGCTCGTACCCGAGGGCGTCGAGGTGGTCCTGTCCGGCGGCGGCCTGCTCTCAAGCCAGCGACTCGACATGCCCGCATCCCTGGTGCCGGGCGCTCCCGTAGTCCATATCCGTACCAGCGGGGCGCTCGGCTCGGTCGAGGTCCGCAGCGAGCCGTCGCTGTCCGACCAGCTCGGGGACCACGGCCGTCAGCTGCTCGGAGACGTGATGCGCCGATCCGGTCGCCGACTGTCGAGAAGCGGAGGGACGGGACAGGGGCGAATCGAACGCCGCAGGGCGCGCGCCGCTCGGCGCGCCGCCCGCTGAAAACCGGCCCTGCCGGCGGGCTCAAGGAAGCGGATCGCCGGCCGCGCCTGCTTCCGGCGTCTCCAGTCGCCAGGCCATCTCCCAGAACGCCAGCTCGTGGGCGCTGCTGGCGAGAAACGCCGTGCGCATCCGCTCGCGCCCCGCCGGCGCGAGCCCGTTCGCGGCCTCGTCACAGAGCTCGCGGCACCAGCTCGCCAGCTCGGCGAAGTCCTCGCCGGCGTACATCTCGATCCAGCGGCGGTAGAGCTCATGGTCGGGGCAGCCTTGGTCGGCCAGGCGCCGCCCCAGTTCGCTGTAGCCCCACATGCACGGCAGGAGCGCCGCGACGAGCTCGCCGAAATCTCCGAGCGCCGCCGTTCGCAGGAGGAAATCGGTGTATGCCCGCGTCGCCGGCGCCGGCCGCTCGGCCTCGAGCTCGTCGGCCGAGATCCCCCATTCCTGCGCGTACTCGCGGTGCAGCCCCATCTCTGTGGTCAGGATCTCGTGGACGAGGCCGGCGAAGCGGGTCATCGTCTCCAGTGCTGGCGCTCGCGCGCACGCGAGCGCCAGCAGCCGGGCATACTCGATCAGGAACGCGTAGTCCTGGCGGATGTAGTGGCGGAAGCGCTCGGGGTCGAGCGTTCCGTCGCCGATCCCCTGGATGAAGGGGTGCTCGAACTGGGCCGTCCAGACCGGGCTTGCGGCCTCGCGCAGCTCGTCGCCGAAGCGTCGTCCATCCTGCGATCCGCTCATCGGGGCGCGCACTGCAGGCGCAGACGCCGGCGCGCAGTCGGCGTTGGGGGATTTGGGTCCACCATGGACCCTGATCCACCAATCCCCCCGCCGCTAGACGCTCTGCTTCGCACGCTCCTGCGCCGGGGTGGCAGGAGGACCAGCGGCGCCCGCCACCTTGATCGTCTCAGCCAACCGCGCCTCGTAGGCCGCTCGCGCGACGGGGTCGGGCCGGGTCAGCGTCTCATGGCTCTTCAGCATCCTCGCCACGGCCTCCGCCACCCGGCGCGGAAGCAGCGACTGCGAACGGATCAGCGCGTTCATCGACTTGGGCACGTAAACGTCGAAGCGCCCTCTTTGCAGCGCCTCGACGATCGCGCGGGCGACGTCCTCGGGCTCGGGCGTCTTGAACCCGCGTGGCTGCGCCACTCCTGAGTACAACTCGGTGTTCACGCCGATCGGCATCACCACGCTCACCTCGACGCCGGTGCTGTGCAGCTCCTGACGCAGCGCCTCGCTCAGGCCGACGACCGCGTGCTTGGTCGCGCAGTAGGTCGCGCCGCCCGCGACGCCGGCCTTGCCCGCGATCGAAGCGACGTTCACGAGGTGTCCCCGGCCGCGTGGCAGGAACCGCTCGAGCGCGAGCTTGCACCCGAAGATCACACCGTGGAGGTTGATCTCGATCATCCGGGTGGCGGTCGCGTCGGTCTCGTCGGCGAACGGGCCGATCGGCATGATCCCCGCGTTGTTGACGAGCACGTCGAGCGCTCCCAGCCGGGCCTCGACCTGTACCAGGAACGCATCGAAGCTGGCGCGGTCGGTGACGTCGAGCGGCAGCCCGATCGATCCCGCGCCGAGCTCCCCCGCCACCCGCTGCGCCAACGGCGCGTCGATGTCGCCGATCGCGACGTGAGCGCCCTGGCCGATCAGCGCCGCAGCGGTCGCGCGACCAATCCCGCGTGCGCCGCCGGTGACCGCGACTACCTGGCCGGCGAGCGACCGTGAAGCTTTCGCCATTTAGACCTTCCTCCTCAGGTAGGACCCGCCGCCTGGGTGCGTGTGCGGGGCGGCGGCAGACGGTACCGGGGATCGCCCCACACGGTGGCAGCGAGCGGCCTACGCGGTTATCCTGCGCCGATGGCGTACTTCGACTACGAGGGCCAGCGACTCGCGTACACGGTCTTCGGCGAAGGAGGGAACACGACGATCCTGATGCCCGGGCTGCTCCTCTCTCAGACGATGCAGGTCCCGCTGGCGCGCGAGCTCGCGTCGCGCGGAAACCGGGTAATCACCTTCGATCCGCTCGGCCACGGCGCCTCCGACCGCCCCCGCGACATGTGGCGCTATTCGATGCCGGCGTTCGCCAAGCAGACGGTGGCGCTGTTCGATCACCTCGAGCTCGACCAGGCGATCGTGGGCGGAACCTCGCTCGGCGCCAATGTCACCCTCGAGATCGGGATGCTCGCACCGCAGCGGCTGCGCGGCATGATCATCGAGATGCCGGTGCTCGACCACGCGATCCCGGCGGCCGCCGCCGTGTTCACGCCGCTGCTGTTCGGGCTGACGTTCGGCGAGCCGCTGTCGAAGCTCCTAGCCCGTCTTGCCCGCGCGGTCCCGCGCGAGCGGGCCCCGTTCCTGCTGCAGATCGTGCTCGAGTGCCTCGCCCAGGAGCCCGCTCCGAGCGGCGCGGTTCTTCAGGGCGTCCTCTTCGACCGTACTGCGCCGCCCCGGGCCGAGCGCAGGACGATCGAGGCGCCGGCGCTGGTGATCGGCCATCGGCGCGACCCCGTGCACCCCTTCTCGGACGCCGGCATGCTCACCGACGAGCTCCCAAACGCCCGGCAGATCGACGCCAATTCGGTGATCGAGCTGCGCCTGCGACCGGCTCGCCTGACGGCGATGATCGCGGAGTTCGTGGACGAGTGCTGGAGCGGGGCGACGGTTTCCCCGAGCCTCACCTCGGCGGCGGTGGCCCCGGCGGCTGGATGATGTCGCGCCCCGTGGGGCGCATCTGCTCGTCGAGCTCGAGCTGCCAGAAGTAGCGGCTGAAGCTGATGCCCGCGCGGAAGTCTCCGACGTGGGGCTCGACCCGCTCGCCGCGTGCCATCCGCACGATCAGCTCCGGGTAGGTGCGGCCCGGCAGGGCGGCGTACATCGGGGCGGGAAACGCTCCCCCGAAGCGGGCGTTGACATCGGTGATCCGAAGTCCGACCTCGCGGTCGCGGAAGACCTGCACGGTGCAGGCGCCGCGCACTCCGAGTGCCTGCACCACGCGTCGGCCCAGCGCGACCAGCTCGGCGTCGTTCACCACGGTGCCCTTGATCGACTCCCCTCCGCGCGACTCGATCATCGTCCGGGGGATCGCGTTCAGGCAGCGGCCCTCCAGATCCGAGAGGCAGTCGATCGAGAGCTCGGGGCCGTCCATCATCCGCTGGATCATCGTCGGCTCGTGCACGTAGTCGACAAAGAACTCTGCGGCGCGGGCATCGTCGGCGCGGTGGATCGAGCGCGCGCCCGAGCCCCGGCGCGGCTTGACCATCACGGGATATCCCTCAACCTGCTCACCCGGCAGGACCGTGGCCGGAGAGGGCAGGCCGAGACCCGTCAAGAGCAGGTGCGCCTCGTACTTGTCGAAGGTCGCGCGGGCGATCTCGGGGTCGGGGACGAGCGCCGGCAGCTTCCCCGCGGCACGGGCGACGGCGAGCACCTCGATGTCGAGATCGGTGAGTGGGACCACAGCACCCACGCCATAGCGCTCGCACAGCTCCGCCAGCGCCGGCACGTACGCGGGATCGTCGATCCGGGGGACCGCGTATCGGTGGTGGGCGGCGTACTGAGCGGGGGCGAGCGGATTGGGATCGGCCGCCACGACCGTCGCGTGCTGGGCGAACGCCGCGACGATGTCGTAGCGCTTGCCCACGCCGGTGAGCAGCACCGCTACGGGACCGGAGGGTGCCATCCGCCCGCCTCTCCCTTGTAGATCCCGTCGCCGGCGAGCACCATCCGCACCGTCCGGGCGAGGATCTGTAGGTCGAGCGCGAGTGAGCGGTGCTCGACGTACCACAGATCCAGCTCGATCCGCTGCGACCACGGCAGCGCCGCGCGCCCGTTGACCTGCGCCCACCCGGTGATTCCGGGCTTGACCGCGAGCCGACCGCGCTGGCGCTCGGTGTACTGCTGCACCTGGACGGGGATCGTCGGTCGCGGCCCGACGATCGCCATCTCCCCACGGAGCACATTCCAAAGGTTGGGAAGCTCGTCGAGCGAGTACCGGCGCAGGAACGCACCGACGCGCGTGATCCGATCATCGCCCTCCTGGATCGCGAGCCCGGCGCCGGTGAACTCGGCGCCCCGGACCATCGTTCGCAGCTTGTAGATCGAGAACGGCTCGCCGTCCTTCCCGGCCCGGGTCTGGCTGTAGATCGGATGACCGGGGGATTCGAGCCGGATCGCCAATACCAGCAGCGCGATCACCGGTGCCGAGAGGATCGATCCGGCGCCCGCGATCACGATGTCCAGAACGCGCGCGATCACCGCGTCCCCTCCGCCGGCTCCCAGCCGGCCTGGGTGCCGTGGCGTAGCCAGTCCCACAGCCCGGCCGCCAGTGACGCCGTCGTCAGCACGTAGTAGCGCGCCACCAGCAGCGGGCGCGCGGGCACAAACGGCGCGAGTAGCGCGCCCAGCACCAGCGCCGCCTGGACCACGACTGCGGCGCCGTACACCCAGCCGTGTCCGAGCAGCGCGACGCTGGTGGCGAGCGCTACCACGTGCAGGGACGGCGAGAGGTAGCGCAGGACGCGGTGGGAGAAGATCATCATCGTGTACAGCGGTCCGTAACCGCGCGGGGAGAGCAGCCCGCCACGGAGGACGATCGGCCAGCCGTGGCTCATCATCCGGCGCTTGCGGGCGAACTCGCCCTCGATGCTCGGCACCATCTTCTCGCTCGCGCGCGCCTCGGGGGCGTACACGGCCAGCCAGCCGCGCTTGACCAGCTTGAACGGGAACGAGAGGTCGTGGCCCATGATCGGGTCGACCACCAGGTAGGCCGCGTGCCGCGTGGCATAGATCGCGCCGTTGCCGCCGGTCACCGAGCGCACGCCGGATTCGAGCCGGCGCACCGCCATCTCGTAGCGCCAGTAGAGACCCTCCTGATTGGTCCCCTGTGTGCCCCGGAAGCGGACGTCGCCGCAGACATAGCCGACGCGCGGATCGGCGAAGGGGGCGACCAGGCGGCGCAGCGCGTCCGGCTCCCAGCTGACGTTGGCGTCTGAGAACGCGACGATCTCCCCGCGCGCCCGCTCGACGCCAGCGTCCTGCGCCCGGATCTTGCCCCCGCGGGCGAGCTCCAGCACGAGGTCGGCACCTGCCTCGCGGGCGCGCTGGGCAGTGGCGTCCGGGGAGCCGTCGCAGGCGATGATCAGCTCGAGCCGATCGCGGGGATACGCGAGCGCGCGCAGGTTCGCGACCCGATCGGCGATCACCTCCTGCTCGGCATAGGCGGCGACGATCACGCTCACGGTGGGGAGCTCTAGGGGGGCCGGCTCCGGCTGGGGCCGGGCCGGCCCTTGGTTGCGCATCCGCGTTAGGGCCGCCAGCAGCAGCGGGTAGCCGGCGTGGGTGTAGAGGAGCAGGCCGGCGGAGCCCCAGAACGCGATCGTGCGCGCGGTCATCGCGGCGGATTGTGCAGTACGCATCCTTGACGGCGTCAGTCGCTGCCGGGCGAGACGTGTCAGCTCCGAGAGGCTGGCGGTCGCGGTCAGCGGCGGCGCTGCGATCGACAGTGGGTTCACCGTCCGATGAGCCGCTCGTACAGCGCCAGCGTCAGCCCCGCCGCCCGCTCCCACGAGTACGGCCCCGCGGCGGCGGCGAGGGCCGCGGCGGCCAGGCGCTGCCGCGCCGCGCGATCAGCGATCAGCTCCGTGAGCGCGTCGCGCAGCGCGAGCGGATCGCCGGGGGCCACCAGCCACGCGGCGCCGAGCGCCGCGAGCTCGCCAAAGCCGCCGACATCGGTGAGCACGATCGCCTTGCCGAATGCGAGCGCGGTGGCCAGCACGCCCGACTGGTCGAAGCGCTCGGTGCTCGAGTACGGCAGCACGACCACGTCGGCGCGGCGGAAGCAGGCGGCGAGCTCGGCGTCGGAGACGAACCGGGGAACGAAGTGCACGCCGGTTGGGGCAGCGGCTCGCAGCGGCCCCAGCGGCATCCGCGGCCGCCCGACGATCCACAGCTCGGCGTCACCGATCCCGCGCCATGCCTGCAGCAGCGCCTCAATCCCCTTGTAGGGGCGCAGCAGCCCGAAGAACAACACCACCGGCGCCTGTATGTCCACGAGCGGATCGGGCAGCGCCTCGCTCGGCTCAAGCGTGAGCTGCGAGAACGCGCCGTGGGGAATCACGTGCACCTTGCCGGGATCGACCCCTAGCTCGCCCACGAGCCGGCGCCGCCCGTAGGCGGAGTGCACCACGACGGCGTCGACCGCGCCGTACAGCCGCCGCTGGGCGGCCGCCTGACCCGGCCGGGCCTCGCGCGGAAGCAGGTCGTGGGCGGTCAGGACCACCGGCGCCGCCGGCAGCAGCCACCGATCGGACCACGGGAGCGCCAGCCACTGAAAGTGCACCAGATCGACCGTTCGCGCCAGCCGCCGAAGGCCCAGCATCCCGGGCACGTGCTCGGCCAGCTTCAGCGCGAGCCGTCGCCGCGAACCCGCGGCCCCGCGGGCGTGCGGGTAGAACAGCTCGTTGACTGCGTAGCGGCCGGGCTCGGGCGCGCTCCCGTAGGCGAACCGGCTCGTGACCAGCTCCACCTCGGCGCCGGCGCGCGCCAGCGCCGCACACAGCGCATGGTCGTAGGGAGGTGTATACGCGGACGGGTCGACGATCTGAACGCGCATCAGCGCCCGCCTTCGTTCGGTGGGCGCCCGGATCGCTCTTCGTTCCCTCGGCGCCCGGATCGCTCGCCCTCCCGGTCCCCCCCCAGGACCTCGAGGCACCGCCCCGCCAGCGCCGCCAGTCGCCGGGCGCCCGCGCCCGCCTCCTCACCGCCCAGCGCCTGCACTCGCGCCCCGTCGTCGCGCGTCAGCCGCCGTGCCGCCGGCGCGAGCGCGGTGAGATCCGGCTCTCCCGGCCGCCGCCGCACGAGATCGGCAGCGCAGCGGAGCGGATGGCGCGCGGACAGCACGACAAGTGCCGCCAGGCGAGCAGCGACGCCGTCGTCCTCGCGGTAGTCGACCGACAGCTCAGGGCCTGTCGCCACCGCCACCAGATCCGGGCGGGCAGCCGCCTCCACCCGCGCTTCGCCGGCCTCACGCGTGAAGTCGAGATCGCCTGGCGTGGGAAAGCGACCGGCGACGAGCACGACCTCCGCTCGTCCGGGGCGCGGCGGGCGGCCGGGTCGATTCGACAGCGTCAGCCCAACCAGCTCCTCGGCGGCAAGCAGCGCGTCGAGCGTGAGGCAGGTTCCCCTCGCGAGCCGGCCCGCGGCTCGGCTCGCGGATGTGCGAGCGAGGACGGACGAGGATCCGGCGGTGACGGCGGTAGACCCAATCCCGACCCGCCGCACCGCCCGCACCAGCGCGGGCTCGGGAGCGAACCCCTCGTAGCGCCGGGCGAGCCATGCGCGCCCGGCGGCGTAGCCGCGCCACTGCCGGCGCAGCTCGCCGATGCTTCCCCTGTAGGAATGCTCCACGCGCGCGGCGGAGCACAGCTGCAACCGCCAGCCCGCCGCCTGCAGGCGCCAGCAGAAGTCCGTGTCCTCGGCCGCGCGCACGCCCTCGGTGAAGCCGCCGAGGGCCTCGAACGCGGAGCGTCGCACGAGCAGGTTGGCGGCGGCGGCGCGCGGTCGGTACGGGTGGGCGAGGTGGGCCTCCTGGCTCAGGAAGTTCCGAGACGTCCCGTAGCGCGCCGCCAGGGTCCGCGCGCCGGGCGCCGGCACGATCTCGCCGGCCAGCGCGCCGACATCCGGCGCGGGAGGCGTAGCGAAGTAGGCGTCGAGCAGGTCCGGTGAAGGCTCGCAGTCCGCGTCGAGGAACAGGATCCACTCGCCCCAAGCACGTGCTGCCCCGGCGTTGCGTGCGTGCGCCGGCGAACGCTCCCCATCCGCGCGGACGACGGCGATCCCGTCCACGCCGGCCGCCGTCCCCGCATTGTCGGCGAGGATCAACTCGTCCCCGGGACGGCGCGCGATCCCCAGTAACGCCGCGACCGCAGCCCGGGCGGCGGCTCCCGCGAACGGCATCACCACGCTGACGGTCGGCCTGCTCACGCTGCGCCGCCGGCGGGCCGGACGCTGGCTCGCCGCAGCCGCCCGAGCAGCCCGCGCGCCTGGGAGAGCTCGCCGGGGTGGGCGAAGCCGGTCACGTACAGCAGCGGGGGGATCGCCGCGAATGCGGCCGCGCGGCTGAGCAGGCCGAGGGCGCCGTGGGTCGGCAGCAGCAGCTCGCCGCCGACCGCGACGCCGCCGATCACGGCGACCAGCTGCGCCAGCCTGCGCCACTCGAAGGAGACCGCGAACGCCCTGCGCGTGAGCAAGTGCATGGCCCCGAGCATCGCCACGTAGGCGCCACACAGGGCGATTCCCGCACCGGCGATTCCTAGCGCCGGCACGAGCACGACCAGCAGCACGACGTTCGCGACCAGCCCGGCGAGCGATGCAGGGAAGTTGCGCATCGTCACCTTCGCCCGCCCCGCGATCACCAGGAACACCACCCACAGCCCGTACATCGCCCACCCGAGCGCGACCCACGGCAGCGCCCGGTAGGCGCCGTAGAAATCGTGCGCGGTCAGCAGCCGCAGCGCCCAGCGCCCCAGCAGCGCGATCCCGCCGACGACCCAGCCGCAGACCAGCACGTAGTAGGTGGTCACGAGCCCGTACAGCCGGGCTGCGTGGGCTTCATCTGTGACCGAGTAGGCCAGCGGCGGCCACGCGTACTGGAACGCGCGCACCATGAACGCGACCGTCCCCGCGAGCTTGATCGCGATCGAGTACAAGCCCGCCAGCGACTGACCACGGTCGTGGTAGATGTAGTAGCGGTCGACGACGCTGAGCGCGTACACCGAGATCTCCGCGGGCACGGTCGGCAGCCCGAAGCGCAAGAGCAGCGGCAGCGGCTCGCCCCCGCGCCGGCGCCGTGACCGCGGGTGCAGGCGTGCGCGCAGCGTCCACCACAGCCCCAGCAGCACGAGCGTCGAGGCGCCGTAGTTGCCCAGCAGGAGCCCGCGCACGCCCTGGTGCAAGCCGACCACCAGCACGACCGATGCGACGATCGTGATGCCGACGTTGATCAGCGAAGCGCTCGCGTAGATCCGGAGCCGCTCGTCGACCCGAAGCAGCGCGTAGGCAAGCTCGAGGTTGGTGAACGCCCACAGCCCGAGCACGGCGATCAGGAAGGTGGTGGTGTCCCGGTGGCTGAGCACCACTCGCGACAGCGGCCCGGCGAACACCGCCAGCACCACCGCCGCCACCGTGCTCGCGATCAGCAGGAAGGCGACCGCCCGGCGCGCCAGCGCGTCGCGGCGCTCGCGGTCGGAGTCCGAGAAGTAGAAGCGCAGGAACGCTTCGATCGTCCCGAAGCGCACCAGGATGCTGAGGAAGATGACGCCGTTGGCGAGCAGTTCCACGACCCCGTACCCGGACGGCGCGATGTAGCGCGTGTACACGGGCAGCAGCAGCACCGCGATGAACTTCGAGACGACGTCGGCGACCTGATAGGCCGCCAGCGAGCTGACCAAACGCCTGAGGTAGCCGGTCACCCGGTCAGCGCGCCGGCGACCTCGCGCGCGCAGCCCCACGACAGCGCGACGCCGTTGCCGCCGTGGCCGTAGTTGTGAAAGCAGCGCGACGGCCCGAGCGGCTCCTCCTCCAGCCGGACCGCCGAACGGGCCGGACGCAACCCGACCCGGTGCTCGATCACGCGTGCTCCCCGCAGCAGCGGCTCGATCTCCGCGCACTGGCGCACGATCGACTCGGCGATCGCGGCGTCGGGCTCGACGCTCCACTCGTCCTCCTGGGCGATGCTGCCGAGCACGATCTCCTCGCCATGCGGGAAGAAGCTCACCCAGCGCTCGCCGAGTGGCTCGTCCATGAAGAACTCGCGCAGCCCGGGGTTCTCGACCACGACCGAGTGGCCGCGCACCGGGCGTAGGCCGGGGTCGGGGACGAGCTCGCGCGCGCCGATGCCGGCGCAGTTGACCACCACCGGCGCCTGTCCGGCGACCTCGGCCAAGGTGCGCAGCTTGCGCAGCTCGAGCTCCCCGCCGGCCGCTCGGAAGCGGTCGAGCAGGTGGTCGAGGTAGCGCGGCATGTCCACCAGCGGCAGGACCACCGTGAACCCGGTCAGATACCTGTCGCGCACCTGCTCGAGCGCGCTGAGCTTGACGCCCGGGAACAAGAACGGCGGCGGCCCGCGCTCCGCGTCGCGTGACATCAGCGTGCCGCGGGCGAGGTGCACCCCGGTTCCGTCCTGCGCGGCGAGCCCGGTGAAGTCCTGCAGGGCCGCCTCGGCCCAACGCCGAACCCGGGCCGCCGGCTCCAGCAACGAGCCTCCCCACATCGCGCTTGCCGCCCGGGAAGTCGTGTCCTGGGGCATCGCAGCCGTCACGATGCGCACGCGCATGCCGGCTTCCGCCAGGCACACGCCGGCCGTCAATCCGATCACGCCCGCGCCCACCACCAGCACGTCGTCTCCTGCAGGGCTCATCGTCGGCAAGGCTAGCCGCTTGACAGCACCGCCCACAGACGCCCGATCAGCTCCTGGGAGTCGATGTTGGCGGCGAGGCTCGAGCCGAACCCTCCGAGCCCCACCTCGACAACGGTGCCGCCGCCGAGACGGTAGCCGGCGATCGCAGCAGTGCTCGCGCTCGTGCCGGCGGCCGAGGCGATCGGCTGGGCCGGGGGCGCGACCGAGGCGATCGGCTGGTAGTCGCGAAAGCCGGCGAGCGCGCCCGAGGTGTGCGAGAAGATGCCGAGGCCGTCCTTGGCCTCGGTGATCAGCTCGGAGCTACCGGTGACGACTGGGCCGGCGCGTGCGCCGAACGCGTCGGCCGCCTGCGGCTGGGTCGGATCGAGGGCCCGCCCCCCCTGCACGGTGACGCCGCGGCGCAGCGAGTCGATCCCGAGTGAGAGCACATGGCCGCCGCCCTGCACGTAGGAGCGCAGTGCGGAGCTGAGCGGGCTGGGAAGCCAGCGCTCGCTGCCGGCGAGGACGACGCCGCGGTGGCCGCTCAGCGCCGGCCCGAGCCCGTCGATCAGCCCGAGGTCGGTCGTGAGGTCATACGGGAGATGGGCCCTGTCGAGGTACGCGATCAGGCCTGCCTCGCCGGCAAAGCCGACGGGCAGGCCGTTTGCGAGTGGGCGCTGAAGCTCGATCGGCCCGCCGGCGCTCAGCGTGTCAGGAAGGCCGTCGCCGTCTTCGTCGCCGGGGTTCTCGCCCTGCCAGGTGAGCGCCGGAAGGACCACCAGAATGCTCGCGGACCGCTGGCCAGCGTGCGCGCCGGCGATCACCGGGACGGTGGTCTGGTGCGCGCCCGAGGAGAGCGACAGCTCGTACAGCCCAGCGCCGGCGGCGGCCGGGACCCGGACCCGCAGCGCATAGCCCCGCCCAGTCCCCGTCGCCGCGGGCCGGCGGACGCCGGTGCGCTGCAACGCCCAAGAGTAGGGCCGGTGACGCGAGTCGACGTACACGAGCGTGGTTGAGCCCGCGCTGACGGGATCCAGCGGCGGCTGCGCGGCCAGGTAACGAACGGTCACGCCGGCGTGCGGCGTCGATGCCGGCTTCGGCGGGATCGACGCCGGGAAATGGCCGGTGTTGCAGGCGCTGTCGGTGACGTCGAGCCCCGCGAGATAAGTACCGGCGGGAGCGGGGCGTCCGGCGATCATCCCGTTCCAGCTCGCGCGGGCCGCGGGCCGGGCGGGGGCCGGCAGGCTCGCCACCAGGCGCCACCCGGCGGCGAGGTCGGTGCGATAGATCCGAACGGTGCCACGGCGACCCTCGTTGCCGCGGTAGGAGATCGTGGGGGGAATCCCGCGGTCGGGGATCAGCGACGGAGTGACGCTCGTCACCACCGGGCGCGGTGGCGTCGACTTGACGGTGACCGGCGTCTTGGTCCAGGTGATGGTGCGCCCCTGCTGCAGCAGCGCGATCCGGTAGTAGTAGGTCCCGTCCGGCGCGAGCGATCCGTCGTCCCGGCGGCCGTTCCACGGGAAGAAGTCGCGCACCGGAGGCCGGATCGTCATGTGGCGCCCGGACGCGAGCGTGCGGACGATCGTCCCGCTCTGATCGACCACGTACACGTCGACGTCGTCGGCCCTGTGCAGCAGGTAGAAGGAGAACCTCGTCGAGCGAAAGGCGCTCCCGCACCCGGTCTCGTTCGGAGAGATCGTCGCCGGGATGGCCTTCGGGTCGCCCGAGATCAAGGGCGTCGAGACCTTCAGGTGCTGGGTGACGAAGAACGCGGCCACGGTCGCGAGCACGAGCGCGCCGAACGCCGCCACCGGCAGCCTGCTCACACTCGCACCACCGCGACGTTCGGGACCACGAACTCGTGGAAGGCGTCGAGGCCCCGTTGATGGGAGCGGCACAGCGTCGCCCGGATCGAGCCTCCGTGACAGACGACCAGCGCGGGCAGCTCACCGGAGCTGCGGATGCTGCTGAGCGCCTCCGCCACGCGGTCGGACTGCTCTCGCAGGGATTCCCCGCCGGGGAACCGAAAGCCTTCGCCGGCCCGGCGCCAGGCGGCGTAGTGCCCGGGGTCGTCGCGCTCGATCTCGAGAAACAGGCGACCCTCCCACTCGCCGCGGTCGGCTTCACGCAGGCGTGGGTCGAGCCGCGGCCGCAGGCCGAGTTGCCCGCCGACGATCTCGGCAGTCTCGCGGGCACGGGCCAGGTCGGAGGACCACAGCGACGCGATTCCGAGCTCGGCGGCGCGCGCGGCGAGCTCGGCGGCCTGCCGGCGGCCGGTGTCGTTCAGCGGCGTGTCGCGGAAGCCCTGGGCTCTGATCGGTTCGAGGTTGTCATCGGTCTCGCCGTGGCGGGCGAGCAGCAGGCCGTCGTCGGGCCCGTGGGAATCACTCATTCCCGTCCGGAGCCACCGCCGCCCCCGCGCCGGCCGTGTCGGAGCGCAGGCCAAGCCGGATCGTCTCCAGCGAGAGCACCTCCTGCGGATGGACGTTGCCGAGGTTGACGTCGTGACCAAAGCGGCGCACGAACCACACCTGCTGGTCCTTGCGCGGTGCCTCGAACAGGATCTGCTCCGGCGCCACCGCGTGGACGATCTCGTCGATCAGCCCCATCCGCACCTCGCCGTCGTGCCGGAAAATCCCCACGTTACCGCTCTCACGCGCCTCCG
The DNA here is from genome assembly GCA_003244035.1 of Solirubrobacterales bacterium. Classification (GTDB taxonomy): domain Bacteria; phylum Actinomycetota; class Thermoleophilia; order Solirubrobacterales; family Solirubrobacteraceae; genus Palsa-465. The sequence goes on along the minus strand of QHBV01000013.1, from coordinate 1,344 downwards.
CGATCACCTTCCACGCGCCGGCGGCCAGCTCGGCCTCGATCAGCTCGACCCATCGATACGGCGCCATGATCCGCGTGTCATCCTTGGAGCCGACCTCGGAGAGGACCACGAACTCCCGGGTCAGCTGCTCGATCAGCTCGAGCTTGCGCTCGTGGGCGAGCGTGATTGTCCCGTCGGAGACCTCGATGTGCTCGAGGCCGAGCTCGTGCAGCCAGCCAACCAGGCGCTGCAAGCGGTCCTGGGCGATCGCGAGCTCGGTCAGCGTGCCGCCGAGCATCGCGGGGATCCCATGGTCGCGGTAGCGAGCGAGCTTGCGCTCCAGGTTCCCCGTTGCCAGCGCGGTGCCCCAGCCGAGCTTCACCATGTCGATCGATCCCCCGCAGACCTCGACCATCCCGTCTACCTCCGCAATCGAGAGGCCGCGATCGAGCACGTGCGTGATCCCCTGCTGCCGGGGCTTGGCGCTCCGGTCCGGGAGCTCGAGCAGGTCCGTCATCGCGCCAGCGGGACTAGGGCGTGCTCGCGAGGTCGGCGCCGACCGTGACCACCACGTTCGCCGGGCAGGCGGTGGTCGAGGGGCAGGCCACGCCCTGCGTGCTCGGGTCCACCGGCGCCACCGACGCCGAGCTCAGCTTGAGCGACGACGCCACCGCCAGCGCGTCGCGCTTGTAGCCGGGCAGGTACGCGACGACCGTCGCCGTGCGGGTCTGATCGGTGGCCGTCGACACCGTCCCCTGCTTGTAGCCCGCGCCGCCGAGCTTGGTGGCCACCGTGCGGGCGAGGCCTTGAGTCGCCGTCCCGTTCAGGACGGCGACGGTGACCGAGGCGGGATTGACCGTGGAGGACCGGGAGCGGCGGTGGGTCGGGGCATTGGTGGTCGCGGTGGAACGATTGGCGGCCTGCTTGACCCCACCGCCGGTGGTTACCAACAACAGGACGACCGCCACCGCCACGACTCCGCCGGCGGCGAGCAGCACGGTTAGGACGGGCCGAGCGCGCAAGCGCCGCGTGCGACGGGGCCTGCCACCGCGCGGGGGCGAGAGCGGACTGCGCCCGGTGGGGAGCGCGGCGGCGTATGGCGGCTTGGCGGTCCCGTTGGCGCCCCCGGCGGCCGTCACCGGCCGCGGTGCCGGGGGGACACCGATCGCCGGCGCCGGGGCGGCGAGGGCCGACGCGCTCCCAACCGGCTGGGGGACTTCATCCTCCCGGGCTGGAATCAGCCTCGTGGCGGCGCTCAACGCGGGAGCGCCGACTCCCGCGGGGGGCACCGGGGCCACGCCGGGGGCCGCCACGAGCCCAGCAGGCCGTGCTCCGGACGCAGCGGCCACCGGCGCGACCCGGGGG
>QHBV01000012.1:217-7379 GCA_003244035.1 Solirubrobacterales bacterium | reverse complement strand
GCCGCCGACGGAGCGACGGGCGTGGCCCGGCTTCAGGTCGACTACGGCGACCCGGTGACGCGCACCTACCGCGACCTGTGGATCATCGAGCTCGACGACGCGGGGTTATGTACGGCCTTTGAGGAGTGGCCCTTCTTCCCCGACCAGCCCCGCGTGGCGAGCCTGTGACTGGCGGACGTCGCTGGTGTGGAAGATGACGAGGAGCAGTAATCGACCCGGTGGTGAGGGCGGACACCCTCGATGGTGGCCACCGTCGCTACGCTCGCGCCTTGCCCCTCGCACGAGCCGACATCGCCGCCTCCGCCGAGCAGCTGCTCGACGCCGGCTACGGGCTGTGGCTCGTGTCCCACGACTCGGTGCTGGCCCAGCTGGACCGCAGCCCGATGGGAGTCGAGGTCGCCACCCTGGACTTCCTGGCCCCGCACGACCGGCCCTGGACGATCGCCGATCTGATGCGCGTCTACAACGTGCTCAACCAGACCGCCTTCGGCGCCAAGGGCATTCCGTTGCAGAATTGGGTGATGATCGACCTGGGCCTGCTGCCGTCCGCCTTCCTGCTGGTCACGCTGTCGCCGCAGCGGGCCGCTGAGGCCGTCACCGACCATCGAGTCTCGGCGGCGGCGGGGGCGCGCATCGCCAGCGTGCTGCCGGCGGTGCTGGGCGAGGCCGAGCGCCTGGGGTACACGGGCCCGATCCCGGTCGCGGGCTACTGCGCGGCACGCTCGCCGATTCCCGACGGCTGGGTGGGCTGGTCGCTGTGCTCGGCGATCCCCGGCCTGGGCACCACCGCCAAGGGCCTGGCGCTCGAGGCCTACCGAGCGAGCACCCTGACCGGCGTGGCCCAGTTCTCCGATCCGGCGCTGCGGGTGCATCGCAAGTTCGGTCGCATGCGGCTGCTGGCAGCCGTGCTGGAGCTGCACCCGGTGGCGGGGACGATGGTGTACCGCACCGAGGTGTTCGTCGAGGACGAGCCGCCGCCCGAGCCCACGGAGATGCTCGGGGCACACGACCGCGACGCCCACCGCGACCTGCAGAACCGGCTCGACGCCGGCGCCGAGATCGACATCCTGCCCCCCGGCCTGGTCGCCGACCGGGTCCCGATCCTGGAGAGACACTGATGCCGGGACGCAATTTCGTGCTCGCCTTCAGCGGCGGGCTTGACACCTCCTATGGGCTGGCGGTGCTGGTCGACCGCGGCGAGCGAGTGACGACCGTGACCGTCAACACGGGTGGTTTCGACGCCGCCGAGCTGGCTGACATCGAGACCCGGTCGTCGGCGCTGGGAGCCGACGATCACGTAGTGGTGGACGGGCGTGCGCGCCTGTTCGAGCAGTTCGTCTCCTACATCCTGATGGCCAACTACCTGCGCAACGGCGTCTATCCGTCGTGTGTGGGCGTCGAGCGGATGCTGCAGGCCGAGGAGGTGACGCGCGTGGCGCTCGAGCGTGGCGCGAACGCGATCGCCCACGGGTCCACCGGCGCCGGCAATGATCACGTCCGCTTCGATGCCGTCACCAAGGCGCTAGCCCCGAAGCTGGAGATCGTGGGCCTGATCCGCGATGAGGCTCACACCCGCGAGGAGGAGCGCGACTTCCTGCGCGACCGCGGGCATCCCGTGTCGGAGATCACCGCCAAGTACTCGTTCAACGTCGGGATCCTCGGCACCACGATCGGCGGCGAGGAGACCTACGGATCATGGGAGTACCTGCCGGAGGCGGCATGGCCGAGCACCCGGTCGATCGCCGACGCCCCCGACCGGGCCGCCGAGCTGGTGATCGCCTTCGAGCATGGGCTGCCGGTGGGCCTGGAGCACGCCGACGGCTCCGCGCTGGAGGCGGGTGACGCCGGGATCGGGGTGCCCGGATACGACACACTGGCTGCCCTGAACCGGATCGGCGCCGAGCACGGTGTGGGCCGCGGGATCCACACCGGCCAGACGATCATGGGGATCGTCGGGCGCCTGGGGTTCGAGGCGCCGGGGATGATGACCCTGATCACCGCCCATCGCGAGCTCGAGCGCCTCGTGCTGACCAATGCCCAACAGATGCTCAAGGCCTCGCTGGGCACCACGTTCGGCGACATGCTGCACGAGGGCCGCTACTACGACCCGCTGCTCTCAGACATCCGCGCGTTCCTCGACAGCTCCCAGCAGCGGGTCACCGGCGAGGTCCGGGTGCGGCTGCATAAGGGCAACGTCATCGCGCTGGGCTGCCGCAGCCCGTACAGCCTGCTCGACGCCGGGCGGCGGCTGGGGTCGACCTATGGACACGGCTCGTCGCTGTGGACCGGACCCGAGGCGCGCGCGTTCGCGCACATCTATGCCACCGCCGGCGTGCTGGCCCGCTCCACCGGCGACGGCGACGACTGAGGACTGGATGCTCTGCCGCCGGGGGTCGTCACTCGACGGCGGCTACCTCGGCCGCACGGCGGTAGAGCGGGTCTTCGCGTCGGATGAGGTCGGGGTTGGTGGCGTGGGCGAGCGCGAGCTCAAGCGTGAGAAGCTGGAGAGCGAGGGCCCCCGCGAGCAGCGCCTCGGCGCGAGATGCCAGCCGCGGCGTGGCGAGCGTGACGGCTGGCATGGATAGAACAGCGGCGGCGTTGGCGACGTCGGCAGTCCGCTCGTCGCGGCGGTGATCGTCGCGCGGATCGAACCGCAGCAGGACGATTCCGGTGTGCTCATCGCATGCCGGTAGATGGCCGTGCAGTACCTTCTCGGCGCCCAGCGGCGTGGCCGGCATGTGTGCGGCCTCCTCGATCTTCAGCGCGAGCTCCGAGGCGGTGATCTCGTCGATGCCGGAACCGACGATGAGTAGTCGTCGGCAGGTTCTGAGTCGGACGGCGGCCTCGCGAAGCCTGGTCCGGGCGTCGATCTCGGCCCGCATGATCGTCTTGGCTCGATCAGCACGCAGCGTTGCGCACGCAAGCAGCGCTGACGTGTAGCCGATGGTGTGACACCAGGAGCGATCACGCAGCGGGGTGGCGCAGGTGTCAACGCCGGCGGGTGCATGCTCGGGACAGGCCGTCAAAAAGCACACTCGTGCTCCCGCCGCCAGCGCCCTCTGGGCCGCCAGCACGGTCGAGCGGGTACGGCCGCCGTGAGAGATCGCGACGAGCAGCCCGCAGTCGGGTGGGTCAAGCTGGGCTTCAAAAGCGTCGCGAGCTGCACTGCGGGCGCCGGGGGCGACGTCTTTGAGCATTGCGTGCGCGGCGCGGGCGGCGCGGGCGGCGTGCTCGCTGGTGCCGCAGCCGGTGAAGAGAACGGGCTCACCGTCCCGTACCGCCGATCGCACGCGGTCGCCCAGGCGTTGCGCGTCGCCTTGAGCGCTGAGCGCATCCGGCAGCTCGAGCTGAGCGCTGATCATGTCCTCCATGATCCACGGAGGCCCGCTTCGCAGCTCCGGCTCCTCGTCCATACCTGCTCCCCTATCCGCTCGTCCTGGGCCCGGGGGAACTCCAACCAAAGGGTCCTGCCCCGGCACGCCACATCGAGCATACCGATATATTGGTTTAGTGGTTTCCCGGATTGCTCGTGTGTCTCTTGCTGATAGCGCCTATGAGCAGCTGCTGGCCGCGATCGTGACGGGTCGCATGGCGCCGGGGGAGCGCATCCGCGATCAGCAACTGGCCGCCGGCATGGGCGTCAGCCGGGTCCCGGTGCGCGAGGCGCTCAGGCGGCTCACGGAGCAGGGTCTGGTCGAGACCCAGCCCAGCTCTGCCACGCGCGTGGCGCCCGTTCGCGCCGAGCGCGCGGCGCAGGCGTTTGTGGTCATCGCCGCGCTGCAGGCCCTAGCGGCCCGGCTCGGCGTCCCGGCGCTGACCCGGGTCGACGACGAGCTGATGTTCGACGCCGACGATCGACGCACCGTGGCACTGCGACGGGGAGACGTGCTTGAGGGCATCGCGGCCGACGATGCTTTTCACGGCGTCGTCCTGGACGCCTCGGGCAACGTTGAGCTCAAGCGCGCCCTGGCACGGCTGATGCCGCAGATCCGTCGTCTGGACCTGCTGCACTTCGCCGGGCTGTCGCGAAGCGACCCGGCGCAGGACCACGTCGAGATCCTCAAGGCCTGTCGCCGACGCGACGCGCGAGCCGCCGCTGAGCTGATCGAGGCCAACTTCCTGCGTCTGGGCGCCCAGATCACCGCGCTGCTCGCAGCGGGCGAGGAGTGCCACGATGCCTGAGCGGCGGCCCGTGCGAGCGTCTGTCGATGAGCAGGTGCTGCAGCGCTATCCCGACTAAATGGCCGTCGTGGTGCGCGCTGACGGGGTGGCCAACGGACCCTCAGACACGCGCAGCGAATGGCAGCTGACCACCGCGGAGACCAGTCTGCGCGGACTGCGCCTGACCTTCGCGACGCGACAGAGCACTTCGACCCCCGTGGGGACGGCAGCGGGGAGCACCCCGAGCCTGGGGAGGTGGCCGCCCCCGGTGCCCACTAGTGTGGGCGCGATGACTTCGTTCTGGTCTCAGGAGATAGCGGCGCCGGGCGTCGCCCGGCCGGCCCTGTCGACCGATCGCGACGCTGACGTCTGCATCGTCGGCGGCGGCTACACCGGCCTGTGGAGCGCCTATGAGCTGCTGCGGGCCGAGCCGTCGCTGGAGATCGTGATCCTGGAGGCCGAGACGATCGGCTTCGGGGCCTCCGGACGCAACGGCGGCTGGGTGCTGGGCGCCATCGCCGGTGATCGCGAGTGGTGGGCCCGGCGCTCCGGACGCGCCGCCGTCGCCGCCCAGGACGCCGCGATCCGTGAGACCGTCGGCCACGTCGGCCAGGTGATCGAGCACGAGCACATCGAGTGCGACTTCGTTCACGGCGGAACCCTGCGGGTGGCCGAGACCGCCTTGGAGCGCACGCGTCTGCAGGACGGGATCGCGTATGCGCGATCGTGGGGCGCGGGCACCGCCGACAGCGTCCTGCTGGGAGCCGACGAGCTGCGCGAGCGGATGCGGATCCCCTCGGCGATCGCGGCCACGTTCTCCCCGCACTGCGCCCGGGTCCAGCCGGCCAAGCTGGCCGGCGGGCTGGCACAGGCGGTGGAGCGCCGGGGGGCGAGTGTGTACGAGCGCTCGCGGGTGACCGCGATCGCGCCCGGCGAGGTGAGAACGGAGAGCGCCGCGGTGCGCGCCCGCCACGTGATCCGCGCCACCGAGGCCTACACCGCCCGGCTGCCCGGCCTGCGGCGCCGCCTGCTGCCGATGCGCAGCTCGATGATCATCACGGCGCCGCTGGACGAGGCGACCTGGACGGCGATCGGCTGGGAGGGCGCCGAGACCCTCGGCGACGCGCGCCACGTCTACATCTACGCCCAGCGCACCGTCGACGGGCGGATCGCGATCGGCGGCCGGGGCAAGCCCTATCGCTACGGCTCAGACACCGAGGGCGAGGGCGAGGCCGACCCGGCAGTCGCCGCCGAATTGCGGGCGCGACTATGCGAGCTGTTTCCGGTGCTCGCCGACGTGCGGATCGACGCCACCTGGCAGGGGGTGCTCGGAGTCACCCGTCCGTGGCGGCCGACCGTCAGCTTCGATCCGGCGACCGGCCTGGCGTGGGCCGGCGGGTATGTCGGCGAGGGTGTGGCCGCCGCCAACCTGGCGGCTCGCACCCTCACCGATCTGATCCTGCAGCGGCGCACGGCACTGACCAAGCTCCCGTGGATCGCGCCCCTGGAGCGCGACTGGGAGCCCGAGCCGCTGCGCTGGATCGGGGTCAACGCCGTCTATGAGTCACTGCGCCGCGCCGACATCGCCGAGCGGCGCACCGGCCGCGCGTCCCCGTTCGCGCTGCCCGCCAAGCTGCTGGGCATCACGCACTGAACTAGGAACCCGCCCGCCCGCCGGCCAGGGCTACGATCGCCGTCAGCAGCGCCTCCAGCTGCTCAAGCTCGGCGACAGCGATCGACTCGCTGGTCTGATGCGGCCCCCGGCCGCCGCTGGCCACCGCGACGACATCAACGGAGGCGGCCAGGTAGTTGGCCTCCAGCGTGGCCTGCGCCTCGCGGAGCTCCAGGTCGACCTCCGGCAGTCCGGCGACGGCCGCGCGCACCATCGCCAGCGCGCGCGACTCGGGCGCGCCGGGCAGCGGTGGCACCATCCGTTCGCGGTCGCGCGTCCACTCGCAGGTGGCTCCGCGGGCGTCGCAGGTACGCCGAAACGTCTGCTCGATGCCGTCGGTTGTCCGCTCGATGGCCTCGACGCTGTAGCCCCGGACCTCGCCGCGCAGGAAGGCGACGTCGGGCACCGAGTTGGTCGGCGCGGCGGCCAGCGCCTCGCGGACCGGCGTCTCGTCGCTGCCCAGGCGGTCGATGACCGAGCCGCCCACGATCGCGGCCACGCTGGCGCTGCCGCCTCCGGGCTGGCGACCCAAGGGGATCGCGGCGATCGCCTCGGCGGCGGTGGCAATCGCGTCGACGCCACCCTCGGGATTGGCGGCGGCGTGGGCGGCCCGGCCGTGGACGGCGACCACGAACGTCGTCTGCCCCAGCGCGCGGGTGATTACCGTCCCGATCGGCTGCGAGCCGTCCACGCAGAAGGCGCAGTCGACGCCCAGCGCCTCGGTGTCGAGCAGGCTGGCGCCCATCCGGCCTGACTCCTCGCGAGAGGTGAGCGCGGCGATGACCGTGGGACGCCGGGGTGCCGGCAATCGCTGCGCGGCCCGGCAGGCGCGCATCAGGGCGGCCACGGCGGACTTGTTGTCGGCGCCCAGGATCGTCTCGCCGGCCGAGCGGATCACGCCGTCCTCACCGTGATGGGGACGCACGGGCTCGACGCCCGACTCCACGGTGTCCATATGGGCCACGAACAACAGCGTCGGGAGCTCCGGGGCGCCGGGCACGGTGGCGATGAGGTTGCCGGCGTCAGATCCGTTGCGCGTGCCGGTGCCGTCGAACCGCGACTGCACTCCGGCATCGCTCAACCAGTCGGCGATCTGCTGGGCGAGGACCCGTTCGCGTCCGCTGGGCGACGGGATCGCGACCAGCTCCATGAAGAGTTCGCGGATGTCGGCGTCCGGGGTGAGCACGGCTGCCGGCGGCAGGTTACCCATCGGTGGCGGCCGGGCGATCAGCGGCGGGCGCAGGAGCTTGCGCTGGGCCACGTCTCGATCCCCCTCGACGACCACCTCCAGAGCCGCGGGCTACCCCAGCGGCCGGCCGACCTGCTGGG
>QHBV01000012.1:0-209 GCA_003244035.1 Solirubrobacterales bacterium | reverse complement strand
GGGGATCAGCAGCATGCGCTCGTAGTGAGCAAGCAGCCAAGCCAGCGCCACCTGCGTGGGCAGAACGCCGTGCTTGGCCGCCACCGCTGAGATCACCGGATCCTGGGCCAGCTTGGCCGGAGCGCCGGTGAACGCGGAGCCGAGCGGGAAGAACGGCACGAACGCGACCTCGTGCGGGCCGTAGTACTGCGAGGTGTCAATGTGGTCGA
>QHBV01000011.1:24139-27274 GCA_003244035.1 Solirubrobacterales bacterium | reverse complement strand
GGCTCGATCGTCGTGAACGGGTAGTTCGCGGCCTGGGCGGCGACCCCGGTCAGGGCGGTGAACAGCGAGGACTTCCCAGCATTGGGCAGCCCGACGATCCCGACCTTCACGCGCAGCGCCCTCGGGGCGGCGGACCGCCCGGCGAGGAGGGCCAGAGCTCCGCGATTACGGTGCCCAGCAGCGCCCCGGCGAGCACGTCGCCGGGGTAGTGGACCCCGAGATAGGGCCGGCTCAGCGCGAACGCGAACGCTGCGCCATACAAGAACGGAGCTGGGACGAGCGCTCCGAACGCCCGCGCGGCGGCAAACGAGGTGGTCGCATGGGCGCTCGGGAACGACAGCTGCGACACGGTCGGGGTCAGGGCGGGAAGCCCAGGCAGCTGTGGGCGCGGGCGCCGAACGACCAGCTTGACGGCGACGTTGAGGGCGTACGCGCCCGCCACGACCCGCGTCGCACGCAGCCACCGCCGGCGCCGGGCCGGGTCGCCGGCGACCAGGGCACCGGCGGCACCGAGCGTGAGCCAGCAGGCGGCGTGCTCGCCGAGCCGCGAGTAGGCCGCGACGGCGCGCTCGATCTGCACCGAGTGGCCCCGCGTGCGCGCGAGCTCCAGCGCTTGACGGTCGAGGTCTCCGAGGCTCACGAGCGGGACTGTACGGAGGCCAGGCCGCGGAGCCGCGAACCGGACGCGCTCCAAACGTCGCTCCGGCGCCGGCGCTAGGCCAGCACGGTCATCGCTCGCGGCGCGATCCGATAGACCGCCTCGGTCACGTCGCCCAGGTACTCGCCGTCGGCCTCGAGTGGGACCGGCCGGCGGTCGGTCGAGCGCACCCGCAGCTCGGTCACGCCGTGGACCGAGTGGACGTGGCGGTGGTCGTCTAGGCAGGCCTTGTCGGACAGGCCGTGCCACAGCAGCGCGGGCACGTCGAGCGCGTTGGCGCGCCCCAGCATGCCGCCGATCAGTCGGCCGTTGTCCAGCCGCACGCCCCGGGCCACCGTGATCGGTCGAGTGCCGAAGTAGGCGTAGGCGCTGGCGTTCTGGACGATCGCGGTCACGCCGCGCAGTGCCCGCCCGCCCGCCACCAGCTCCATGCGCGGTGGGCGGATCAGGTACTCGCGCGCGAGCATCTCCATGGCCGCGTAGGTGAAGTACCACTGGGGCAAGTAAGCCTTGAACAGCGGGTGCGCGTCGACGCGACGCACGACGCTGGCGTCGAGCCCCATTCCGGAGGAGAACGTGAAGTGCCGGTCTCCGACGCGGGCGAGGTCGACCGGTCGCGGATGCCAGCTGTCGGCCAGCCGCAGCAGACGCTCGGTGGCGTCCACCATCTCGTTCGAGGTCCCCAGCAGGCGGCAGTAGGCGTTGGTCGAGCCGCCCGGCAGGCAGGTCAGCACGGTCTGGCTGCCGACCAAGCCGTTGGCGGCCTCGTTGATCGTGCCGTCGCCTCCAAGCGCCGCCACCACGTCGTAGCCATCCGCGGCGGCGTCGCGGGAGAGCTCGATCGCGTGCCCTGGGCCCTGGGTCTCGGCCACCTGCACGCGATAGCGGGCCAGAAGCGCGTGGACGACCAGGTTCTTGAGCCGCTCGGAAACCGTCGTCGCGTACGGGTTGACGATCACCAGCATGCGCCGCTTGGGGGCCTGCGTGCGCAACGCCAGCGACGCACCCAAGCGCTCGAGCGACTGCCAGGTTGTCATCCCCCGCTCCATTATTTCGCGCCCACGGCATGCACCTGGCCCTGAGACTACACTTGCGAGCGTGGAGCTCGCGAGCATCTTGGAATGGCGAGGGGAGGATGTCGTCGACCCCGACGGCGAGAAGATCGGCAAGCTCGAGGACGTCTATTTCGACGCCGCCAGCGACGAGCCGGTGTTCGCGCTGGTCTCGACGGGAATGCTCGGTCGCACGCTGACCTTCGTCCCCTTGGCCGGGGCGCGGGTGGGGCGCGAGCAGGTCCAGGTCGACCACGCCAAGGATCGCGTCGACGAGGCCCCGACCGTCGAGGCCGACGAGGAGCTCTCGCCCGAGCTCGAAGCGCAGCTGTTCCATTACTACGAGCTCGATCAGGGCAGCGCACAGCTACCCAGCGGTCGCCGGCTCGTGCGCCACTGAGGGCCCCCGGGGCTCAGGGCTCAGCTCGTGACCGCGAGCACCATGATCGTCGCGTCATCGGCAAGCTTGGCGGGCCCGTACGCGCGCATGTGCTCTGCGATCGCGATCACAGTTTCGTCGGCCGATCTCTCGCCCCCGGCGCCCAGGAGCTCGAGCAGGCTGTCGAGGCCCAGGATCCCCCCGTCGCTGCGCCGCTGATCGGTGACCCCGTCCGAGTAGAGCAGTACCCGGTCCCCGACCTCCAACCGCCGCTCGTTGCGCTGAAATCCGGCTGGTTGGCCGAGCGACAGCCCGAGCGGGAGCGTGCTGTGGCCGGCCAGCTCGGAGGCTCCGCCGCCGCGGCGGATCAGGATCGGCCACGGATGTCCGCAGTTGACCCAGGCGAAGGTGCGGGTCTCAACCTGCCAGGTGGCGATCACGGCGGTTACGAACGCGCTCTCCCCGAGGGAGCCCACCGCATCGGCCATCTCCCCGCAGCACTCCTCGAGCTGCCTCCTCGCGCGTCGAGCCGCGCGGAATGCCCCGATCGCGACTGCGGAGATCGCCGCCGCGTTCGTCCCGCGGCCAACGGCGTCGGCCACGCCCAGCCATGCGCCCTCGGGATTCTCGGCGTGGTCGAACCAGTCGCCGCCGACGTCGTATGCCGGCATCAGGCTGGCGGCGATCTCTCCGCCGCTCAGGCTGGCGATCCGCGGAGGCAACAGATCCTGCTGCATCTCGGCTGCCGCGGTGGCGGGCCGGTGACGGCGGGCGCGGGCGAACACGTCCGTGTAGCTACAGGCGAGCTCGACGGCGGGGGCCGCCACCGCGGCGAGCTGCTCGAGCTCGGCACGCTTGCCGCCGGTGGCCACGAGCACGCACATGGCTCTGCCGCGTAACCACAGCGGCGCCGTCACGGCGCCGCTCATAACCTGCTCCAGGCGCGCGCGCAGCTCCGTGAGTCCGGTCCGGCCGAGCTCCGGCCCGACCCCACTGACCAACGGGATCACCGCCGGCAACCGGATCTGGCCGGCGATCAACCGCAG
>QHBV01000011.1:20994-23946 GCA_003244035.1 Solirubrobacterales bacterium | reverse complement strand
TGTGCGTATCATCGCCGCAGTGATGCCGATCAGGATGCTCGCCATCGCCGCGGCGCTGAGCGTGCCGGCGACTCTGGGGCCCGCCGCGTCTGCGGTGGCGAGCCCCACAGCGCCGCCCACGGCGAGCCTGAGGATGTCCAATGCCAGTCCGCGCCAGCTCGTCGGCGTGCTGCTCGACGCCTCGGCGTCGACCGGCGCGATCACTACCTACACCTTCAACTACGGCGACGGGATCGTCGAGTCGAGCTATCAGCCGCTGGCCATGCACGGCTATCGCCAGACCGGGACCTACCGGGCGACCGTCGTCGTCACCGACGCATCCGGGAACCGTGCGACCTCGCCGGCGGTGACCGTGCGCGTGCGCGACGGCATTCCGCCGGTCGTGAGCATCGCTTCGCCGCGGCCCGGCCAGCGGCTGCGCCTGCGCAGCGGCCGGGCGCTGTTCACGGGCCTTGCCACCGACATCGGCGGCAGCGGCGTGCGCCGCGTCCAGCTCGCGATCCAGCTTGTCTCCGGGAGCCGCTCTCGAGCGGGTGACGCGTGGTACAACGGCCGCCGCGGGCTGGTCGCGTCGTCCGCGCCGCACTTCTTCGGCGCCAGCTTCCGCGGCGGGCGCTGGCACTTCCGGATCAACCCCCACGCGAGCATTCCCTCGGGCACGTACGTGGTTCGCGTGCGCGCGACTGACCGCAGCGGCAACCTCAGCCACTTCTATGCGGTCAGCCTGCGAACCATTCTCCAGTTCGAGCTGGTGCGGTGATGGCTGGCGCCTGCAGCGCCGCTGCGATCAGGCGCTCGCGCGCGGCCGGCAGGGCGGCGGCGGTGCTGCTCGCGGGCCTGCTCGCGCTCGCCGGTGCTTCGGCCGCGCTCGCGGTCGGGCACTGGCACTCGACGGGGAGGCTCCACACGGCGCGCTTCTCCCACACCGCGACGCTGCTTCCAGACGGCCAGGTCCTCGTGACCGGCGGCTTCAAGTCCACGATGCTCGCCGGCACCGAGCTGTTCAACCCGCACACCGGCCGCTGGTCGGTCGCGGCGCCGCTGGTCTCGCCGCGCTTCGTCCAAACCGCGACGCTGCTGCGCGACGGCTCCGTGCTGGTCACCGCCGGCGCCAACCTGACGGCCGCGTACCTGTCGAGCGCCGAGCGCTACCTGCCCCTGCTCAACACCTGGGTGCCCGCCGGCGAGCTGTCGGTGCCGCGCGACTTTCACACGGCGACGCTCTTGCCCGACGGGCGGGTGCTGGTCGCCGGGGGCTACAACTTCCACGGGCCCGCGCTCAGCAGCGCCGAGGTCTACAACCCGGCGACCAACGCCTGGACGCGGGCGGCGAGCATGCGAACTGCCCGCCGCAACCACACCGCGACGCTGCTGCCGGACGGGCGCGTGCTCGTTGTCGGAGGCGAGCAGGACTTCAGCGACGGCAGCCAGCGGCTGCTCAGAAGCGCCGAGATCTACGACCCGGTTTCAAACCGCTGGAGCTCGGCGCGCGCGCTCCCGCACGGGGTCACGAACCAGACCGCCACCCTGCTTCCCAATGGCCGGGTGCTGGTCGTGGGTGGGGGAGACCGGACACCGGGCTTCACCCCGCGCGCGGAGGTATATGACCCCAGGCGCAACCGCTGGACGCGGGTCGCGCCGCTGCCGGCGCCGCGCGCCTTCCACGTCGCGGTGCTGCTTCGCAGCGGCCAGGTGCTGGTCGCGGGCGGGCTCAACGACCACGGCACGCTCCGCGCCGGCGAGCTGTACGACCCCAGGCGCAATCGCTGGCGGACCGCGGGGCAACTGCTGCCCGGGGCCCTGCAAGAGGCGGCGGCGCTGCTGCCCGACGGCCGCGTGCTGGTCACCGGGGGCCGGACGTATCAGGACGTGCCGGTGGCCAACGCCTCGCTATACGCGCCGTGAGGGCTTTATAGGCTGCCGGCCTGCAGGCCGGCAGCCTGGTTCGGGCCTGCCTCGATTGGCTCAGCCCTCGGTGAAGCCCACGGTCACGCCCTTCGGGTCGAACAGGGTTCCGGGGGCGCCGGCGCGGACGGTCAGGACGTGGTGCCCGCGCCGCACCCGGGGCAGGCGGAAGGGGCGACCGGCGGGGCAGGTCCGCTCGTGGCCGTCGAGGTCGCACAGGCCGTAGCTCGCCAGCGGCGAGCTGCCACGGAACTCAACCACCGGTCTGGGGCTGCTGGTGGTGGCGGGCGGGGCCTGCAGGATCGTCGTGGTCGGCGGCGTGATCACGCGCACGAACAGATCGTCGGTCCCGTTGTAGTCGCCGGGCACGAGGTTGTCGGCGCCCGAGGCGAAAGCGACCAGCAGCCCGTCGGGGGAGACCGCGGGGCGCTGGAGCAGCTGGGAGTCGATCTCGGGCCCGCGCGGCCCGCCGTCGGGCGCGACGTCGAGCGTCAGCGTGCTCTGCGTGGGCAGGTCCTGCGCGAACACGTTCTCGTTCGGCACCCATGGCGAGGCGAGGTTGTCGGCGAAGGACTCGAACACCGTCACGCGTCCGTCGGTGGAGGTGGCCGGCGCGAAGCTGTCGTTGTCCCCCTGCCGGCCCGCGGAGCTCGTCGAGACGCGCGAGACGCGCCCGGTCAGCAGGTCATAGCGGTAGACATCGGTGTGGCCGTTGGTGTCCCTGCGGACGAGATTGGTCGCGTCGGAGTCGAACACGACGTAGTGACCGTCACCGCTGACGTCGGAGATCTGGGCGAATGGCGGCGCGATCGACCGGTTCTGCTCGGTTCCGGTGCTCGACACGCTGACCTGCTCGGTGGTCCCGGTGAGCATGTCGTGGACGAACACATCGGGCACGCGATTGATGTCGCCGGGCGCGAGGTTGTTCGCCGCCGAGGTGAAGCTCACGAACCGGCCGTCATCGCTGATCGAGGGGTTGTAGGAGGGGCCGTCGGCCTGGGCGCCGGCACTGGAGACGCTGATCCGCTGGATCTTGCCCGTGCCCAG
>QHBV01000011.1:594-20941 GCA_003244035.1 Solirubrobacterales bacterium | reverse complement strand
CCGTTTGCGGAGACCGCCGGCTGGCTCGAGTCGCCGTCCGGCGGCTGATTGCCGAACGTGCGGCTGACCAGGCCGATCGGCCCGCCGATGTAGCGGGCGTAGACCTCGCTGAAGCCGGGGCTGGTCCCGGCGACGAGGTTGGTGGCGCGTGAGGTGAACGCGACCACCTGTCCGGCGGCGCTGAGCGAGGGCGTGAACGACGACCCGTTGGCCGGCCCGCCGGCGCCGGCGGATACGAGCACGACGCGCCGGTTGAGGATGTTGAACACGTACACGTTGCGCAGTCGGCGGTTGCCGACGCCCGGCCCGAGGTTGGATGCCTGCGAGTCGAACGCCACCAGCACGCCACCGCCCCCGATGCTCGGGTCGGCGCTCGGGCCGTTGGGATTCACGCCGGGCGGGGCCACCCGCAGGGTCCGCACCAGGGTGGGCGCGCCCGCGGCGCCCGAGGAAGCCGGGAAGATCGCGACGATCGCGAGAGCGACGGCGACGATCGCGGGCGCGAGGCGGATGGGTCCTAGCGATCCGAGCTGGGTGTGAACCGTCATCTCAGCCTCCCGGGAGCGCGTCTCGAGTGGGCTGCTTGATGAGCGTGCCGGTGCGTGAGCGCGGCAGGAATCGGTCGCCCAGGCGCAGCAGCTGCGCCTGGGCCCAGTGGGGATCGAGGAACGAGAGGTATAGGGTCAGCATCGCGAAGCTGAAGAAGCCTACGCGGATCGACCACTCGATCCCCAGGTGCAGGCATGCGCCGATCAGCAGCACCCAGGGGCGCAGGCGCCGGTTCCAGACGAGGACCGCGACGCTCGCCTCGACCGCGAGCGTGCCGTAGGTGAGGACGTTCGCGATCAGCAGCGAGTTGGTCACGAAGCTCGGCAGCGGAAGGCGATGTAGATCGGAGACGCGCAGTGCGTACGAAACGGCCGTTCCGTCGTTCCACGTCGTCCCCTGCACCTTGATCCACAGCCCGGCTATGTACACCACGCTGAGCTGGATCTGCATCAGCCTCAGGGCCCACGGGGCGCGCCAGGGAAACTCCCAGAACCGCTCCCGCGTGCCCAGGAAGCGGTCGAGCGACAGCGCGGCGCCCGCGGGGGCCAGCATCAGGTAGAAGGCGATCAGCCTCACCAGGCCGTCGCCGGTGTTGAACACATAGGGGTCGCGCCGCTCGAACGACATCACCCCGATGAACACGAGCACCGCCGCTAGGCGGGTCCGATAGCCGACGATCACGCCGAAGGAGGCGACCAGCAGCACCACGAACAGGACCTGGACGGCGAGATCGCTCCGGAAGATCCCCAGCACCCCCCACACGCCCGCACCCCCGATCTGCCCGGACAGCAGCCCTGCACGGCCGAAGAAGGCATCGAGGTCGGGAGCGAGCGATAACGTCCAAGTGAACACGAGCAGCCCGAAAACGATTCGCACCACCGCGAGGCTCGAGGTCGGCTGTGACTTGAACCAGAAGCGCTCCCACCAGCCGGTCATCGCGCCGCCGCTGCGCTCGCCGGGGCCAGGCTCAGCGTGTAGAGCGTGCGCTGGCGGCTCGGGCCGACGCTCGGCTGGACACCGGGCGCAGCGATTGACGCGTACCGCTCGAGCAGCGTGACCCGGCTGATGCTGTGGCCGGGTCGGGCCTCGCGGGAGGCCGCCCACAGGGTCGCGGGCTCCCACAGCTGCGAGCCCGCGGCTGGGTCGGTGATCAGGCTCTCCTCCCACTTGCGCCAGCGGTAGTCGCGGTAGGCGCCGAACAGGGCCCCGTCGTGCGGGAAGCTCCAGCTCGCCGTGGAGCCGTCGTCGAATTGCACGAGCGCCGTGACGTCGATCGCGACGCGACGGGGGTCGGGAGCGAACAGGGCCCAGTTCTGGTCGAGCCCGAGCGCGTTGAGGTAGGGCTGCCCGACCCGCAGGAGCTGCTGGCGCAGGTCGGAGCCGGGCAGGTTGATCGCGACGATCGCGACCAGCGTCACGACGAGCAGAGTGCTCAGCGCGCCGCGCCCCAACGGCGACTCCTCGATCCGCCGCTGCAGCGCGAGACCCGGCGCCCTTCGCTGGCTGGAGCCGCTCGGCACGTTGCGCGCACGTTAGCGTGCGGCGCAACGTTCGCTGCGGTCCCAGCGCCCCACTTGTCAAGTCGCTGGCATGGGGGGTAATATGGGCATCGGAGGAGCGGCAGCGCCCGAACCGCGCGCACAAGCACTCCCCGAGTCGCTCGACAACACGGAAGAGTTTCGAAAGGAAGGGTCATGAGGAAACGAGTTGCTCTTGTGGTTGCCATCGAGGTCTCGCTCGTCGCGCTGGCCATGGCAGCCCTCCCAGGATTCTCCTCCGGGAGCGATCTGAACGTGCCCGGGCGGCAGGCCGTCGGCCCCGCCCCCACTGGCGCCGGGCCGGCCAGCGGTGTCGCGCCGACTTCTCCGGCACCGCTCGCCGCGAGCGATCCTGCCTACCAGCCGCCGCTGCACGGGACCAACCCGCACGGCCAGGGGACGGTCGCCGCCGTCGACGTCGGTCCGTCTACCGTGCGCCCGTTCTCGGGCAACCCCGTGGGCACCTCCAACGAGATCATCGTCGGCCGGGCGCGCGGCGAGCAGCGCGCCGACGGCACCTACCACGGCCACATCACGATCCTGTCGCTGCTCGGAAATGAGATCCTCGGCATCGACACGACGCCGGGGCAGCCGCCGGTTAGTGGCCCGCTCAGCGCGCTCCAGACCGGCGTGCTCGACAACATCTGCAAGACGGCGGGCGTCTGCCTGCAGGCGGTGGTCGCCAACTCGGCCACGACCGCGACGGGCTCGATCAACCACTTCGAGACCCTCGGCGTCGCGTTCGGCGCCCTCGGCCGCGGCCTGTCGCCGATCGATGCGGCCAGCTCCGACGGCAACATCGCGAGCGACGGCACCTGCCAGATCGCGACCGGCGATGCCAACGTCGCCAACGTGGGCGTCCCGGTCGTGGCGCTGGCACAGCTCGTCCAGTCGACCTCCAGCACCAGGACCTGCAACAACGGAACCTCGACGCCGCCGACGGCGACCTCCAAGGTGGTCAAGCTGAGCGGCGTCGACGTCCAGGTGCCGGCGGTGCTCGCCTGCCAGTCGGGCGTGCCCAACACCCAGACAGGCCTGACGCTGCTGGGGCTGCTCCCGATCGTCTGCAACGCCGACGACACCAATGGCTCCCCGACGGGCCCCGCCCAGACGACGATCCCCTACAACGTGCGCGAGGCGCTGACGCTGTTCGTGCTGAAGCTCGGGGTCGGCGGCGGACTGGCCCAGATCACCTCAGCCGCCTCCGAGTCCGCGGCGACCGCGCCGCCGGTGACGACTACGACGACCACGAGCACCAAGACCACGAGCACCAAGACCTCGACCAGCAAGACCGGGACGACCGGCACCACCGGAACCACCGGCACGACCGGCACGACCGGCACCACCGGGACGACCGGGACCACCGGCACGACCGGGGCGACCGCGGTGGCCGCCAAGGCGAGCCTGCCGTTCACCGGTTACGACGCCACCGGTGCCGTGATGCTCGGCCTGGTCCTGCTCGGCCTAGGGCTCGGCGGCCGCCGGCTGCTCGCGAATCGCGCGGGCCAGACAGGCTGAACGCCACTGCGGAGATCCCGCTTCTGGGGCCGCGCCCGCATCTCGGCGGGCGCGGCTCGGGTTGGCGCAATCGTGCTCGCGGCCGCGCTGATCGTGACCGCCTGCGGCGCTCACGCCCGCAAGCCGCCGCCCCCGGCTGCGCTGCCGCCGCTCACCCAGGCGTTCGCCAATCCCGCGATCGGGGCCAGCGGTCCGCTTCCCGCCGATTGGTCGGCGATCAAAGCGCCCGGATTCGTCCAGCTTCGGGCCCGTGACGGCAACGCGCTGATCGTGATCGCCTCGTCGGGCAAGTCGAGGAGCGCGAGCGAGCTCGTCGCCACCTGGGTGGCGACGATCCGAAAGACGTACACGAGCGTCACGCTCGAGCGCGCGGTTCGCGCGCGCCTCGGTGGACTGCCGGCGCACAGCCAGGTCGTCTACGGCAGCAACCGGCGCAAGGTTCCGCTCCGGATCCTCGTCGCGGGGGCCAGCGGCAAGCGGGTGAACTATGTCCTCGAGGCGTTCACCGCCCTGCACGTGCCGCTCCACGACCTGGTCGAGGCGCAGCAGACCGTCTACGCGCTGCGGCTGACCGGATGACTCGCCGCGGCTATTTCGCCGCGGGCGGTGGACTGCTGCTGGCGGCGGTGGTGGTCGCGATCGTCCTGGTCACGACGCTGGGATCCGGTGCTCATGCGCGCAAGGCGTCATCCTCAGCGCCACTCGCCGCTTCTTTCTCCAATCCCGCGCTCCGGCTCACCGGTAGCGCTGCCCTCGGTTGGATGTTCCTCAGGGGCCCCCGGTTCGAGGAGCTGCGCAGTCCCGATGCGACCGCCGTGATCTTCATCTACTCACCCGGTCGGTCGCTTACGGCCAGTCAGCTCGTCGCAACTGGACTGGCGTCGATCAGTGCGAAGTACACCGGCGTGAGCATCGCGCCCGGAGGCGAGTCGAGCCTCGGCGGTCTGCCGGCCAAGAGCCGAGTCGTCTCGGCCCTCAACGCTCACCGCGTCCCGGTGCGGATCCTGGTCATCGGCGCTCGGGGCGCGCACTTGAACTACCTCCTCGAGGGCGTCACCGCTGAGCGGGGGCCGGCGCAGGACCTGGCCGGGGTGCAGCAGATCGTGCAGGGGCTGCGGCTGAGCGGCTGAGCGCTGCGACCCCCTCACGCTCGGACGCCGGCGCCTGAGCGCAGCCGCTCCGCCACCCGGCTGTGCCGGCGGCCGGTGTCAGGGGTCCGAGCGGCACGGGCGATCGTTTCACGCGTCCCCACGATCACGGTCGCGAGCTTCGCGCGCGTGATGGCGGTGTAGAGCATCTCGCGGCGCAGGAAGTATGCGCCGCCGGCGGGGTGGGCGACGATCACCGCGACCGGCAGCTCGATGCCCTGCCCGCGATGGACCGAGCATGCATAGGCCGGCCGCAGCCGGTCTGACTCCTCCGGTGGGAGGCGAAAGATCGCGTCCTCGGCGGCGAGGATCAGCGCCGCGTCGTCCTCGCCCGACCCCGAGACTTCGTCGAGCAGGCGCAGCAGCGTCCCGTTCATCAGCCCCAGGTCGTGGAGGTTGCGCCCGGTCATCATCAGCTTGTCCCCGATCCGCAGCCGCCCTCCCCGGACCGGCTCGCCTAGCGGGTTGAGCGCCTCGCGCAGGGACTCGTTGAGCGCGTCGATCCCGAGCTCGCCGCGATAGACCGGCGCAAACACCTGGATGTCGCTCACCGGGTCGACGTCATAATGGGCGGGCAGCCGGGCGCTGACGAGCGAGACGATCTCCTCGCGCGCCGCCCGGGGGTCGGCGCGCTCGATCAGGAACAGGTCGCGGCGCATCTTCGCCGCGGGGCGGAAGTCGGGAGCCTGGCCGCGACGGATCGCGTGCGCACCCTGGACGATCATGCTGCCCGCCGCCTGCCGGAAGATGTGGGTCAGCCGCGTCGTCGGCACCGCGCCCGAGGAGATGAGCTCGGCGAACGGCTTGCCGGCCCCCACCGGCGCGAGCTGGTCGGCGTCGCCCACCAGAACGACGTGCGCCTCGCGGCCGACCGCGCGCAGCAGCGTCACGAGCAGCTCGAGGTTCGCCATCGAGGACTCGTCGACGATCAGCAGGTCGCACGCCAGCGGGTCGTCCTCGGTGTGGGTCGGGCCCTCGCCGGGGATCCAGCCGAGCGCTGAGTGCACGGTCCTCGCCCGCACGCCGCTGGCCTCGCTCATCCGGATCGCGGCTCGGCCGGTCGGCGCCACGAGCATCACGCGGACGCCCTGACCACTCGCGAGCGCAGCGATCGCCCGGATCGACGCGGTCTTGCCGGTGCCGGGGCCGCCGGTGATCAGCGACAGGCGGTGGGTCAACGCGTTACCCACGCCGGCGAGCTGCTCGTTCGTGAGGGTCAGCCCGGCCCGCGCCGCGCCGCCGCGGGGCTCTCGCAGGCGGTCGCCCGGCTCGCTGTTCACGAGCTGGCGCACCTGATCCGCCAGCTCGGCCTCCAGCTCGGCGGTCTGCCGGCGGTAGATCCAGTCTCCCTCCCTCGTGATCTCGCGGGCGCTCATCAGCTCCTCGATCAAGGCTTCGCTCACCGGCGCATCCGAGCCCGCGCCCAGCAGGTCGCGCAGCGACGCAAGCAGCTCGTCGATCGGCATGCAGGTACTGCCGCTGCGCTCGGCCTCTGAGAGCAGGTGCAGCACTCCGGCGCCCGCCCGCTCGCGGCTGGCCGGCGGCGAGCCCCCGCCGCGGGCAATCCTGTCAGCAAGATGGAAGCCGACGCCGAATACCCGCGTCAGCTCATACGGGCGCTGGGCGACGATGCGATGCGCGGTCGGGCCGTACTCGGTGTGGATCCGCTTGACCAGATAGGCCAACCGATGCGGCGCGAGCATCAGGTGCAGCTGCCTGGTCACGCACAGCGAATGCCACGAGACCGCGGCCTGCGCCGCGCGTCCGGGTCGGAGCCCCACGGCGGCGAAGGCCGCCTGCGGGTCCCGATCGATCGCGTCGAGCACCCCGTCCGCGCCGTGGCGCTCGATCAGCGCCGCCGCCCGTTTGGCCCCGACGTGCTTGATCCGGAGCAGGTAGGCGGTCAGCGCCTCGCGGTCGGAGGGAGGCAGCGGCCGGGCCTGGGCAACGTTGACCTGCCGCCCGTAGCGGCTGTCATCGACCCACGTCCCGATCACGCGGGCCCGCTCGCTTTGCTCGAGGTGGACCAGCGGCCCCACCAGCACCACCGGCGCCCCATCCGCCGCCTCGGCGTCGACGACGGCCCAGCCCGTCGCCTCGCTCACATAGCGCGTGCGGCGGACGGTCACCTCCGCGTCGAACTCCATCGCTCTCGCACGTTAGCCTGGGGGGCGGTCGCGCGCCAGGGGTGGCGCCGGCCGCCGGCCCGGGCGCGCCGGCTCAGATTGGCGTGGCGAGCTCGACGAGCGTGCCGAAGGGGTCGCGGACGTAGGAAACGCGCTGACCGTGGGGCTTATCCTCCGGCGAGGCGAGCGCCACGCAGCCGGCCTCGAGCGCGTGGGCGAACGCCGCATCGACATCGTCGGCGACCAGCGCCAGCTCGACGTTGGGCGGCTGCTCGTCGACCCCGGTCCGGCGCACACCGCGATCGAAGTTCTGCTCTCCCAAGGCGTAGGACGCGAACGCGAGCTTGGTCGCTCCTGTGTCGAGCTGAGCGTAGGATCCAGACGGGTGCACGAACTCGCCGGCGAGGCCGAACGCGGCCTGGTAGAAGGCGCTGGCCGCGGCGGGGTCGTCGACGTAGACGATCACCCAGCCGAGCCGCAGCTCGATTGGATCAGCCACGGGCGTGAGCCTTGCCCTCGTCGCCGGCGGCTCGGAAATTGGCCTCACCGGCTCTAGCCTTGCGCTCGCGGCTGAACTCCCACCATGGCCTGGCGGGTCCGCCGTCAGCGAACGACACCGCCGCGACGAACGTGTCGAGCAGGCACGGGTCGTGCCGGTGGCCGTCGAGCGCGCAGAGTCGCTCGAACAGCTCCTGGGGATCGCATCCGCGCAGATCCTCGTCGCGTGCGATGCCGATCCGGCCGAGCTTACGCGCCACGGCCGGTCCGACATTCGGGATTGTCGTCAACTCGCTGCTCATCGGGACCAAGGATCGCGGGGGAAGTACCGGGTGTCTTGCAGGAATCGGCCGTGTGGTTTCTATCGCGCGAGCACGACGGATGGCGGCACGCCAGCGAGCGCGCGACAGTCGTTCGCGAAGTGGGCCTGATCGGCGTAGCCGGCGTCGAGCGCCGCTCGGGCAAGGTCCTCGCCGGTCCGGGCCGCATCGAGCGCACGCCACAGCCGCAGCACGCGCGCCAGCCGCTTGGGGCCGTACCCGACAGCGAGCGTCACGCGCCGTCGCAACTGGCGCTCGCTCACGCCCAGCTCACTCGCAATCCGAACGACCGCAGCGTCGGGCCTCGCCAGCCGCGTCGCGGCCGCGCGCACCAGCGGATCGGGCGGCTGGGCGCCCGCACGGCGCGCGAGCAGGGCCGCGCGTAGCCCGGAGAGTGGATCCGGGTGGTCGTTCAGCCTCGCGGCCAGCCGTTCGCCTTCGCTCGCCCACACCTCCTGCACCGGGACGCGCAGGTCGCGCACGGCCTCGGCTGCGACACCCAGCAGCGCCGGCGCGGCGCCAGGCCGCAGCCGCGCGCCGACGACGCGCGTGCCAGCCGGGAGCTGGACGACGAACGCGGCCGTATTCGCACCGACGATCTGAGTCCCGGCGCCCTCGATCCAGATGATGTCGATGCAGCCATCCGGCAGCACCCGCACAGGCGACCCGCTCGATCGTCGCTCCCACATGCACGCCAGCCATGGGAGGAGCGGCGGCGGCGAGGCATGCTCGCGGTAGCTCACGATCGCAGCCTACAAGTCAGCGACTTCGAGTTGGCTGGGGGCGAACCGATGTCGATCGGTCCCGCACAGCGAGACGAATTGACATCAGTCCGGACATCCTCGGGATTCCGCCCGCCTCACCGCCGCCGCGATCCCCTCGCTGCCCACCAGGTGACCAAACGCGGTTACGAGCGGGCGCACCGTGGCAAGCCCGATCCGCCCGCGGTTCCCGATCGTCTCCACTCGTGCCTCGGAGCACAGTGCCGATCGTCCCTCGCCACCGCTCTGCACCCAGTGCGCCATCAGCACTCGGGCGGTGCCGTGCTTGGACCAGCGCCGGAACTCCTCGGGTTCCTCGAGTATGGGATAGTCGCGCCGCAGCGTCCAGATCCGCCCCACCAGCCCCGACACGAGCGTCCGGCTCTCGTCCTCCTCCTCGAGCACGGCGAACGGCGGTCGGCGAAAGAGCTCGTCAAAGCGGATGTGCGCGCCGGTGCCCGGGATCCGCGAGCGCACGAGCCGACCGAGGACCGCGGTGTCCGCGAGGCGGACCGCGCGCGCGGCCTCCCACAGACGGCTGGGATCGGCGCTGCTCTCGCGACGATGCGCGATCCGCAGCGTGGGATCGGCGAGCCAGTGGTCCAAGTCTGGCTTCACGAACTGCTCAGACCGTCGCTCCGCGCCGGAAACCGCAGGATCCGTTATAGAGACTGGACGACGAGGTAGTAGAACAGCAACCCGAAGATCGCAGCGATCGTGCCCCAGAGGATCGCCCAGCCCAACGATTCACGTGGCGCCATCTGCGGGCGACCGACGACGAAGATGAAGAACCATTCGAGTACGACGCTGGCGAGAACGAATACGCCGGGGCTGAGCCGTCCGAACAGGGCACCGACGATCAGCAGGATCATCGGCACTCCCGCGACCGCCCCGGCCGCCGAGAGGTCGAAGACCAGCAGCTCGTTGAATGGGTCGCGGTACAGCCGCACGCGTGGGTCGAACGCGGCCCCGAGCTTTCGCTGTTCGCTGCCTTCCATGGGCGTGATGATCGCAGGTGATGCAGCTCGGCGTGAGCGCCTGTCGCTCGCACCCGCGATCATCTCCGCGTGATCCGCCACGCCCTTGCCCCCGTGCTTCCCGCCGCCGCCGACGCGCTGCGCATCCCGCGCACGCTCGCGGGGGCCAGCGGCGTCGCACTGACCTTCGACGATGGCCCCCATCCCGAGGGGACGCCGGCGGTGCTCGAGCTACTCGCCCGCGCGGGCGCGCGGGCGACCTTCTTCGTGATCGGTGAGCAGGTCGCCCGCCGCCCGGCCCTCGTCGCGGAGATCGTCGCGCAGGGGCACGCGATCGGCTTGCATGGCCACCGTCATCGGCTGCAGCTGCGGGTCGGCGCGCACGCGATCAAGGACGACCTGCAGCGTGGACGCGCCGCGATCGAGGACGCCACCGGGAGCCAGCCGCACTGGCATCGCCCGCCCTACGGTGTCTACAGCGCCGCGGGGCTGAGGGCAGCCACCGACGCGGGCCTGAGGCCGCTGCTGTGGTCGCGGTGGGGCAAGGACTGGCGCAAGCACACGACGCCCGAGCGGATCGCCGCGCGCGCGACCGCGGAGATCGCAGCCGGCGACGTGATCCTTCTGCACGACGCCGATTTCTACAGCTCGGCGGGGTCTTACCGACGGACGATCGAGGCGCTCCCGCTCGTGATCGCAGAGCTTAAGCGGCGCGTTATCAGTACCGTCCTACCTGTCTGAAAGGCTTGTCCGAGCGCACCATCACCTGTGAGGATAGGCAAGCCAAGCGCGGGAGCTCGGCGCCGCCGGCTGGCGGCGCCGCGGGTGCCTGCGTCTCCGGCTTGGCGAGAACATGACCACAGCTTCCGCAATCCCAGAGCTTGCGCAGTTCACGATCGGCTTCGACCAGCGCGACCGCGCGCCCCTGCATGCGCTGATCGACGAGGTCCTGGACTCGAACAGGTGGTCGGAGGCGTCGATGACGGATCGCTTCGAAGCCGCGTGGGAGGGGTGGAATCAGGCTCCGGCGGTGGCGCTCTCGAGCTGGGCGGGCGGCGCGCTGGCGGCGCTGCACTATGCGGGCGTGCACGGCGCGACGGTGCTCTGCCCGTCGAACACGTTCATGGCGACGCCGCTCGCGGCGATCCACGCGGGGGCGAAGGTCGAGTTCGTCGACTGCAACCGCGAGGACCTGTGCATTTCGTTCGCGGACTTCGAGGCGAAGGCGAACCGGCACAAGCCGAGGGCCGCCTTCCTCGTGCACATCGGTGGTCACATCGCGTTCGACGCCCAGCGGATCGCCGAGTACTGCGCCGCGAACGACATCTTCCTGATCGAGGACTGCGCCCACGCCCACGGCGCCAGCTGGAACGGCCGCAAGGCCGGGACATACGGCGACGCCGGCATCTACTCGCTGTACGCGACGAAGACGATCTCGACGGGGGAGGGCGGGGTGCTGGTGTCAAAGCGGCCAGAGGTCCTCGACCATGCGCGCGCGTTTCGCAATTACGGCAAGCCGAGCTTCGAGGTTCAGGGGCTCAACTTCCGCATGAGCGAGCTCACCGCGGCGCTCGGGCTCGTGCAGATCGAGCGCCTGCCTGAGATCGTCGCCTGGAAGAACGAGGCCGCGCGCGAGCATCTGGACCCGCGATACCCGAGCCGGCTCGAGCTGCCCGGCGGGATGGTCTCGGGGCTGTACAAGTACATCGTGTTCGACTGGCTGGAGCGCTCGACGGGCCGCGTCTACGACCAGCCGTGCCACCGGATCATGGGCAGCGACGCCGAGCTGCCCAACTCCGACTGGGTGGCGCGCAACCATTCCTGCGTGCCGCTCTACTACCACCCCGAGACCGGACCCGGCGAGCCTGCGAGCCGCGATGGGGAGGCCGCCTCATGAGGGTCCTGGTGACGGGCGGGTCGGGATTCATCGGCTCGCACGTGGTCGACAAGCTGCGTGCCCGCGGACACGAGCCCGTGATCTACGACCTGCGCCCCTCGCCATGGCACGAGCGCGGCTCGGTCGACACCGTGCTCGGCTCGATCACCGATCGCGAGGCGCTCGAGCGGGCGCTGCACAGCTGCGACGCCGTCGCCCACCTCGCCGCGGTCGCCGACGTCAACGATGTTCACGCCGAGCCCGAGGACGCCGAGCGGGTAAACGCCCGCGGGACGGTCACGGTGCTCGAGGCCGCGCGGCGCGCTGGGGTCAAGCGGATCGTCTACGCGAGCACGATCTGGGTCTACTCCGACTGCGCTGAGGAGGCGGTTGACGAGGACACGCTCCTGCCCGCGCCCAGCCACCTGTACACGAGCACGAAGCTTGCCGGCGAGCTCTACTGCAAGGCCTACCAGGAGCTCTACGGGATCGATTACACGATCCTGCGCTTCGGCATTCCGTACGGTCCCCGCGCGCGCGAGGCGGCGGTGATCCCCGCGTTCGTGGGCAAGGCGCTGAGGGGCGAGCCGCTGACGCTCGCCGGCGACGGCGGCCAGTCGCGGCGGTTCGTGTACGTCGAGGACCTCGCCGACGGGGTGGCACTCGGGCTCGACGAGGTGGCGGGCAACCGCGTCTACAACCTGGCCAGCGACGAGAACGTCACGATCAAGCAGATCGCCGAGACGGTCAAGGAGCTAGTCGGCAACGTCGAGATCGTGTACACGCCCGCCCGTCCCGGCGACTTCGGCGGGAAGGTCGTCTCCAGCGCTCGCGCCAACCGGGAGCTCGGCTGGAGCGCGGCGACGCCGTTCTCAGAAGGTGTGCGCCGCTACGTGCAGTGGCGCCGAGAGCAGGCCGCCGCCGCCGCCGAGCAGGAGCTCGCGAGCGTGCTCCCGGCGGGGGAGCCGGACGCGGAATCGAAGCCGCGCCAGATCCTGATCATCTCGGCCGACATCGGCGAGGGCCACGACCTCCCCGCGCGCGCGGTTTCGCGGGAGTTCCGAGACGAGGACCCGGACGCTCAGGTGTCGGTCGTCAACGGACTACCTGCGATGGGCCCGGTCCTGACCAAGGTGCTGCGCGAGAACTCGGCGTTCATGTTCCGCTGGCTGCCGTGGCTGTTCGACTTCCAGTACATGCTGTTCATGTACTTCGCGCCGACGCGGTGGCTTGCCAAGCGGTTGCTCACCGCGTTCGGGCGGCGCGGGCTGATGCGCTTGATCCGCGCGCACGACCCCGACCTGATCGTCTCCACCTACCCCGGCGTCACCGCGGTGCTCGGGGAGCTGCGTCGCAAGGGGCGGCTGGACGTTCCCTGCTACTCCTCGATCACCGACCTCGCGGGCCTTCGCTTCTGGGCGCATCCGGGAATCGATCTGCATTTCGTGACCCATCCGGAGTCGATCGAGGAAGCCGAGCGGATTGCGGGCCCTGGCAGCGCACGCTGGGCCAAGCCTCCGACCGCGCCGGCGTTCCTGGCGGCGCGCTCCCGGGGGGACGCGCGCCGCTCGCTCGGACTGCCCGCGGACGGGCTCGTGATCGCCGTCTCGGGCGGTGGCTGGGGCGTGGGCGATCTCGCCGGCGCGACGCGGGCTGCGCTCGAGGTTCCGGATGCGACCGTCATGTGCCTGTGCGGTCGAAACGACCGGCTGCGTGCGCGGGTGGCCAAGCGCTTCGGGGAGGAGCCGCGGCTGCGACTGATGGGCTTCACCGACCGGATGGGCGACGTGCTCGCCGCCAGCGACGCACTCGTGCACTCGAGCGCCGGGCTGACCGTGCTCGAGGCGATCATCCGTGGCTGTCCGGTGATCTCCTATGGCTTCGGCTATGGCCACGTGCGCGCCTCGAACGCCGCGCTGCGACGGTTTGGGCTCGCGCAGGTCGCGCGCAAGCAGCGCGACATCGCTCCTGCCCTGAAGCGCGCGCTGGCCCAGCGCCCGGAGCCCGACGGCTCGTTCGCGCGGAGGCCGTCGACGGCCTCGCTGATCCTCAGCGACGAGCGTCGAGCCAGGCAGCTCCCTGCCTGGCGGCTGCGCACCGCTCACACGGCGACGACGCTGGCCGCGACGGTGGCGGTTGCCGGGTGGGCGCTGACGACCGGCGCCTCATACCAGCTCGTCTCCCACTTCGTGCACATGCGGCCGATGACCGCGGTCACGACGAGCCGGCCGGAGGTCGGCGTGATCGTCGACGCGCCCGCCGCCGAACTGCCGGCGCTCGCGGGCGCGCTGTCCTCGAATGGCATCCACGCCTCGTTCGCGCTCGCGCGGGCGTCCTTTTCGGCGGACATGCGGGTTTCGAGCTACGGCGACCAGACCGTTCCACGCCTGCCCACGGGGGGACTCGTGCGGTGGCTCGGGACCCGCGGTCAGCTGCGGCGGCTGATCGATCCGATGGGCATGGGTCGCCGCCACTTCCTGTATGCATCTAGTGGCCCCAGCCTTGGCCAGTGGATGCTCGCGCACGGCGCGGGTGGGCGTCTCGTCGCCGGCGCGGTCAGGCTGCAGGACGGCGACGATCCGCTGGCGCACCTGCGCCCCGGCGAGGTGATCGAGCTCACCGTCAGCCGGGCCAGTGATGCGACGGCGCTGGTCTCCAAGCTGCACCGCGAGCTGGCCGCCGTGCATCTCGCCGCGGTGCCGGTGGGCCGGCTGCTTCGCGACGCCGGCAGGCCGGTGTAAGCCAACGATCACGATGACCAGGCGCTGGCGCTCCCAGCGGTCCGGCAGGTATGCGAACATGTGTTCTGGTTCGAATGACCGTGATCGTCTGCATCCTGCTTCCGCGCTTTCAGCTCGCCGTCGCCGCCGGCGGTAGGGCTGAGCTGCTGCAGGCACCCATAGCGCTCGCACCCGAGCCGGGAAGTGCCCAGCGGGTCGGAGAGGCATCGCTCGCCGCCGAGGCATTCGGCGTCCATCCGGGGATGGCGCTGGGGGAGGCACTCGCGCGGTGCCCCCGGCTGGCACTTGTGCCACCCGATCCGGCTGGCGTCGCCGACCGCTGGGAGCGGCTGCTCGTGCGCCTGGAAGCGATTGGGGCCGCGATCGAGTCCGAGCGCCCGGGCCTCGCCTGCTTCGATGCGCATGGCCTGCTACGGCTGCACGGGGGGATCGAGGGGGTGCTGGCCGCGGCCCAGCGTGGCCTTCGCGTTCCCATGCACCTTGGCGTCGCCCCGTCGCGGTTTGCTGCTGTGGCGGCGGCGTCGCGAGCGCGCGTGCGGCGGCCGGTGATCGTCTCCGGAGACCGCGAGCAGGCGCGCGTCCACCTAGCCCCGCTCCCGGTCGCGCTGCTGCGCGCCAGGCCATCGCTGGCCGATCTGCCACAAGCGCTCGAGCGCCTGGGCATCGGCACCCTCGGCGAGCTGGCGGCGATCGCGCCCGCGGCGCTGGCCGATCGGTTCGGGACGGTGGGACTGCTCGCCCACGAGCTGGCCAGCGGCGGTGACGGGGCATTGCGGCCCCGGCCGGCGGCCGAGTTCGTACGCGAGTCGCTGGAGCTGCCTGAGGCCGCATCCGGGACCCAGCTCGAGCACGGGCTGGGGCTGTTGATCGACCGCCTGCTCGCGCGGCGTGAGCGGCGAGACCGGACGCTGCGAGCGGTCGTGCTCTCGGCCGTGCTGGTCGAGCACGGCGGGACGTGGCGCGAGCAGGTCGTCTTTCGCCAGGCGCTCGCGCAGGCGGGACGGATGCGCCTTGCGCTGGTGCCGCGGCTGGCGCTGATGCCGGCGCCGGCGGAGGTGCTGCGGCTGTCGGTCCAGCGCTTCGGCCCGCCGGCGGTCGATCAGCGCTCGCTGCTCGAGGATCCCGCCGCCGCGCGCGCCGCGCGCCTGTACGAGGCGGTGCACCAGGCGCGCGCCGCCGCCGGCCCCGACGCCGCGCTGCGCGTGCTCGAAGTCGACCCCGGCTCACGCTTCCCCGAGCGCCGCGCCGTGCTGGCGCCGTTTCAGGGTGAGCCATGACCGGGCCGCGCCGGCTGTCCGTCCCGCGCCGCGTCACGGTCAGCGCCGATTCCGGCGACGGGCGGCCGCTGGCGATCGACGCGCGCACCGTCGATGCCGTGCGCGAGACCTGGCTGGTCGAGGATCGCTGGTGGAGCGGCTGCCCGCTGCGCCGGCGCTACTGGGAGCTCGTCACGACCTGCGGACGCAACGAGGTCGTCTTCCACGACCTCGAGAGCGGGAGGTGGTGGAGGCAGCGATAGGACACACGGTACGTGTACAAGCGGTAACGCAAACGTCCGGCCGTGTCCTAGACTTGACCGGAGATGCCCAAGCCGTGCCCCACTGCCGACCCCGGTCCCGTCGCGGTCGGCACCTGGAGCGGGGGTCGCTTCATGCACTTCGGCGAGCCGCTCGACGACGAGCGCCTGATCAAGCTCTTTACGCCGGACGAGCGGATCAGGACGGTGATCACCGCCGATGTGTACGGCGCCGGCGAGGCCGACACGATGCTTGGCCGGGCGATCGCCGAGCACTCCCGCGAACGGATCTGCGTCGTCGGCGCGGTCGGGCACGACTTCTACACCGGCGAGCGCGACGGCGCCAAGGGCTTTCCGCGCTTCACCGATCCACGACTGCGCGACGCCTCCGGATATGCCGACTACCTGACGATGGCAGCCGAGCGCAGCCTGGCGCGCTGCGGGATCGACCGCTTCGACCTGCTGATGCTGCATAACCCCGACCGCACCGGATATACCAGCGAGGAAGTCTGGAGCGGGATGGCGGCGCTGCGCGAGCGCGGCCTGACCCGCCTGATCGGGGTCGCGCCGGGGCCTGCCAACGGCTTCACGCTCGACCTGATCGACTGCCTCGAGCGCTTCGGCGCGCTGATCGACTGGGCGATGATCATCCTCGGGCCGCTCGAGCCGTGGCCCGGGGAGCTGTGCCTCCCCGCCGCCCAGGCGGCGGGCGTGCAGGTGATCACGCGCGTGGTCGACTACGGGGGGCTGCTGTTCGACGACCTCGCAGAGGGGCAGGAGCTGGCGCCCCGGGACCACCGCGGCTTCCGGCCGGCGGGGTGGATCGAGGCTGGTCGCAGGCGGCTTGCAGCGATGCGACCGATCGCCCAGCGCACAGGACTGAGCACGATCCAGCTTGCGTGCCAGTGGAACCTGGCACATCCAGCGGTCAGCTGCGTCGCGCCGACGCTGATCCAGGAGCTTGGCCAAGGTGCACGCCCGGTGGAGGACAAGCGCGCCGAGCTCGCCGCGCTACCGCGCGAAATCAGGCTGACGGACGCCGACGTGCAAGAGATCCGCGCGCTCGGCGACAACACGGGCTGTATGACGCTCAAGGGCGCGAGTCCGCAGCATGCGGGTGAGGACCTGCCGGACCGCTGGGCGCTCGACGAACGGCTCGCGCGGCTCGGCCGGCGCTGGAGCATCGAGCCGGCTCGCGATCTAGCACACGCGTAGAGCTCACCGCGCGCGAAGGCCAATGAGCGGCGCAAGGCGAGCCACACTGGGGCGGGCCGGCGGCTTCGCTGCCCTCGCCTACGCGTTCGCGGTGACAATGCTCGGGACCACGCTGCCCACGCCCCTGTACGGGCTATACCGGCAGCGGTTCGGCTTCTCCGAGCTGATGATCACGGTGATCTTCGCCACGTATGCCGCGGGAGTGATCGTCGCGCTGCTGTCCTTCGGCCGGCTGTCGGACGCGATCGGCCGGCGGGCGGCCCTGCTGCCCGCGCTCGGCCTCTCGGCTCTGAGCGCAGTCGCATTCCTGGCGGCGCAGGGCCTCGGGCTGCTGCTCGCCGGCCGCGTGCTGTCGGGTCTCTCGGCGGGGATCTTCACCGGAACCGCGACTGCAGCGCTGGTGGACCTGGCCCCCCCGGCCCGGCGCGGGCGCGCGACGCTGGTGGCGACCATCGCCAACATGGGCGGCCTCGGATGCGGGCCGCTGCTGGCAGGGCTGCTCTCACAGTGGGTCTCCTCGCCGCTGCGGCTGAGCTTCTGGGTCAATCTGGCGCTGCTCGTCCCGGCGGCGATCGGGGTGTGGGCGATGCCCGAGGCGATCACCGATCGCCGGCGCCCGCGGCTGCGGCCTCAGGCGCTGAGCGTGCCCGCAGAGATCCGCTCGACGTTCACGCGAGCGGCGCTCGCCGCGTTCGCCGGCTTCGCGGTGCTGGGACTGTTCACAGCGGTCTCGCCGGCGTTCCTTGGGCAGGCGCTCGGCGTGCGCAGCCACGCGGTCGTCGGTCTGGTCGTGTTCGCGGTCTTCGCCGCTTCGACGGGCGGACAGATGCTGCTCGGGTTTGTGCCCGAGCGCGCGGCGATGCCGGCCGGCGCCGGCGCGCTGATCGCCGGCATGGGCCTGCTGGCGCTGGGCCTCGCCGGCTCGTCGCTGGCGCTGCTCGTGCTCGGCGGCGTGATCGCCGGCGCCGGCCAGGGGCTGAGCTTCCGCGCCGGCCTGGCCGCCGTCAACGCGAGCTCGCCCGCCGAGCGCCGGGCGGAGATCGCCTCGAGCTTCTTCGTGGTCGCCTATGTTGCGATCTCGATTCCGGTGATCGGCGAGGGGGTGCTCGCCCAGGCGGTGGGCTTGCGCCCCGCCGGGGAGGCGTTTGCGGCTGGGGTCGCGGCCCTATCGGCGGTCGTGCTCGTGCTGCTCGCGCGCAGGCGCGAGACCGCCTGATCCGCGACGACCGCCTGATCCGTGACGACCGCCTGATCCGTGACGACCGCGGCCGGTGGTCGCAGCTCACCCAGCGCGGGCCGCCGCCGCCTGCTCCGCCCGGATCCACGCGCATCCCGCCGAGAGATCCTCGACGCCCATCGCGGCGGCGA
This sequence comes from Solirubrobacterales bacterium, assembly GCA_003244035.1. Taxonomy (GTDB): domain Bacteria; phylum Actinomycetota; class Thermoleophilia; order Solirubrobacterales; family Solirubrobacteraceae; genus Palsa-465. Next base: position 2,790 of record QHBV01000011.1, on the reverse strand, counting down.
CGTTCAACCACATGCCGTGACGGAAGAACTCGTCGATCCGGTCTTGCTGAGCGCCCGAGAGCCGCTCGACCTCGGCCACGATCCACGCGTAGCAGATGCGCACACGTTCTCGGATCAGCGGGTCATCGCAGGCGGCATAGGCATGGTGCTGGAGCATCAGGTAGTCGCGGTGCGAATCGAGCAGCTGAACGTACGCACGGCCCATCGCCGTGAGCACGTCGGCGTCCGCGGAGGAGATCGCGCCCTGGTCGGACTCGAACTCCGCTGCCGCTCGGGAGAAGGTCTCCGCGATCAGCTCGAAGCCGCGCTGCACCGCCGCCAGGAACAGCTCCCGCTTGGTGGCAAAGAGGCTGAAGACGTACGGCTGAGCGACGCCGACCCGCCGCGCGATCCGCGCCACGGGTGTGCCGTGGAGGCCGCCGTGAGCGAACTCGTGGACGGCGGCTTCGATCAGCGCGTCCCGGCGCTGGGCTGCCGGGACGCGCTGGCGCTTGGCTGGCGCTGCATCGATGCTCATCGAGATCGGACCCGATCCTACGGCAACCTCAGGCGGTGGCATGGACGGGCTCCGCGGCCGGATCGGCCATCGCGACCCTGGGAACCGGGCCTGCCACCGGCGCGGTCGCGACCGGGCCTGGCGTCGAGGCCGTCGAGGCCGGCATCGGGATCGTGTCCGGGTCTGGAACGGTGCGGGTGCTGAACGGGATCGCGGCCGCGATCATCGCCCCGACGCCGAGCACGCCCGCGCCGACCCAGAGCGCCGGGACCAGCCCGTGGATGTATGCCTGCGGGGAGACGTAGCTGCCGTGGCTCGTGAACACGGCGCGAGCACCGCCACGCCGAGCACGCCGCCGAGCTCGCGGATCGCGTTGGCCGCTCCTGAGGCCTGTCCGGCCTGGTGGGCCTGCACCGAGGACAGCACGGCATTAGCCGACGGTGCGAACACGAGCGCCATCCCGGTCCCGGCCAGGACGAAGGGAGCGACGATGCTGGCGTAGCTCTGGCCGACGCCGGCGAGCTCGGCCATCCACGCGAGTGCCACCGCTTGCAGCCCGAGTCCGGCGACCATGAACCAGCGGCTCCCGTAGCGCTCGGAGAAGACCCCCGCGAGCGGCGCGACGATCATCGTCGCGCCGGTCCACGCGAGCAGCTTGACTCCCGCCTGCAGCGGGGAGTTGTGAAGCACGTTCTGCAGGTACTGGCTGAGGAAGAAGATCGACCCGAACATCCCGAACCACATCGTCAGCGAGACCGCGTTGGTCACGGCGAAGCCGCGGTTGGCGAAGAAGCTCATCGGCAGCATCGGCTCATCCGTGCGCAACTCGTGGGCGACGAACGCGAGCAACAGCAGCGTGCCGAGGGCCAGCGCCGCGACGATCTGGGGGCTCGTCCACCCCAGCGACTGCGAGCGCACGACACCGTAGACGATCCCGAACAGCCCGCTGGAGGCGAGCAGCAGGCCGCGCAGGTCGAGCACTCTCGATGCCCCCCGGCTCTCCGCCAGCCGCGACGCTGCCAGCGGCGCGAGCACGATCCCGATCGGGACGTTGATCCAGAAGATCCAATGCCACGAGAGCACCTGTACGACCGCGCCGCCGACGAGCGGCCCGAGCGCGACGGCGATCCCGCTGATCCCCGACCACACTCCTAGCGCGAGCCCACGACGCTCCGGTGGGAACGCATCCGCCAGCAGCGTCAGCGTCAACGGCGTGACGATCGCCGCACCGATTCCCTGCAGCGCCCGCGCGGCGATCAGCAGGCCCGTCGTGGGGGCGAGCGCCGCGGCCGCCGAGGACGCGGTGAAGAGCGCGATCCCCGTGATGAACATCCGCCTACGGCCGAAGCGGTCGCCGAGTGCGGCGCCCGTCAGGAGCAGCACCGCGTACGCGAGCACGTACGCGTTGACGGTCCACTCGAGCGCCTGGATCGAGGCGTTCAGGTCGCGGTGGATGCTCGGCAGCGCGACGCTGACGACGAGGTTGTCGAGCACCACCATGAACAGTCCGACCGAGACGAGTCCCAGTGTCCATCCCCTGCGCCTTGAATCCGACATCGTTGGTCTCCTGAGTAGCGATTGCTAACTGGGAGACCTTAGCAGCAACTAATCATATCTGTCAGGAGTGCCGCGCATCGTCTCCAGTATGCGAACATGAGTTCGATGACCTACGTCGAGCTCCACTGCCATTCCGCCTTCTC
>QHBV01000011.1:0-518 GCA_003244035.1 Solirubrobacterales bacterium | reverse complement strand
TTGCGTGCGATCCACGGGGCCGAGCTCGACCTCGACGACGGCCGCCACCTGACGCTGCTGGTGCAGGATGCACAGGGCTGGTCGAACCTCTGCCGGATCTTGACCCGCGCGCACGCGCACACGCGCGAGGGAGGGTCGGGGGCGCCGCGAGTGGAGGGGGCGGGCGCCAGCGCGCGCACCGTAGCGCCGCGATCCGAGCCGGCGACCCCGCTGGAGACCGTCCTCCAGCACGCCGAGGGTCTCGTCTGCCTGAGCGGGTGCGCGCTGCGCGGGGTCCACGACGAGCCCACCTTGACAAAGCTGCTCGACGCGTTCGGTAACGACCGGCTACGAGTCGAGCTGCAGCGCCCGTTCCTGCGCGACGATCGGGCTCGCAACCGCCGCTTGGTGGGGCTGGCGCGGGCGCTCGGTGTGCCCTGCGTCGCGACCGGGAACGTCCACGCGCACGCGCGCACCCGCGCGCCGCTGCAGGACGCGCTCGTGGCTGTGCGCCTGCACACCACGCTCGATGCCTCAGA
>QHBV01000010.1:19354-20539 GCA_003244035.1 Solirubrobacterales bacterium | reverse complement strand
CGTCGAGGATCACCTCGATGCCGGCTCGGTGCAGCGCCTTGACCATTCCCTTGAACTCCGTGACCTGCTCGCCGAGGCGCCCGCCGGCGGCGTACTCGGAGTGGGGAGCGAGGTAGCCGATCGTGCTGTAGCCCCAGTAGTTGCAAAGGCCTCGCTCGGAGAGGAACGACTCGTCGGAGATGTGGTGGACGGGCAGCAGCTCGATCGCCGTGACGCCGAGCTCGACGAGATGGGCGATTGCCGCGTCCGACGCGAGCCCGGCGTAGGTGCCACGCAGGTCCTCGCGCACGCCTGGGTGGCGCATGGTGAAGCCCTTGACATGGGTCTCGTAGATGACGGTGTCGGCGATCGGCACCTGCGGCAAGCGGTCGCCCTCCCACAGGAAGGCGTCGTCGATCACCACCGACTTGGGCATCGCCTCCGCGTCGTCCTCGTCGTCGGACTCGAGATCGGCGTCGGCCGAGCCGTCCGGCACGTAGGGCAGCACATTGGCGTCGTGCTCCCAATCGACAACACCCTCGATCGCCTTGGCGTAGGGGTCGATCAGGAGCTTGGCGGGGTTGAAGCGATGGCCCTCCGAGGGGGCGTACGGACCGTGGACGCGGTAGCCGTAGCGCTGACCGGGGCCCACCCCGGGCAGGTAGCAGTGCCAGTTCAGGGCCGTGCGCTCGGTCAGCTCGATCGCGGCCTCGTCGCCGTCTGCGTCGAACAGGCACAGCTGCACGCGCTGTGCGTGCTCGGAGAACAGCGAGAAGTTCGTGCCGGCTCCGTCCCACTCCGCTCCGAGCGGGAATGGCCGGCCCGGCCACACCTCGGTCACACGACCAGCGCCCCACAGAGTGGCGCGAGGTCGATCGCGCCGCCGGCGACTTGGGGTTCGCCGGCGGCGGAGAGCTGCACCCGAGTCCCCTCGCACGGCACCCGTTGAGCCTGCGACGCGAAGTTGCAGACGAGCTCGAACGGGCCGCGCCGGACGCACAGCCAGCGCGCGCTCTCGTCGAATGCGATCGCATCCCCCTCGCCCGCCGGCAGCTGGCGGCGAGCCGCGAGCAGCCCCGTGTACAGCCGGGCCAGCTCCGGGTCCCGGTGGCGGGTGAGCTTCGAGCGCTCGAAGGTCGCCGGGTCCTGGGGGTCGGGGACCTCCTCGCCCCTGAACTGGGCGAAGGCCGCGAACTCCCTGCGGCG
>QHBV01000010.1:18627-19323 GCA_003244035.1 Solirubrobacterales bacterium | reverse complement strand
TCGCCGTACTCCTCGCCCATGAACAGCATCGGGATGAACGGCGCGAGCAGCGTGCAGAGAGCCGCCAGCGGACGCGCCCGCCCCGGCAGCCGGTCGCCGAACGCGCGGTTGCCGACCTGGTCATGGTTCTGCGAGCAGACCACGAACCGCTCCGGGGGCACTCGCGCGAACGCCCGCGCGAGCTGCGCGACGCGGCCGAACGGCGCGTAGTAACCCTCGCGCTCGCCGGTCAGCAGCACGTGCAGCGCGTGGTGAAAGTCGTCTCTCCAGACGGCGTCGCACGCGTATCCGCCGTGGGCGTCGGGGTCCTCGAGCCCGCTCTCGGCGATTACCAGCGCGCCCTGACGGGCCGCATGCGCCCGGCGCGCGATCGCCGCGACGATGTGCTCGGCGCTCGAGTCGAAGATCGCGTGGGTCGCGTCGAGGCGCAGCCCGTCGATCCCGAAATCCCTGATCCAGCCGGTGGCGCTCTGCGCCACCCACTCCCTGACCGCCTCACAGCCGCCGTCGTCGAAGTTGATCGCCCGTCCCCACGGCGTCTCGTACTTGTTCGTGAAGTACGGCCCGAACGCCTCCAGCGCCTGCACCCCGGAGGCGCCTACGTGGTTGTAGACGACGTCGAGGATCACCGCAAGCCCGACTCGGTGCGCCGCCTGTACGAGCCGGCGCAGGCCCTCGGGGCCGCCGTAGGCCGAG
>QHBV01000010.1:17678-18563 GCA_003244035.1 Solirubrobacterales bacterium | reverse complement strand
CCCTGCGCGGTGAACGTGCCGACGTGCAGCTCGTAGATCACGAGCTCGGAGCACGCCGGCGGATCAAACGGGTCTACCGCTCCCGGCGAGAAGACCCGGGAAGGGCCGCGCAGTCCCTCCGGCTGCCAGCGCGAGCATGGATCGGGCAGCCGCCGCCCATCGAGGCAAAACCAGTAGTCGTCCCCGGCGTCAGCCGGGGCGACTACCTCATAGACACCAGACCCGGCGTGCTCGAGCGACACGTCGGAGTCGTCCAGGCGCAACGAGATCGACTCCGCGCGTGGCGCCCAAACGCGGAACTCGGTGCGCCCGTCACCGAGCGGCCGCGCGCCGAGCGGCCGCTGCCACGGGGGCTCCTCACTCATCGGGCGCGAGCCAGATCGCCGCCAGCGGCGGGAGCGTGAGCGCCGCCGAGAACGGCTGGTCGTGCCAGGGGACGGGCTCGGGCTCGATCACCGCGGGGTTGCGGATGTCGCCGCCGCCGTAGCGGGCCGCGTCGGTGTTGAGCGCCTCGTGCCAGCGGCCTGCCCGCGGCAGCCCGACCCGGTAGCCGTGGCGCGGCACGGGAGACAAATTCGCGACAAACACGACAAGTCGCGTTTCGTCGCTGGGAACCCGGCGCGATGCGCGCACGAACGCGACCACGTTGTTGTCGGCGTCGTTGGCCTCCAGCCACGCGAACCCCGCCGGGTCGGCGTCGAGCTCCCACAGGGCGGGCTCGTCGCGGTAGACGCGGTTGAGCTCGCGCACCAGCGCCTGGATGCCGGCGTGCTCGGGGCGCTCGAGCAGATGCCAGTCGAGCGAGCGCTCGTGGCTCCACTCCCGCTCCTGCGCGAGCTCGGCGCCCATGAACAGCAGCTTCTTGCCCGGGTGCGCCCACATGTA
>QHBV01000010.1:15333-17651 GCA_003244035.1 Solirubrobacterales bacterium | reverse complement strand
AAGCAGCGAGCCCTTGCCGTGGACCATCTCATCGTGGGAGAGCGGCAGGATGAAGTTCTCGCTGAACGCGTACATCAGGCTGAACGTGAGCTCGTGGTGGTGGTAGCGGCGGTGGATCGGGTCCTCTTGGAAGTAGCCCAGCGTGTCGTGCATCCAGCCCNNCCACTTGAAGCCGAAGCCGAGGCCGCCGAGGTAGGTGGGACGCGAGACGCCCGGCCACGCCGTGGACTCCTCCGCGATCGAGGCGACCCCCGGCTCGCGGCCGTAGAGCACCTCGTTGAGCTCCTTCAGGAACGTCACGGCGTCGAGGTCCTCGCGGCCGCCGAACTGGTTGGGGACCCACTCGCCTTCGCGGCGCGAGTAGTCCAGGTACAGCATCGATGCGACCGCATCGACGCGGATCCCGTCGACGTGGTACTCGCGCAGCCAGAACAGCGCGTTGGAGATCAGGAAGTTGCGAACCTCGTGGCGGCCGTAGTTGAACACGAGCGTCCCCCATTCGGGATGCGCCCCGCGACGGGTGTCGGCGTGCTCGTACAGCGCGGTCCCGTCGAAGCGCGCGAGCGCGAACTCGTCGCGGGGGAAGTGGGCCGGCACCCAGTCGAGCAGCACCCCGATGCCGTGGCCGTGGAGCCGGTCGACGAACTGCCGCAGCTCGTCCGGCGAACCGTGGCGGGGGGCGGGGGCGAAGTAGCCGGTGACCTGATAGCCCCACGAGCCCGTGAACGGGTGCGCCATCACCGGCATCAGCTCGACGTGGGTGAAGCCCATGTCGTTCACGTAGGCCGCCAGCTCGTCGGCCAGCTCGAGGTAGGTGAGCGGGCGATTGTCCTGCAGCGTGTTCAGCCGCCAGGAGCCGAGATGGACCTCGTAGATCGAAAGCGGCCTCGAGACCTGCTGCTGCTGCTCCCGGCGAGCGAGCCACTCGCCGTCGCGCTCGCTCCAGCGATGGCTGGGCCGCCAGACGACAGAGGCGGTCTGCGGGGGCAGCTCGGTCGCCTGGGCGAAGGGGTCGGCCTTGAGCGTGAGCTCGCGCTGCGCGGTCAGGATCTCGTACTTGTAGTGGGCGCCCTGCTCGACGCCAGGCACGAACAGCTCCCAGATGCCGCTGTCCCCGAGCGAGCGCATCGGGTGAAGGCGCCCGTCCCACGAGTTGAAGTCGCCGACAACGCTGATCGATCGCGCGGCCGGCGCCCACACCGCAAACCCGGTCCCGGCCACGCCCTCGTGCTCGCGCACGTGGGCGCCGAGCCGCTCGTAGAGCTGCTCGTGACGCCCTTCGCCGATCAGGTGGAGGTCGAGCTCGCCGATCGCGGAGGCGTGCGCGTAGGGGTCGTCGATCTCGAACCGGGCATCCGGGCCGTAGTCGACCAGGAGGCGGTAGCGCACGGGCAGCCGCCCCCCCTCGATCACGCCCTCGAACACTCCTCCCGGGTGGATCTGGTGCAGCGGCACCGTCGCGCCGTCGTCCAGCCGCGCCTCGATCGCCAGCGCGTCGGGACGCAGCGCTCTCACGACCACGCCGGTGGGCGCCACGTGTGGGCCGAGCACCGCGTGGGGGTTGTAATGCTCGCGGCGCACCAGCGCCTCGAGCTCCGCCGCGGCCGGAGTGTGCTGCGGGGTCATCCGGACTCGAGCAGCCGCCCGATCCCGGCGACCGGGATCGAGGTCCAGTCGGGACGGTTGTCGAGCTCGTACCGGAGCTCGTAGATCGCCTTCTCGAGCTCGAAGATCGACAGCAGGTTGTTGACCGCGGCGTCGCCCGCGGGCAGCAGGGCGGGATCCACCTCCTCGAGGTAGCGCTCCAGGAAGCGCTCCCGTGCGCGCTGCTCGAAGCCGTCCGGCGCCCGCCGGCCGCGCAGGATCTGAACCGCCGAGGTCGCGTACGCGAACGAGCGCAGCATGCTCGCCACGTCGCGCAGCGGCGAGCGCTTCATCCGGCGTTCGGAGAGCGGCCGCGCCGGCTCGCCTTCGAAGTCGATGATCACCCATCCGCCCGGGGTGTGCAGCGTCTGGCCGAGGTGGTAGTCGCCGTGGGTGCGGATCACCCGCCCGGTGACGCCGATCGCCCGCGTCGCGAGCCGCTCGCGCACGTCCTGGCCGCGACCGGCGATCGGCGCGAGCCGGTCGTCGTCGGGCAGCCGCGCGAAGATCCGCTCGATGTCCTCGTCGATCGTCGCCGAGAGCAGCGCCATCGACTCCTGGCTCGGCTCCTCGGGGGCGAACGCGGGGTCCGACGCGTCGGAGGCGAGCACGGTGTGCAGTCGCGCGGTGACCGCACCGAGGCTCTCCAGCAGCTGGAGGAACCGCTCGGGGTC
>QHBV01000010.1:10417-15313 GCA_003244035.1 Solirubrobacterales bacterium | reverse complement strand
AGCGTCGCCGACAGCGCCTGGCCGTCGTACTCGTACCAGCCGTGCAGTGGCGCGATGCTCTCATAACGGTGCCGGGTAAGGAACCGCAGCAGCTCGAGCTCGGGGTTGATCCCCGGCTCGAGCTTGCGGAAGACCTTGAGCACGAGGCGCTCGTCGAACACGATCGAGGAGTTCGACTGCTCGACGCCAACCGGGCGCACCGACCGCCCCGCACCGATGCTCTCGGCGCCGTTGACGTGCGCAAAGCGGAAGCGGCCGGACCCCGTCTGTACCTCCTCGGTCGCGTCGATTCGCCGCAGCAGCTCGAGTGCCTGCAGCGGGTCGGCGAGAGCGTCGTACACGGCCAGCTCGTCGCTGCGGGCGATCTGCGCGGGCGACGCGGCGTGCTCGGCTGGCGCCGCGCCGCGCCGCACCGGGCTCAGTCCGAGCGGCAGCTGGTACAGCTCGTGGGCGCCGGTCGCAAACCGCGCCTGCACGAGAGCGAGCACCAGCGGGGGCTCGTCACGCAGGACCAGGCTCTCGACGATCTCGATCCCCGCGACCGACCGAGACTTCGAGGCGTACCAGCGCTGCCGGGCCACCCACTCGCGCAGCTGCTCGAGGTCGAGCAGCTGGCGGATCTCGCCGGTCTCGATCTGCGTGTGGTCAGCCATCGTCCCGTCCCTCCTCCTGCGCCGGCACCAGCTCGAACCAGAAGAAGCCGCGGGGCCCCAGCGTCAACAGATAGGGGAGCTCGCCGATCGAAGGAAAGCGCGAGCGCCCGAACAGCTCGATCGGGTGGCGTCCCTGGTGTGCGCTGAGATCGAGCTCGACCGCCTGCGCCGAGCGCGCGACGTTGTGGACGCAAAGCACGAGGTCGTCCTCGAAGCTGCGCAGGTGGGCGAAGATCCGCGGGTTGGACGGCGCCAGCGGCTCGTAGGTGCCGAAGCCGAACACGGGGTGCTCTTTGCGCAGCGCGATGAAGCGGTGCATCCAGCGCAGCAGCGAGGTCGCGGTCCGCAGCTGCGCCTCGACGTTGACCGCCTGATAGCCGTACACGGGATCCATCAACGGCGGTGCGTAGAGCTGGGCGAAGTCGGCCCGCGAGAAGCCGCCGTTGCGATCGCCGGTCCACTGCATCGGCGTGCGCACGCCGTCGCGGTCGCCGAGGAACACGTTGTCACCCATCGCGATCTCGTCCCCGTAGTACAGGACCGGCGACCCCGGCAGCGAGAACATGATCGCGGTCATCAGCGCGATCTCGTCGCGGCCGTTGTCGAGCAGCGGCGCGAGCCGCCGGCGGATCCCGAGGTTGAGCTTCATCCGCGGGTCCTTCGCGTACTCGGAGTACATGTAGTCGCGCTCCTCGTCGGTGACCATCTCGAGCGTGAGCTCGTCGTGGTTGCGCAGGAACAGGCCCCACTGGCAGCTCTGAGGGATCGGTGGCGTCTGCTCGAGGATCTCGTACATCGGCAACGCCTGCTCGCGCCTGATCGCCATGAACATCCTCGGCATCACCGGGAAGTGGAAGGCCATCTGACACTCATCGCCGTCGCCGAAGTACTGCACCACGTCGGCCGGCCACTGGTTCGCCTCCGCCAGCAGCACGCGGTCGGGGTACTCGGATTCGATCTCCCGCCGGACCCGCTTGAGGTAGGCGTGCGTCTCGGGCAGGTTCTCGCAGTTGGTCCCCTCGCGCTCGAACAGGTACGGGACCGCGTCGAGCCGGAAGCCGTCGAGCCCGTGCTCGAGCCAGAAGCGCAGCACGTCGAGCATCGCGTCCTGCACTTCGGGGTTGTCGTAGTTGAGGTCTGGCTGGTGGTGGAAGAACCGGTGCCAGTAGTAGGCGCCGGCGACCGGGTCCCAGGTCCAGTTCGACGACTCGCTGTCTACGAAGATGACCCGTGCATCCTGGTAGCGCTGATTCGTGTCCGACCACACGTACCAGTCGCGCTTGGGGCTATCCGGGCTCTGTCGCGACTGCTGAAACCAGGGGTGGTCGACCGAGGTGTGGTTCATCACCAAGTCCGCGATCACGCGGATTCGGCGCTCGTGCGCGGCGTCGATCAGCTCGTGCACGTCCCGCACCGTGCCGTAGTCCGGGTGCACATCGGTGAAGTCCGAGATGTCATAGCCGCCGTCGCGCAGTGGCGAGCGGTAGAAGGGAAGCAGCCAGATGCAGTCGATGCCCAGCCACTGCAGGTAGTCGAGCTTCTCGTTGAGCCCGCGGAAGTCGCCCGAACCGTCGCCACCGGAGTCGTAGAAGCCGCGGATGTGGATCTCGTAGAAGACCGCGCGCTTGAACCACAGGGGCTCGGCTTCGAACCATTGCCTTGTGCGCACCTGGGGCGCGGACCCGTGCTCCCGCTCCCGGCGGCTGCGGGTCGCCCGCTCGCGGGTCGCATGCTCGTGTGCGAGCAGGTGGGTGAGGGTCGGCGGACCGATCGACATGGCCGGCTAGGCTAGAGCTCCACCCGGTTGACGTGAGCCTGGCGCTCACCCGGCGCCAGGCGGACGTAGTTCGGCCCGATCCGCCACTGAAAGCGCTCGCCGCCGAGCAGGTCGTGGGCCGTGAAGCTCGGCGGCAGTCCGAGGCTCGCGGGAACGACCGCGAGTCCCTCCTGTGCCTGGTGGGGATCGATGTTGACTACGGTGATCACCGTATTGCCCTGAGACTGCTTGGCGTACGCGATCAGCGCCTCGTTGGCCGTCTCCAGGAAGACGACGTTGGAGAGCTCCTGCAGCGCGGGATTGTCCCGCCGGGCATGGTTCAGGCGGCCGATCAGCTTCGTCAACGGACCGTCGAGGGTCCGCTGCTTGGTCTCGTACTTCTCCGAGTGCAGGTACTCCTCCGAGCCTTCCTGCACGGGGACGTTCTCGCAGTGCTCGAAGCCCGAGTAGATCCCCCAACTTGGGCTGAGCGTCGCGGCGAGCACGAGCCTGGCCTCGAAAGCGGGCCTGCCGCCGTGCTGCAGGTAGGAGTGCAGGATGTCAGGGGTGTTGGCGAAGAAGTTCGGGCGAAAGTACTCGTGCTCGCCGGAGTGGGCCAGCTCGGAGACGTACTCGATCAGCTCGTGGCGGGAGTTCTTCCAGGTGAAGTACGTATAGGACTGGCTGAAGCCGAGCTTGGCGAGGTGTCGCATCACCGCCCGCTTGGTGAACGCCTCAGCCAGGAAGATCACCTCGCGGTCGCCCGCGTGCACCTCTCCGATCAGGTATTCCCAGAATGCGAACGGCTTAGTATGCGGGTTGTCGACGCGGAACGCCTTCACGCCGCAGTCCACCCACCCAAGCACGACTTCGAGCAGCGCCTCCCACAGCCCCCGCCAGTCGGGCGACTCCCAATTGACGTTGTAGATGTCCTGGTAGCGCTTGGGCGGGTTCTCGGCGTACTTGAGCGTCCCGTCGGGGCGGTGGTGAAACCACTCCGGGTGCTCCTCGAGCCACGGGTGATCGGCCGAGCACTGGATCGCGAAGTCGAGCGCCACGTCGATCTGGTGCTCCTTGGCGGTCTTCGTGAGCGACCTGAGGTCGTCGATCGTGCCCAGCTCGGCGTGGACCGCATCGTGGCCGCCGGACTGGTCGCCGATCGCCCAGGGCGAGCCGGGGTCTTGTGCTCGTGCGGTCAGGGCATTGTCACGCCCCTTGCGGTTGGCGTGGCCGATCGGATGGATCGGCGGCAGGTAGATGACGTCGAAGCCGAGCTCGGCGAGTCGCGGCAGTTGCTTCTCGACTCCTTTCAGGCCACCCCAGGAGCGGGGGAACAGCTCATACCAGGCGCCGAATCGCGCGCGGACGCGGTCGACCTCGAGCGCGAGGGGCGCCGGCAGCGTGACGCTGCCGTGTCGCTCCTGGCAGCGCTGCATGGCCGCGGCGAGCTCTGGGCCGAGCGCGATGTCGTGCTTGGCCGATTGCGGGAGGTCACGTTGCTCGACCGTCGTGAGCGCGTGCTCGATCAAGGCGCGGTCGGCGTTGTTCATGGCTGGTCTGTCGGCGTGCTCGCTCGCGGCCGCACGAAGCAGGACGATTCCCTCGGAGAGCTCGGAGGCGAGCTCTCGCTGACCGGCGGCGAGCTTGCGCTGGATTTCCTCACGCCAGCTCCCGAACAGATCGGTCCACGCCTCGATCGTGTACTGCCAGCGACCGATTCGATCGAGCTCGAAGCGCCCGGCCCAGCGGACCCCGTCCAGGTGGGCGTCGATCGGCACCATCTCGGCCTCGCGCCAGGATCCCTCCCCGGGGGCCCGGTATGCCACCACCGCGCGCAGCAGCTCGTGGCCGTCGCGAAATATCTCGGCAGAGACCGTGACCGTGTCTCCTGCGCAGCGCTTGGCCGCAAAGCGCCCGCCGTCGACCGCGGGCGACGGGTGCTGGATCTCGATCCGCTTGGGCGGCTGCTCGGCTTGCGGCTGCTCGGTCACTGCTTGAAGCTCTCGTGTTGGTATATCGGGTAAACCATGGTCCGTGTCCCTGCTAGCCCGCTCCAGCGGCGTACTGCTGCACATCACCTCGCTGCCGGGCGGCCGGCTCGGACCCGAGGCCTATAGATTCGCCGACTGGCTCGCGGCCGCGGGACAGTCGTGGTGGCAGGTGCTGCCGTTGGGGCCACCTGACCGTCACCGCTCCCCGTACAAGGCGCGGTCTGCGTTCGCGGCGTGGCCGGGGCTGCTCGGGGAGCCCCGGGCCCCAGTTCCGGCGAGCGAGCTGCGCGAGTTCAGAGAGCGCGAGTCGTACTGGATAGCAGACTGGCAGCGGTTCGCGGGCGCCGGGGCGCTCGCCGATCAGGTTCGCTTCGAGCGGGAGTGGGGGTCGCTGCGACGCTACGCAGCTTCGGTGGGGGTACGTCTGATCGGCGACGTCGCGATCTATGTCGCGCCGGACAGCGCGGACCATCGCGCCCATCCGGAGCTGTTCCAG
>QHBV01000010.1:5244-10305 GCA_003244035.1 Solirubrobacterales bacterium | reverse complement strand
GGCTTCGTTTCCTACTGGGCGGTGCCGTCGGATGCGCGAACGGCCGTGGCGGGGCGGTGGAGGCGAGGGCCGGGGCGGGCGCTGTTCGACGCGCTGGCGCGTGAGCTCTGCCCGAGGCCTCTCGGCAGGGGTCCGGGGTTGCCGCTCGTCGCCGAGGACCTGGGGGTGATCACGCCGGCCGTGCAGCGACTGCGCGACGAGCTGGAGCTGCCGGGGATGATCGTGCTGCAGTTCGGCTTTGACCCGGCCGACCGTCACAGCCCGCATCGCCCCGAGAACCACCTCGAGCACCGGCTGATCTACACCAGCACCCACGATCAGGACACCGTCCGCGGGTGGTACGAGACCCTGGTCGGCGCGCGCCGCGAGCTGGTCGACCGCGCGCTGGCTTCTCACGGGATCGCCGAGCAGCAGTCGTGGTGGGGGGTGATCCGGCTCGCATTCGCATCTCCGGCCCGCGTTGCGATCGTGGCGGCCCAGGACGTGCTCGGCCTGGGCAGCGAGGCGCGGATGAACGATCCCGCGCGGGCCGGCGCCAACTGGCGCTGGCGCATGGACCCCGGGACGCTCACGCCCGCTCTCGCCCGCCGCCTGCGCGAGGCGACCGAGGAGGCCGGGCGCAGCCCGATCTCGTGATTTCCGAACTGATGTCGATTCGTTGCGTCCAGCGAGACGAAGTGACATCAGTTCCCTCGCGACCACGAGGAAATCCTCCAGCGAGCCACGCACGGACGCTGACCTTGGCGTGGCGGTAGACGTACGTCGCATCTCCGCGGAGCCGCCGCCGGCGAGTCGTCTCGAATCGGATCAGCGACGACGGCCGCACCGCCGCCATCATCCCATCGCGCTGCAGCACCGCGAGAGCGCGCTCGGCGATCGCGATCTGCCCGAACGCCGTGGGGTGCACATGGTCGGCCATCACGTGGTTGCGCGCCCTGAAGGGGCGTAGGTCGACGACGAGCACGCCGAGCTCGGCCGCGGCCTGCTCGATCGCGTCGTTGAGGTCGTGCACCTTGGCGCCTGCGCGGGGACGGCCGAGGTCGAGTGGGGCGGTCAACGTCAGCACCCGGTCGCAGCCGGCGCGCAGGAATCCCAGCCCCTCCCGAAGCTCGGACTCGAAGGCCGCGGCGTTCCACCCCGGCGCGCGCACGTCGTTGACGCCAATGTACAGGCAGCCGAGGTCGTAGCGCGAGCCGGAACGCGCAGTGGTTTGCGCAAAGGCCGGGATCTGCCGGCGCACGACGTCATCGACGCGCGCTCCATCGGTCGCGTAGACGGTGAACGGCAGCCCCAGCGCCCGCGCCACCCAGAGCGCCCACGATTGCAGCGCCACGCCGCACTGCAGCTCTCCGCCGCCGTTCGTGATCGAATCGCCGAACGCGAGCACGCCGAGCCGGCAGTCGGGCACCTGGCTGGCGGTGGTCACGGCGCCGGCAGGCGTCACTCCCGCAGCTCGGACAGCGGCCGCGGCGCCGGGCCGACGTACTTCGCGGTCGGGCGGATCAGCCGTCCCTCACGCTTCTGCTCCAGGATGTGGGCCGACCATCCGGCGGTGCGGGCACACGTGAACATCGGCGTGAACAGCTCGGGCGGGACAGCGGCGAAATCGAGCACAACGGCCGACCAGAACTCGACGTTGGTCGCCAGCACCCGGTCGGGCTTGCGCGCCCGCAGCTCCGCGAGCGCCGCCAGCTCGAGCGCCTCGGCCACCTCCACGCGCGGCGAGCCGAGCTTGCGGGCGGTCCCGCGCAGGACTCGCGCGCGCGGATCCTCGGCCCTGTAAATGCGGTGGCCGAAGCCCATCAGCCGCTCTCCGCGGTCGAGCACCGCCTTGACGTAACGCTCGGCGTCGCCCGTCGCCTGCACCTCGTCGAGCATCTTCAGCACGCGCGCGGGGGCGCCGCCGTGCAGTGGCCCCGACAGGGATCCCACAGCGGCCGACAGCGCCGCGGCGACATCCGCTCCTGTCGAGGCAACCACGCGAGCGGTGAAGGTCGAGGCGTTGATCCCATGCTCGGCGGCCGAGATCCAGTAGGCGTCGATCGCTTCGACGTGCTTGGGGTCGGCTTCGCCGCGCCAGCGCAAGAGGAAGCGCTCGGGGATCGAGGACGCCGTGTCGATCTCGCGTTGCGGGACGGGCGGCTGGCCGATCCCCCGCGCCGCCTGCGCGACGAACGACAGGGCCATCACCGATGCCCGCGCGAGATTGTCCCGTGCCACCTCGTCGGAGATGTCGATCAGCTCTCGAAATCCCCATTGGGGTGCGAGCATCGCGAGCGCGGACTGCACGTCGACGCGGGGGTCGCCCGAGCGGATCGTGAGCGGGTGCGGCTCTGCCGGCGGTAGCCCGGGCAGCAGCCGGCCGTCGACGAGCAGCCCCCACACCTGCTCGAACGGCACGCTGCCGACCAGCTCCTCGATGTCGACGCCGCGGTAGCGCAGCGCGCCGCCGGCTCGGTCTGGCTCGGCGATCTCGGTGGCGAAGGCGACGACGCCCTCCAGCCCCGACTGGATATCGACGGTGGCGCTCATCTCGCGCATATAGGCTACCGAGCAGTGAGCGAGCTCATGTTTCGGCCGGCGCTCGAGCTCGCCGCGCTCGTCCGCGCCGGTGAGCTGAGCGCCCGGGAGCTGGTCGGCGACTGCCTGGCTCAGATCGAGCGGCGCCAGCCTGTGATCAACGCCTTCACGCACGTCGCGGCCGAGTCGGCGCTCGCGGCCGCTGATCGGATCGGTCCGGGCGATCCGCGCCCGTTTGCCGGCGTGCCGATCGCGATCAAGGACAACCGCACGGTGGCGGGGATGCCGATCACGATGTGCAGCGACCTGTTCGGTGAGGTGGTCGCGCCATACGACGCCTTCTGCGTCCGGCGGCTGCGGGAGGCCGGGTTCGTGATCGTCGGGAAGACCGCGCTGCCGGAGATGGGAATCCTGCCTACGACCGAATCGCGCCGCAACGGGCCCACGATCAACCCCTGGGCGCCGGGCCGCACCCCTGGCGGATCCAGCGGTGGATCCGCCGCCGCCCTCGCCGCCGGGATGGTGCCGATCGCACACGGAAACGATGGCGGTGGATCGATCCGGATCCCCGCGGCGTGCTGCGGCCTCGTGGGTCTGAAGGCCGCGCGCGGCCGGGTCTCGGCCGGCCCCGACAGCGGTCAGAGCTTTCTGACCACCGACGGGGTGCTCACGCGGACGGTCGCGGACACCGCGCGCGTCCTCGATGTGCTCGCCGGCTACGAGCCCGGCGACGCGAACTGGGCGCCGCCGCCGCCGGCGAGCTACGGACAGCTCGCGCTGCGCGACCCCGGCGTGATGAGGATCGGGCTCGCGCTCAACATGCCGCTCGAGGGCGCGAGCCTCGATCCCGTGTGCGAGGGCGCGACCCGCGACGCGGCGAGGCTGCTGCAATCGCTCGGGCACAGCGTGGAGGAGATCACCCCGCCGTGGTCCGACCTCGACCTGCTGCCCGACTTCACCCGGGCGTTCGGGCCGATGGTGTCGATGGCGACGATGATCGGCGGCCGCCTGGCGGGGCGCGAGCCGGTCGAAGCTGACGTCGAGCCGCTGACATGGGCGCTGTGGGAGCGCGCGCGCGCCCAGGACACGATCAGCTTGCTGAGCGCGCAGGGAAAGCTCGAGGCGGTCGCCCGCTCCATCGTCACGTTCCTCGCGTCCTACGACGCGGTTCTGACCCCCGCGCTCGCGCGCCGCCCGCTGGCAATCGGCGAGGTGCACGGCGGCGGACCGGACCCCTGGGATCACTATCGCCGCTCCGGTGAGTTCACGCCGTACACGGCGATCGTCAACGTCACCGGCCAGCCGGCGATTTCGCTGCCGCTGTATCACGGCGAGGACGGTCTGCCGACCGCGATCCAGCTGATCGGCCCGCCTGCCCTCGAGGAGGTGCTGCTGGCGCTCGCGACCCAGCTCGAGCTGGCGCTGCCGTGGTCGGGCCGCAGGCCCTGGGGGCAGGCGCGCTCGGGCTAGCCGACCCCGAGCACCGCCCGCATCGGCCTGGGCAGGACGCCGAGGCGCTCCGCGTCGGCGGTTCCGTGCCGCGAGGTCATCGGAATCTCCATCAGCTCGGCCTCGTCCCAGGTCGCGAATGCCGTAGGCCCCGCCAGCAGCTCGACGAGCTCGAGGGACCGGCGCACGATCGCGACCGGCACCCTCACCACCGGTCGCCTCCGGCCGAACGATCTCAGGGCGATCTCGACGATGTCCTGATGGGTCAGCGTCTCGGGGCCGGCGAGCTCATAGCGCTCGCCCTCGGCCTGCGCCGCGTGCACCCCGCCTGGCAGCGCCGCGACCACGCAGTCCGCGACGTCCTCTGCCCAGATCGGCTGGAACGGGGCGCGGCCGGAGCCTGGGATCGGCATCACCGGCAGCAGCGACATCCGCCGTAAGAGCTTCATGTACGGGTCGCCGGGCGCGTACACGATCGAGGGCGCGAAGATCGTGTGGGCGAGCGGGGACTCGACGACCGCACGCTCGGCTACGGCTTTGGCGCGCATCAGACGGGCTTGGCTCCGGGTCGAGGCTTGCAGGGCAGAGAAGAACACGAACCGCTCCACGCCGGCGCGCTCGGCTGCGCGCACCAGGCGCCAGGTGGCGACGCCCGCGAGCTCTTCGATCGAGCCGCCAGGCTGGTCGCGGATCACCGAGGCGAGGTGGACTACGGTGTCCACGCCCCGTAGCGCGTGCCGAAACGAGAGGTGGTCGGAGAGGTCACCGAGCGCGATCTGCACACGCACGCGTTCGGTGCCGAGCCGGCGAGGGTCGCGCACCAGGCAGCGTACGGGCATTCCCGAGGAAGTCAGCCGCCGGAGTAGCGGCACGCCGATCAATCCAGTCGCGCCCGTCAGCAGCAGCACAGCGGGGAGCCTAGCGGCGAGCGACGGTCCCTAGAATGCGCGTATGCTGGCTGCGGCCGGCGTGCCAACTGAAGCGACTCAAGGGGAATCCGAGACCAATGGCATATGTGATCGCCGAGCCCTGCATCGGCACGAAGGACAACTCGTGCGTGGAGGTGTGCCCGGTCGACTGCATCCATCCGAC
>QHBV01000010.1:0-5170 GCA_003244035.1 Solirubrobacterales bacterium | reverse complement strand
GATGCGTGCGTCGAGGCCTGCCCCGTCGATGCCTGCTTCGCCGAGGATCAGCTGCCGGAGGAGTGGCAGAAGTACACCGTGCTCAACTCCGACTACTACGCGAAGCAGAGCTGAGGAACCCGCCGCCGCTCGGCGGCGATCTCACTCAGGCCATCGGCAGCGACATCCCCGCCGGCTTGGGAGCGGCAGCGGGGGCCGGCTCCTGCATCACGGGAAGCTCGACCGGTGACAGCGCGATCAGGCCGCGCGCCCCCTGGCGCAGCGCCTGCGCCGCGGGGTCATCGGGGTCCGAGAGCACGACGGGAACGCCGGCGTCGGACTGCTCGCGCAGCGCCATCGTCAGCGGGACCTTCGCCAGCAGCGGCACCTCGAGCTCCTCGGCCAGCAGCTGGCCGCCGCCCTCGCCGAAGATCTGATGGCGCTCGCCGTCAGGGGTCACGAATCCCGACATGTTCTCGATCACGCCGGCGACCTCGAGCTTCACCTTGGTGGCCATCTCGGCCGAGCGGCGCGCGACCCTCTGGGCGACCGGCTGGGGTGTCGTGACGATTAGGAACTTCGCCTGTGGAAGCAGTTGGGCGAGCGTCATCGACACGTCCCCGGTTCCGGGCGGCAGGTCGATCAGGAGGTAGTCGAGCTCGCCCCAATCGACGTCCTCGAGGAACTGCTGCAGCGCCTTGTGGAGCATCGGGCCGCGCCACACGACCGCGGCGTCCTGCTCGACGAAGAAGCCAATCGACATCACGGCGATGCCATCGTGAGCGGTGAGCGGGATCAGCTTGCGATCGCTGTTGACATGTGGGCGCTGCGCTCCGAGCCCGAGCATCCGCGGCTGCGAGTAGCCCCAGACGTCGGCATCGAGCACGCCGACCCGCTTGCCGTCACAAGCCAGCGCCGCGGCCAGGTTGGCGGTCACGCTCGACTTGCCCACGCCCCCCTTGCCCGACCCGATGCAGATCACGTTGCTGACTCGGGCGAGCGCCCCCTCGGGCAGCGATCCACGGCCCAGCTTGTGGCCGAGCGCGCTCTTCTCGTTGTCGGAGAGCACGTCGAAGCTGACGTTCACGCCACTCACGCCCTCGAGCCGGCCGACGGCCTGGCTCACCCCCGTCTGGAAGTGGCCGCGGATCGGGCAGCCGGGAGTCGTCAGCGACACCGTCACGTCGACCACGCCGTTGTCGTGGACATCGATCGAGCGGACCATCTCGAGCTCGACGATGTCACGGCGAAGCTCAGGGTCGATCACGGCGCGCAGAGCGTCGAGGATCTGGTCTCTGACGGGCCTCCTCACCTGGTCACTTGTGGGCACCTGTCCATTCTGGCAGACGGGTGAATGCGCCTCTGGCTACAGCCTGCGCCCACCCCGGCGATCCCACAACCATCTGAGCGTAAGCAGTTCGATGATTCGCTTGAGCACTGTGACTCCTTTCGTTGGTCGCCGACATGCCTACCCGATCCTGAAGCCCGGGAATCGACGATCGCGCGCGAGATGCGCATAATCCCGCACATGGGCCAACGCCTCGCAACCGCTCCGATCGCCGCCGCGGGACTGATCGCCGGTTACGGCGTCGCGGCGGCTACGGGCTCGCGGGCGCTGGGTGGGCTGGTGCTGGCGGCCTGTGGACTCGCTTGCATCGCGATCTGGCTGCGGCGGAACGGTCGCAGGACGGCCGCGCGGCTCACGGTCGCCGGGCTCGGTGCGTTCGCCTGCTCGCACGCGCTCGCACTCGTCATCGGCGCATGGCCCGCGGTGCTGCTCGCCGCCGCGGTGACCGCGACCCTTTGCTGGCGGTTCTCGGATTCGCACCGCGCCGGCATCGTGGCGCACCCGGCACCGCCGGGGCGCCGCTTGCGTGGCGCCCCGGCGGACTGACCCAGGAGCGGGTGGCTAGGCGATCGAGCTGAGTCGCTCCTGAGCGTCCGACCTCAGCCCTTCCACGCGGGAGGCGACAGCCTCGGACTGCTGCTCGAGGTCCTTGCCCACAGCGCGCACCTCGTGCTGCACACGGCGGCTGTTGCGGTTGATCGCGCGCTGCACGCCGTTGCGGCGCTCGCGCAGCTCGCGCTCGAGCCGGGTCCGGGTCTTGCGAACCTCGCGCTCGAAACCGTGGCGGGCGGTGGTACCGCGGCGCTCGCAGCGCCGCAGCTCGCGCTCGAGACGCGCCCGCGAGCCGTACCTGGTCCGGAGCTCCCTGATCGTCGTGACGAGCTGCTCGCGCGCGAGCAGGCTTGCGCCGACGGGGACCAGCACCGCGCGCTCGGCGATCTCCTGGACCTGCTGCACCGGCGTACTGGGCTGGGTCGAGCTGGTGCCGGCGCGGGCGGGCTTGCCGGCGCGGACCGGCGTGCGGGCGCCAGAACGGGTCGCGGCAGACTTGCGCGTGGCGGCTGTCGTCCGGGTCGCGGCGGGCTTGCGGGGGGTGACCGTCTTCCGGGCCGGGGCCGGCTTGCGCGTCGCGGCCGCCTTCCGGGTCCCGGCGGGCTTGCGCGCGCCGCTGTTGCTGCTGCTGCTGCTGCTGCTGGTAGCCATATCGTTCACTCCCATTCGTAAGGGGACACATGTTCGCTCGCTGAGAGCGAGCGAACATGTGTTTGTAAACCGTGGCGAGCCGGTGGTTACATCTCGGGAGGCGACCCGACTCGCGTGAGCCAGGTGGAAGGGTTCTCAAGCTCGCTGAGTGTGGGCAGCGCCTCAGGGCCTGAGAACACGTGGTGCAGTGCCGCGCTTCCGCGCGCCGCGACCACTGCGTCGCAGAAGGCCTTGCCCCGCTCGTACTGGCGGAGCTTGAGATCGAGTCCCAGCAGCCGCGCAACCAGCCGCGAGAGCCCGGACTGCGAGCGCCGGCGCCGGTCGAGCGCCTCCCGGAGCGCCGGCAGCGAGGGCAGCAGGTCGGGTGCGACCGCGTCCATCACGTGCTCGGCGTGCCCCTCGATCACGGCCATCACCGCCTGCACGCGGTCGAGCGTCTCGCGCTCGGCCTTGCTCGTGACGATCGAGATCAAGTCGCCGGCCCGTAGCGCGCCGCCGATCCGGCGCAGCTCTTCGAGGCTCGGCAGGCGCAGCTTGCGCGGGGCATCGATCCGCAGCTCCGCGCTCGCCAGCAGCTCGCGCACGAGCCCCGCGAGGTGGCGGTGCAGCCACGGAACCCCGGCGAACTGGACCGCGTGCGTGACCTCGTGCAGCGCCACCCAGGTCATGAACTCCTGCTCTTCGGCGCCGAACGACTGCACCGCCTGGCCGAGATTGGGCAGCACGAACAGCAGCCTGGGGGGGCGATCCTGCACCGCTTCGTCGAGCAGCACCAGCTCGTACTGGCCGAGCACGCGCTGGGCCAGGTATCCCAGCACCACACCGACCTCGGCGGTCACTCCCAGGCCGGCCGCGAGCGCCACCGCGGGCCTCAACGGCCCCAGGCCCGCGCCGGCGCGCTTCAGCACGGGGTCGAGCAGCGCGCGCATCGCCGCGATGTTGCTATTCACCCACTCGTGGCGGCCGATGCCCTCCGGGGCGGGCAGGGGGCGTGCCGGCACCAGCTCGGTGTACGCGCTCACCCGCGCCTCGGACTCGGCGCACAGGGCTGCGAGGTCGACCGCGGGCAGGCGCGCCTCGCCGGTGCCCGCGATATAGCTCGCGATCCGCTCGGCCAGGATCCAGTCGATCACGTCGGCACGCCCTCAAGTCGGCGCAGCGTCTGCAGCGAGCGGGCGGCGACCACTGGCGAGCTCGGATTGGCGTCGAGTGGGGCGCCGAGCGCCTGCTCACAGCGGGGAAAGCTGACCACGCCCCCTGCCTCGCGCACGATCAGCTGTCCGGCCGCGGCATCCACCCCCCGACTGTCGCGCAGCGTGACCATGCCGTCGAAGCGCGCGGCGGCGACCTGGCACAGCGAGGTGGCGATCGTCCCGAGCGCGCGCAGGCGAAAGGCGCAGTCCACCAGGGAGTCGATCGACGCGGCCACCCAGCGGGGGTCCGCGGCCTCGATCCCCAGGACCTCGAGCCGGCCATCGCGGTCGCGACGCTCGCCGAGCGCGGGATCGAGCCGCACGCCGTCCAACCACGCGCCCTCGCCCCGCCGAGCGCACCATTCCTCGCCCGGGCCGAAGTCGTACACAAACGCGAATTCGACATCGGCCATCGTCCCGCCATCGGCGACCGCGAGCGAGAGGGCGTGGTGCGGGAGCCCGCGCTTGGCGTTGAGCGATCCGTCGATCGGATCGATCACGACGCGAACGGCGGCGTCGCCGTAGTCGATCTCCCCGCATTCCTCGGAGATCGCGACGAACCGGTGGCCCTCCTTGTGCAGCGCGTCGAGCTCCGCCAGTACCAATGCCTCGGCGCGCTCGTCGATCACCAGCGTGTCGTCGCCGCCGCTGCCACGGGTACCGGTCTCCAGCGCGCGCTGCTCGGTGCTCGGGGACTCGGCGAGCATCCGCTCGAGCCCCTTCACGGCTCGCCGGCAGGCGCCGAGCCAATCTGCTTCCAGTGCGGAGCGGGTGGTCCTCATCGCGGACCTATGCTGTCAGACGTGCTGCTCACGCCCGGCGCACCGCTTCCCGCGTGGTCGGAGGCCGTCACCCACCGTGATCGGCCGCTGCTCGTCCTCGGGGCCGCTGGCACGGGCAAGACAAGCGTGATCGAGGCCCGCTTCTGCTGGCTCGTCGAGCAGGGTTGCCGGCTCGAGCAGATCGTCGTGCTGACCCCCTCCGCCGCCCGCGCGGATGCGCTGCGGGAGCGGCTCGAGCAGCGACTCCAGGGCGCCTACGAGGAGCTGCTCGTGACGACCGCGCTGGGGCTTGCCGGATTGGTGCTCGGGCCTGGCGCCGCGGCGTGCGGCGCCGGCGAGACGGTGTTCGGCGCCAGCGACCGCTTGGCGATGCTGACCGAGCGGATCGACCAGCTCTCGCTGCGCCACCACGACTTCGGCGGGAGCGCGACCGGCCTGCTCGCGGGCTTCGTCCGCAGAATCGATCGGCTCAAGGCCGAGCTGGTCGGCATCGAGGACTACGCCGCCTGGGCCGCCGGGCTCGCGCGGTCTGGCGCCGATCCGGCTCGGGCGGCGCGCGAGCAGGAGTTCGCCGAGGTCTATCGCGCGCACGAGCAGCTGCTCGCGGAGGCCGAGGTACGAGATCGCGGCGATCTCGTGCGCGACGCGCTGCGCCAGGTGCGCGA
>QHBV01000009.1 GCA_003244035.1 Solirubrobacterales bacterium | reverse complement strand
CTCCTCGCCCTCGGTGTCGAGCTCGCGGCACGCTGCGAGGAAGTGGTTGCGCAGCGTGTCCGCCCAGCGGCCGTAGGGAATCGCCTCCTGAGGCGGCTCGGCGGCGAAGCTGATCACGAAGCGGTCGGTCGGCGGCATCCTAGAACGCCCCGCGCCGGCTGAGGACAGCCGGGACGGTCTTCAGCAAAATCGAGAGGTCGAGCAGAATCGACCACCGCTCGAGGTACAGGAAGTCCAGCCGCACGAGGTCGTCGAAGTCGAGCTCGGCGCGGCCTGAGACCTGCCACAGCCCGGTGATGCCGGGGAGCACGCGGTAGCGCTTCTTGTGCCACTCCTGCAGGCGGTCGAAGTCTCGCATCGTTAGCGGCCTCGGGCCGACCAGTGACATCTCGCCCCGTACGACGTTGACGAGCTGCGGGAGCTCGTCGAGCGAGAACCGCCGCAGGAAACGGCCGATCGGCGTCAACCGCGGGTCCTGGCGGATCTTGAACAGCGCCCCCGATTGTTCATTGAGCGGCTCGAGGTCTGCCTGGATCTGGTCTGAATGCTCGCGCATGGTTCGGAACTTGAAGCAGTGAAACGGCTTTCCCGCCATTCCCGGCCGTACCGAGCGGTAGATTGCCGGCCCGCGCGAGCTGAGCTTGATCGCCACGGCGATCGCAAACAGGACGGGAGAGAGCAGGATCAGGCCGACGGTCGAGAGGATCAGGTCGAAGCTCCGCTTGAGCGCATAGTCGATCCCCTCGAACACGGGCGGGCGCAGCGTGAACAGCGGGACGGTCTGGCCGGGGACGAACTCCGCCCTGTCGATCAGGATCTCCATCGTCGAGGGCGCGACGTGCACGGTGACCCCTCGCCCATGACACAGATCGACGAGCTCGACCGCTTGCTCCTGCGGGAAGTCGGGGTCGGCGATGATCACCTCCTGGACCCGTTCGGCCGCGAGCACGTCGGGCAGCTGCTCGAGCCGGCCGAGCGAGCGGAGCCCGTTCTGAGGCCGCGGGGTGAGCGAGATGTAGCCGACGATGTCCACGCGCGTGCGGGCGCGCCCGGCGAGCGCGTGCGCGACGGCCTCGATCTGCTTGCCTGATCCGACCAGCAGCGCACGCCGCTCGTAACCTGCCTGCTCGAGCAGCCATCCGGTCACCTTCAAGTGCAGCTCGCGCAAACCCGCGATGTAGAACGTCCCGAACACGAGCGACCCGTAGAAGATGTAGTAGCTGGAGAAGTGCTCGCCGTTGGCCAGCGCGAACACCAGCGCGATGATCGTCGCCTGGAACATCGCGGTCGCGATCCGTCCCAGCCCTGGGCGTCGCGGCCGGTCGGCGTAGAGATCGACGCGCGCGAACATCAGGACGGTGATCAGGTAGGCAAGCGGAACGAAGTGCCGCGCCTCGCGCCAGGCTGCGTGGACATCGAGGTTTCCACGGACCGCCAGCTTCAGTATCAGCGCGGTGAACAGCGCCGCGGTGACGCCGACGTAGTCGAGCGCGAGCAGCGACAGCACGCGCGCGACGCGACGCAGGGTCTCGAGCCGCAGCAGGAAGGAGAGCGCCGGCGGGCGCTTGCGCCTGACGTCGCGTTCGGGAAGCGCGAGCGGCACGGGGCCCTTGTAGGTCCCGTTCATATTCTCGCGCGTAGCCTCTCTGTGCTCGGTTGTCACGTTGAGCTCAAGCCCGTCGGTCTCCCCCTGGACTAACGGTAACGGTATCTCGACATCGAAGTTACGGGGTAGGGCCTTCGTGGGCGGGAAGCGCGGGGCCGGGGGCGCGGGTCGTGCTCAGCGCATGGCGCCGACCAGCGCCTGCACGCCCGAGCGCTCGATCGTCTGCCGCAGCCCCTCGCGCAGGTCTACCACGGGCTCCCACCCGAGGATCTCGCGGGCGAGCGCGATGTCCGGCTGGCGGACCTGGGGATCGTCGGTCGGCAGCGCCTCGAACACGATCTCCGAGCGCGCGCCGGTCACCTCGATCACGGCCTTGGCCAGCTCGAGCAGCGTGAACTCATTGGGGTTTCCGATGTTGACGGGCTCGTGATGCCCCGATTCGGCGAGCGCGATGATCCCGCGGATCAGGTCGTCGACGTAACAGAACGAGCGCGTCTGGGAGCCGTCACCGAAGACCGTGATCGGGCGGTCCTGGAGCGCTTGGCGCAGGAACGTCGGGATCGCGCGACCGTCGTGGGGGCGCATTCGACTCCCGTACGTGTTGAATATGCGAACGATTGCCGTGTCCACGCCCTGCTGGCGGTGGTAGGCCATCGTCAACGCCTCGGCGTAGCGCTTGGCTTCGTCGTACACGCCACGGGGGCCGATCGGGTTGACGTGACCCCAGTAGGTCTCTCGTTGCGGGTGCTCCTGCGGATCGCCGTAGACCTCGCTGGTGGAGGCGGTCAGGAAGCGCGCACGGTGGCGCTTGGCGACACCGAGGGTGTGGTGGGTCCCATACGAGCCGACCTTGAGCGTGTGCAGCGGCAGGCGCAGGTAGTCGATCGGAGAAGCCGGCGAGGCGAGGTGGTAGACGAAGTCGATCGGCTCCTGGACGAAGTACGGCTCGATGATGTCGAGGTTGAGGTGCACGAAGCTCTCGCCGCGGATGTGCTCGATGTTCGCCAGCGAGCCGGTCTCGAGGTTGTCGACGCAGATCACGCGATGGCCGCGGCGCAGCAGCTCGTCGCACAGGTGCGAGCCGAGGAAGCCGGCGCCTCCGGTGACCAAGCAGGTGGGCATGGGCCGCAATCTATCGTGGGGGGCGCCACGCACGCATGACGCAGTCGAGCTCTCCGGTCTCGACCGCCGGGACCGGCAGAGGCTGATGAGGCCGATCACCTCGCATTCCGTCCAGCGTGAGCGCGAGCTCAGCCCACCGGCTCCTGGTCCTCTGGAGTCTCGGATGATGCCCGCGCCACCCCCCGAGCCGCTCGACGCAGAACGTGCTCATCCCCGCGCCTGATCGTCACCTTCTCGGAGTCGAGGTGCTCGAGCAGCGCCTGGGCGAACTTGCGTGAGGTGCCGAGCTCGTCGCGGACCTGCGCGAGCGTAACCGCGCCGCCACGCCGCTCCGCGAGGGCGATCACGCGCCGCTGAACGTCGAGCAGGACTTCGGGGTGGTAGTGGAGGGCCTTGGCGACCCGTATCGCCCGGCCCGCCAAGCGCAGCGCGGCGAGCTGATCCGGGTCGAACTCGGCGTCGCTCGGCGGCTCGAGGCCGGCGTCGCGCAGGCGGCACTCGAGCGCCAGCTCCGCGGCTGACGGGAGCGCACGCTGTGGCGGAGACGAGGCTCGGGACTCGCGAGCGGGACCTTCCGGGCCCGGGCCGGGCTTCGCGGAGCGCGTGCCCTCGCGCCCGCGGTCGTGCTTGCGGTCGTGCTTGGGGGGGTGCGGATCGAGCACGACGCCCCCGCCCAGCGTGTCAGGCGGCGCGATCCGGCGGATCACGAGGCGGTCGCCGGCGACCGCCGCGACCGCCCGCTCGAGCTCGATCCGCCATCGCTCGCCACGCCGCCTGAGCCGCGCCGGGGACTCGCGCGTGCCGTGGTGGACCTGGACGCGGACCCCCTGCTCGACGACGGCGTCGAGATCCGCCTCGAGGACGTGCGTCTCGCGCAGGTCTGAGCCCGTCGAAACGAGCACCACGCCGCGCGCCACCTCCGATACGGCCACGCCGCTCAGGTTGACCGCCACCCGCTGGCCCGCCCTGGCCCGCTCGAGCGGGGCGTCGTGCACCTGCACCCCGCGCACGCGCGCACGCGTCCCGCCGGGCAGCAGCACGACCTCGTCGCCGCGCCCGAGCGCTCCCGACCACAGCGTCCCGGTGATGACCGTCCCCGCCCCGCGGATCGTGAAGACGCGGTCGACGTGCAAGCGGGCCGCGCCGGCATCATCGGCGCGGCTGCGGACTGCCGCCGCCACGCGGTCGAGGGCGGCGCGCAAATCCCCCAGGCCCGCGCCGGTGCGGGCGCAGACGGCCACCACCTCGGACTCGGGCAGCAGCTCGCTCGCCTCGGCGATCGCGAGCTCTGGCTCGGCCAGGTCGCGCTTGGTCACCGCGACGACTCCGCGCGTCACGGCCAGGGCTCGCAGCACCGCGGCGTGCTCGCGGGTCTGGGGCATCACGCCGTCGTCGGCGGCGATCGTCATCAGGTACAGGTCGATCCCGGTCGCGCCCGCGACCATCGTGCGCACGAACCGCTCGTGGCCCGGCGCGTCGATCACCGACAGCGCCCGTCCCGAGGGCAGCTCGAGCTTCGCATAGCCGAGCTCGATCGAGATCCCGCGGGCACGCTCCTGCGGGAGGCGATCGGTGTCGACGCCCGTGAGCGCACGGATCAGCGAGGTCTTGCCGTGGTCGATGTG
>QHBV01000008.1 GCA_003244035.1 Solirubrobacterales bacterium | reverse complement strand
GCGGACATTACCCGCAGTCTAGGTGGCTGATCTGGGCGAAGCCCATCGCGTCGCCGCAGGACTCATCCGGCTGCTCTACGGCAGGACGAGAGCAATCGAACGAGCAAGAACCAGAATTCCGTGGAAAGTTGCCCGGGGCCGTGGCCCGCTCCGGCGGCGACGACGCTGCGAAGCGACCGAACCGCCCTATTCCAAGCATTTTGCGAAGCGGGAGCGACGGGACTCGAACCCGCGACCTCCGGCGTGACAGGCCGGCGCTCTAACCAACTGAGCTACGCCCCCCTGAGGGGAGCGTCCAGTATGCCAAGCCCGCTGGGACGACGCCTACGCGCCCCCGAGGACGTGGGCGCGCAGCCAGTCGTTGACGAAGGCGCCGCGCGGGTCCAGCTCCTTGCACAGGCGGCGGAAGTCGTCGAGGCGCTCGTAGCACCGGGCGGCGCCCCCGGCGCGCAGGCTTGTCACCTTGCCCCAGTGTGAGCGGACGGCGAACGGGGCGAGCGCGGCCTCGATCCGGGCCACCACGCGCTCGACGGCGACCTGGTCGCGACGCCACGTGAAGTGCAGGGCGACCGTGTCGCGGCCGTAATGGGGGCTCAGCCACAGCGAATCGGCGGCGATCGCGCGAAGTTCGCAGACGAGCAGCAGTGGCCGGATCTCGTCGGCCAGCTCTCGCACTGCCTTAATCGCGGCGATCCCGTCCGCGCGGGCTACGAACGCCTCGGACTGGATCTCCTCGCCAGCGCTGGGCGTGAACCCGGAGCGAAAGTGCGGCAGCCGCTCGGACCAGGGGCCTGCCTCGCCCAGCTGTGCGGTGCAGTTGATTGGATCGGAGCCGGCCACCGGGTGGCGCGCAGAGGTCGCCGCCGGCGCTCCGAACAGCTGCGACGGGAACTCAGCGGCGCCGGTGCGCCGCTTGATCCACAGCTGCTCGGTGCGCTCTGCGAAGCGGTGGAACACGCTGACGCTGTCCCCCGCGGCCTCGATCTCGTCGAAGTGATCGAACAGGGCGTCCCATTCCAGTCTCTCGTAGATCACCTGGGCGACCTCGTAGGACGGCTGCACGGCGAGCATGACCCGCGTCACGACGCCAAGCGCTCCGAGACCGACGACCATCCCCTCGAAGCTGGGCTCGCCGCGGCGCGCGATGAGAACCTCGCCGGTGGAGGTCACGAGCTCCAGGCCCGTGACGGATGTCGCGAGGTTGCCCAAGCGCTCGCCGGAGCCGTGGGTGGCGGTGGCGATCGCTCCAGCGACCGAAATGTGCGGCAGCGAGGCCATGTTGGCCAGCGCCAGTCCCTGCCGGTTCAGCGCCTCGGCAAGCTCGGCGTACGTGGCCGCGGCAGGCACCGAGACACTGCTGGCGGTGCGGTCGATCGTGATCTCCTCGCCGAGACGGTCGAGGACGATCAGCTCGTCGGAGTCGGCGATCGCGGTGAACGAGTGGCGCGAGCCGAGCGCGCGCGTGTGCGTCGTCCCCGCCACCAGGCGGCGCAGCTCGTCGCGGCTGCGCGGATGGTGGACGGTCGCGGCGCGGTATGCGTAGTTGCCCGACCAGTTGTGCTCAGGAGCCTTACTAGTGACCATGGTCCCGATGAAGCCTACGGCCGCGGCGCCTGGATCCTTCCGGCGACGTGTCGCAACTTTCTCGCGGGCGCTGGGTTTGACCAGTCGCAAGGTCATCCCGGAGATCGTGTCCTGCCCGGCCGTGGACGCGAGGCGGTGATGATCCGGCGGCGGGGACCCTGGAAGCGGGTCCCCGTCGTGCGTCAGGGGGCTCGGCGGCGGGGGCGCGGTGCAGGCATCTCCCGCCCGGCAGGCTACCAGGACGATGCCCAGCGGCTACGGCGATGTAGGTTGCCTGCGCGCAGTCATGTGACGAGGCGCCCGTCAGTGCCGGCGACGGGTTCGGCGCGCGCCACCCTCGATCAGCCGCTGGATGACCTCCGGGTCCCAGCGGTGCGTGCGCATCAGGCGATAGCGCTCGGCGCTAACCCGCATGTAGGCCTCGGTCTCGGTCCGGCTGCCGATGAGGTCAGCCTCGCGCAGCATCTCGACGACGGGCCGGTACTCGTTCTCCAGCCACTGGAACGCGGTCTCCGACCGTCCGATCGCCTCATGGCGCTCCTGGCTGGTCCGAAAGCCCCAAGCCTCCACGTGCTCGGCAAGCCGTGCGTAGTCCCAGGGATCCGTGATCAGGATCTCCGCGCGGGCGCTCTGCGGTAGCGGCACGCGCTCGAAGAAGACACGCTCGTGGCTCTTGAACGGCAGGTCGGCGAGCGTGATCCGCTGACCGGCACCCACCCGCGTGATCACCTCGGTGACCCGAGCATCGATGTCGGTGCGGCCGAGCGCCCGGGCCACCGACACGCGGTGATGGCCGTCGCGCACGAAAAGAATCTCTCCGATCCGCAGCAGGTCGACCGGCGGCATCGATTCGCCACGCCGCATCGCCGCGGCGATCTGTTCCCACCGCGAGCGCACCCGGCCCGAGGTCGGCCGGAAGCTGCGATCGAAGTCACGGCCGCGGTCGACGGTGCCGACGATCGCGTCGAGCGCCACCACCTCCAGGCCGGCCGAGCGCTCTGACTCGAGCCCCAGCGCGTCGATGACCTCCTCGTAAGGGAGCACCATGCGCACGTCGTCGGGCTCGCCGCGCAACCGGGCGGCCAGCCTCGCGGCGGCGGCGTGCCGGCGCGCGCGCAGGAAGTCGTTCTGCGCGTCCAGTCGGGGCATTCCGGTCG
Source organism: Solirubrobacterales bacterium (assembly GCA_003244035.1). Taxonomy (GTDB): domain Bacteria; phylum Actinomycetota; class Thermoleophilia; order Solirubrobacterales; family Solirubrobacteraceae; genus Palsa-465. Next base: position 394 of record QHBV01000008.1, on the reverse strand, counting down.
ACCGAGGTTCGGGCATGACCGCGCCCGACCTTACTCGGCCTGGGGATAGCGCCGGCGGCTATCGGCGCTACTCGTTGGGCTGCTGCGGTGACTGCTCGGCGGGCCGAGCCAGCTCGGCGGGGGGCGCGTCCGGAGCTGGCTGCGAATCGCCGCTGCCGTCGGAGCCAAGCAGGCTCTGCCCGGTCTCGGGATCGAAGAGATGCAGGTGCTCGGAGTTGAACCACAGCTCCGTCTCCTGGCCTTGACGAACGCGGCTGGCGGCCTCGAGACGCGCGACCACCTGGCTTCCCTCCTGGCTGGGCAGGTCGGCGGCGCCGGCATCGTTGGCCAGCTCCTCCAGCTCGCGGGAGGAGACCCTCTCGGACTCGACGTTGAAGTAGGCGTAGAACTCCGA
>QHBV01000007.1:1913-5701 GCA_003244035.1 Solirubrobacterales bacterium | reverse complement strand
TTAGCTACGTGCGGATCGGATAACCGCTGAAAGCATCTAAGCGGGAAGCCGGCCTCGAGATGAGCTCTCCCATCCCCTTTGAGGGAGTAAGACCCCTGGAAGATCACCAGGTTGATAGGCCGGATCTGCAAGGACGGTAACGTCCGTAGGAGACCGGTACTAATGGGTCGAGGGCTTGACGGATGATTGATATCCGTGCATTGGCGCTGTGTAGTTTTGAAGGTCCGCGAGGGTGCGGTCTCTGCCGGTTTCCGGTGGCTATAGCGAGGGGGAAACACCTCTTCCCATTCCGAACAGAGCCGTTAAGCCCCTCAGCGCCGATGGTACTTGGCTCGCAAGGGCCTGGGAGAGTAGGTCGCCGCCGGTTCTTGATTGTTGCGAGGTCGGCACGGATGCCGGCGGAGCATGAGAACATCTTCATGGTATGCGCGAGCTGCGACGATTTCTGCGCGCGAACCCTCAGGCGCTTGTGCTGCTGTTGATCTGCGCGGTGCTTGGTTTCGGGACGTTTTTGGCCGTTGTGCTCGGGTTATTGAGCTCCGGGCCGGGGCGTACGAGCGGCGAGCCGAGCGGGGCGGTCAGCTCGCGCGATCGGCCGCGGCAGGGGGAGAAGCTCCAAGCCGACGTTCAACAAGCTATCGTCACCCGCGCTCCGGCCGGGGGCGCTCCGAACAGGAGCCCACGAGCACGATCATGTCCGCCGACACCCTTCCCGCACGCACGCCCCCCAAGACGGGTGGCGTGCTCGCCCGCTCGGTCGCTGAGCGCCTGGTCAGTCGACAGCTGACTCGCGCGTGGGCGGTCGCCGCCCTGTCGCTGCTCACCCTGGTATCGCTGTATTTGCGTACGCGCGGCCTGCACGTTCAATACTGGATCGACGAAGGCCTCTCGGTGGGGATTTCCGGGCATCACCTCAGCCAGATCCCAGGGCTGATGCGCGAGGATGGCTCGCCGCCTCTGTACTACCTGCTGCTGCACGTGTGGATGGGGCTGCGCGGCAGCCACGAGGTGGCCACCCACGAGCTCTCGCTCGTGTTCGCGCTGCTGACGATTCCGGTGGCCTACTGGGTGGGTGCGAGCATCTTCGACCGCCGCACCGGCCTGGTCGGCGCGGTCCTGACGGCGGGTGCGCCATATTTGACGACTTACGGCCAGGAGACGCGGATGTATGCGCTCGTCGCGCTGCTAGCGCTGGTGGTGGCGGGTTCGTTCGTGCATGTGTTCGTGCGTCGTGACCGGCGGTACCTGCCGGTGTTTGTCGCATCCCTGACGGCCGCGCTGTACACGCACAACTGGGCGCTGTTCCTGGGCTTGATGACGGCGGTCGCATTCCTGGTGTGCGTTCGTGAGTCTCCGCCAAAGGATCGGCGCCCGCTGTGGCGCGACGGCGCAATCGCGTTCGGAGGCGTGGCGGTGCTGTATGCGCCCTGGCTTCCGACGCTGCTCTTCCAGGTTCGCCATACGGGCGCGCCGTGGACGCTGCCGCCGGTGCTGTGGTCACTGACCCAGGGCCTGTACTCGCTCGTCGGGGGGCGTGGCGCCGCCGTCGCGCTCGTGTTCGGAGCCGGCGCGGCGCTGGTCGCGCTCAGGGGCGCCGAGCCCGCTCGGAGGTGGATGCTGCTCGCCGCGAAGTGCCTGCTGATCTTAGGGCTCGGAACGCTGCTCACCGCCTGGATCGGCGCCAAGATCACGCCCGCGTGGGCGATCCGCTACCTCGCGGTGATCGTGGGACCGCTGATCCTGCTGTTCGGGCTCGGGCTCGCCCGAGCCGGCCGGCTGGGCCTGATCGCACTGGCGCTGGTCGCCTGCTTCTGGATCCTGGACCCGGTGCCGAGCTCCCTCTACACCAAGAGCAATGTCGCTGCCGCGGTCGCCAAGGTCCGACCGGTGCTGGCCTCCGAAGGGGGGCTCGTGCTCTCAACCCAGCCTGAGCAGGTGCCCACGCTCGCCTACTACCTCCCGCGCGGGTTTCATTACGGGACCCCGCTCGGGCCGAGCTCCGATCCCCGGGTGGTCGACTGGCGCAATGCCCTGACCAGGTTTCGGCGGTCCTCGGTGAGCTCGGTGCTGACGCCGATGATCAGCTCGCTGGCCCCGGGTGAGCACGTGGTGCTGGTCGTGCCCCTGCGCCTGCCGCACAGCCCGCTATGGATGAAGCTGATCAACCGCACGAGCACTCGCTGGACAAGCGCGCTCGAGCACGATCCCTACCTCCGCACGGTCGCGTCCTCGAGCCACGACTGGAAGAGCAGCGGACTCCCCGTGAGCATCACGGTGTTCGCGCGACGCGCTGCGTAGCCCTGTCGCGCCCGCCGGGATTCGTCCTGCGCACCGGCGAGATGCAGTGGGCTGGGCTTGCGGCGACGCAGCCGGCGCGCCGGACCCGCTCCCAGTGAAGCGGGATCCGGTGGGGGTGGGGATGCGGCTGTGCCTCGACCGGCTCGTCGCCGACGATGTCCCGCCATGGCCTGATCGAGGCCCGCACGCGATCTGCCCAAGACTGGAACATATGTTCGACAGAGTAGGGGAGCCCCCGGACGGAACCGCTACCGGTCGCCGACCAGCTCCATCCGGCGCTCGGCCAGCGCCCCGATTACGATCCCCAGGTGCTCGTCGAAGTCGACCCCGAGCTCAGCCGCCCCGCGCGTCAGCGCCTCCCGATCGACGGCGGCCGCAAAGCTCGGCTGCCGAAGCTTCTTCTTGACCGACTTGGGGGTCATTCCGACCAGGCCGTCGGGGCGCACGTAGGCGCATGCGAGGACGAACCCGGACAGCTCGTCGACCGCATACAGCGCCTTCTCCATCGGCGTCTGTCGCGGTACGCCCATGAAGTCGGCGTGCGAGGCGATCGCGCGAACCAGCTCGGGCGGGTAGCCACGCGCCTCGAGCTCGCGGATCGCGTAGCGCGGGTGGCCGTCGTCGAGGTTGGGATAGCGCTCGTAGTCGAGGTCGTGCAGCAGCCCGCAGGCCCCCCACAGCTCGACATCCCCCATGAACCTCGGAGCGTAGGCGCGCATCGCCGCCTCGACCGCGAGCATGTGACGGCGCAGCGACTCCGAAGAAGTCCAGTGCGCGAGCAGGTCCCAGGCGCGATCGCGCGAAATCTGCTCTTGCATGGCTGTTACCCTAGCTGAGCGCTTCAGGCTTGCGAGACACCCGGAGCCCACGCCGCCGGCTTCGCTGGTGCGCGTGCGCCGGGTTCAACGTCGTACTGCCAGAGCGCCCGAGATCCCCATGGAGAAGTTCGTAATCGAAGGCGGCGTGCCGCTGTCCGGCACGATCGTCCCCGCCGGCAACAAGAACGGCGCCCTGCCGATCCTGGCGGCCTGCCTGCTGACCGATGACGAGGTGATTCTTCGCAACGTCCCTCGGATCAGCGACGTGGAGTCGATGACCCTGCTGCTGGAGACGCTGGGGGCGCGGGTCACGTGGCGCGGGCCGGGAGAGGTCGCGATTGACGCATCCACGGTGCAGCACACTGACGTCGACCGTGAGCTGTCGGAGCGGATCCGCGCCTCGTTCCTGCTGGCCGGACCGCTGCTGGCGCGCTTCGGCCACGCGCGTATGCCCCCGCCCGGCGGCGACGTGATCGGCCGCCGCCGGCTCGACCCGCATCTCGATGCGTTCCGGGCACTCGGCGCGACCGTGGCCCACGGGCACGACATCGAGCTGCGGGCCCCGCCGCTGGGGCTGGCGCCGTGCGACTTCCTGATGGACGAGCCATCGGTGATGGCCACGGAGAACGCCCTGATGGCCGCCGCGCTCACGCGCGGGCCGACGGTGATCCG
>QHBV01000007.1:0-1879 GCA_003244035.1 Solirubrobacterales bacterium | reverse complement strand
CGATCGACGGGATCGGCTCCAACGTGATGACCGTGCACGGCAGCGGCAGCCTCCGGGGCGCCACCCATACGATCGCTCCCGACCACATCGAGATCGGGTCGTTCATGGCGCTCGCGGGCGTGACCGGGGGCGAGCTGATGGTCAAGGACACGGTGCCAGAGGATCTACGGATGATCCGGCTCGTGTTCGATCGCTTCGGCCTGCGCAGCGAGCTGCGGGGCGCGGACGTGATCGTGCCGGGATCGCAGGAGCTCGTGATCCGCAACGACGCGGGCGACTACATGCCGAAGGTCGAGGATGGCCCGTGGCCGGCGTTCCCCGCCGACCTGACGAGCATCGCGCTGGCGCTCGCCACACAGGCGTTGGGCTCGGTGATCATCCACGAGAAGATGTTCGAGAACCGGCTGTTCTTCGCCGACAAGCTGCAGGTGATGGGCGCCGCGATCACGATCTGCGACCCGCACCGCGCGATCGTCGTGGGCCCGAGACGGCTGCGGGGCGAGCGGGTGGAGTCGCCCGACATCCGCGCCGGGATGGCGATGCTGATCGCCGCGCTGTGTGCCGACGGCGTGACCGAGATCGGCAACATCCGCCAGATCGATCGCGGCTATGAGCGGATCGACGAGCGGCTGCGCGAGCTGGGCGCGCGGATCGCGCGGGTGGATGACGTGCCTGTGCACGCGTGACGGCCTGCGACGCTTCGATCGCGGCGAGCCGATGGTAGACCGCATCCCCAGCGGAACGCGCGACGTCCTGCCCGACGAGATGCGCGAGCTGCGCGCGATGACCGACCGCATACGTGGCGTGTTCGAGCGCGCGGGCTACGGCGAGGTCTACACGCCCGCGCTCGAGTACGAGGGCACGTTCGTGCGCGCCGAGCTGACGGCCACCAGGCCCGCCTACCGGCTGTTCGACGAGCATGGCGATGTGCTCGTGCTGCGATCGGACATGACGATCCCGATCGCACGGCTGGTTGCGACCCGCTACGCGCGCGCCAAACCGCCGTTGCGCTTCTGCTACCTCGCGCACGCGTACCGAGGTGTCCGGCCAGCGCAGGGACAGTCGCGCGAGCTCCTGCAGGCTGGGGTCGAGCTGGTCGGATCGGCCGCGCCGGCCGGCACGGCCGAGGCGCTCACGGTCCTGTGCGGGGGGCTCGACGCCGCCGGGCTGAAGAACTACCGGGTCGGCTTGGGGGATGTCTCCCTGTATCCGCTGCTGCTGCAGGCGGTCGGGATCGAGCCGGCCGCGCGCGAGCTGATCCTGGGCGAGCTGGTCAGCGGCGACTTCGTCGGCGTCGAGCGCGAGCTGCGCCGCCTCGGGGTGGGCGCCGAGGCGCTCGAACTGCTGCTCCGGGTTCCCCAGATCCGGGGAGGCCCCGAGGTGCTCGCGGGGCTCTCGGGTGCGCTTGAGCAGGCCGGCACCGGCATGCGCGCGGTGCACGCGCTGCTCCCGCCGGGGGTGGCTGGGCGGATCATCTTCGACTTCGGGCTCGTGCGCAGCCTCGGCTACTACACAGGCGCGGTCTTCCAGGTCTACGACCCCGCCCACGGAGTGCCGATCGGCAGCGGTGGCCGTTACGACGAGCTGCTCGGATGCTTCGGGCGACCGCTACCGGCCGTCGGCTTCGCGCTGGACGTCGAGCGCCTGCACATCGCGCTGGCGGGCGAGGAGCGAGGCCTGGGATCGGGCGCAGGCCCATGAGCGGACTGCGGATCGCGGTTCCACGCGGGGCGCTGCTGGGCGACACGCTCGACCTGCTCGACCGCCTTGGCATCGACACGCACGAGGTGCGCGGCAACGATCGCAGGCTGCTCTTCGAACAGGCTGGGATCGTGACGATGCGCCCGTCGGACGTACCGACATATGTCGCGGCCGGCGC
>QHBV01000006.1 GCA_003244035.1 Solirubrobacterales bacterium | reverse complement strand
CGACCGCGCAGCGCGACACGCCCGGTCGGCCTGACGACGAGAGGCCGGCGTGAGAGATCAGCTGGTACGGATCGCCGCCGGCGGCCAGCTCGCCATCGGCGTCAACCCCGACGGCAGGGCGTGGCTTGAGCTGACAGCGCCTGATGGCACAGCGACCGTTCACGTCGGCGAGCGCGAGCTGCTGCTCGCGATCGAGGCGCTCGCGATGGTCTACGCGCAGCTGGGTGGCGCTCGCGCTGACAGGAGCAGCGTCGCGCTCGGTGTGAGCCGCCAGCTGCGCAGCCGCACCAGAGGCGCGCGAGAGCGTCGTTCCCGGGCCGGAGAGAGCCCGTGACCGGCCGGGCGAGCATCCGCACGGCGGAGGACCTCGCGGCGGTGGAGGCGGCGCTTCGGTGTCGCTGTGACCGGCCGTGCTTGCTGGCCGCCGAGGACGGTCCGCGCTGCCTCAAATGCGGCAAGCCGCCGGCACTCCGACCACGAGAAGACAACAGAACATACGTTCGATCGCAGGTCGGGGACCTCGAGCACGGGCACAAGGACCGTCTGCCATGACCCCGCCGACAGCTTCGGCCCGTCGAGGCCCGCGCGGCGCCCGTGTCGGCGATGTCGTGGTCGCGGAGGGCAGCCGCTGGCGCGTCGAGGGGCTCGACCTCGAGCGCCGCGAGGCGATCTGCCGGCTCCTGGGCGGCTCCTGCGCGTGTCGGCGGTTCCGGGCGCGCCGGATCTTCAAGGTGGAGCGGGCGGCGATCCCGAGGGCGGAGCGATGACGCAAACCATCAGCGGTCGACCAGCGACGCGTCTCGGCGATCCCGACGACGTGTCGCTGAGGCCCCGGCGCTGTGATTGGTGCGGAGGCGTCGTTGCCAGCTGGGCGCGACGGGACGCCCGGTTCTGCGGTGTGAGGTGCCGGCAGGCGAGCCATCGCTTCGGGATCCGCGCGACGGAAGCCGTCGCTTCCGGCCGCCCGATGCGGTTCGCCTACGCCGACCCGCCCTATCCGGGGAAGGCCGACTACTACTCCGAGCGCCAGGAGGTCGACCACGCGTCGCTGCTCGAGGGCCTACAGCTCGAGTACCCCGACGGCTGGGCGCTCTCTACCAGCGCCGCCGCGCTGCGCGACGTCTTGGCGTTGTGCCCACCAGGTGTACGGATCGCCGCGTGGGTCCGGTCGGTGCGCCGCACGCCGTCTCGCCGGCCGATCAGCGCGTGGGAACCCGTCGTGCTCGCCGGCGGGCGACCGCTACCCGTCGCGGACCGCCGCGGCGCACGCGTCGTGCACGACGTCGAGGACGCGTTGGTCTACCGCGGGCGCTACCGAGCGTTCCCCGGCGCGCTGATCGGGATGAAACCGCCGCAGTTCTCGGTGTGGGTCTTCCGCCAGCTCGGTGCGACTCGTAGCGACACGCTCGAGGACGTCTTCCCCGGCTCGGGAGCCGTCTCCGAGGCGTGGCGGCGATACGTCGGCGCCGTCGCCGAGACGCGTCCGCCGGCGATCCCCGACGCGTCGCCGCTGCAGGACCTGCGGATGGCTCGATGACCTCGGGCCGAAGCGCGACGCTCTTGGACGCGTTCCTGGCGGCGTGGGCCGAGGCCGACGAGAGCACCCGTTGCGAGGTCGGCAGCCGGCTGCGTCCATACCTCGCCGACGATCCCGAGCGGCTGCTCGACGCGGGCGAGATGGCCGAGCTGCTGCAGCTGCACCCGGACACGCTGGTAAAGATGGCGCGCACCGGGAGGATCTGGGCGCAGAGGGCGGGGCGAGAGTGGCGGTTCCGAGCGGACCGGTCCGAGATCGCCCCGGCCGCCGGTGAGCCCCTGGTCTCGCATGCGCCGATGTCGCCTCGCCGTGCGCGCACCGTGCGCGCCTCGGTAGCGGCGATCCGGGGCCGAGACTAAGGCAGCGTGCGTATGCGCTTGACACACGCTATAGAGGCATGTAGCGTACGTGTCATGCATACGCGACGAGAGGGAGGATTGATGCCGCGGCTACCTGGTCATGTCACTTCGGAGGGCCAGCGCTGGTTCGCCGAGCTTTACCGCAGGCAGCTCGCCGTCGATGCTGCCGTGGGCGAACGCGACGAGCTCGCCCGCCAGGCGCTCGAGCACGGGCTCGGGATCCGCGGTGTCGCGAAGGCGCTGCGGATCGACAAGACAACGGCGCAGCGTCGCTACGGCGGAAGGGACGCGTCATGAGCGTCGAGCGGGCTCGTACTGGCAACGGCTGGGTGGCGCGCTGGCGCGAGCACGGCCGGCAGCATTCCCGGCAGTTCACGTTGAAGCGGGATGCCGAGGCGTTCGAGCGCGACGTCGAGCGGCGCCGTCAGCTCGGCCCGCTGGCGGTGCAGCAGTTGACCGCTCGCGGCGGCCCGACCCTCGATCAGTGGATCGAGCAGCGGTGGACGCCCGAGCACGCCGTCACGCTGGAGCAGTCCACCCGCGAGCGCTACGCGAACGTATACGCCTGTCACATCGCCGAGCAGCTCGGCGACCTTCCGCTCGGTGAGCTGACGGTCGGCCGGCTCCGCGGCTGGCAGTCCGAGCTGCTCAAGGCCGGCGTCAATCCGGGCACCCTCCACAAGGCCCGGACGTTCCTCTCGAGCGTCCTGCGCCACGCCGCCGAGAGCGAGGCGATCCCGGGCAATCCTCTCTCATTGGTCCGCGCGCCGAAGTCGAGCCAGCGCGACGCGGTGCGACCGCTCGCGCCCGTCACCGTCGAGGCGATCCGCCACGCGCTCCTGGACCCGCCCGCCCGGGAGGTGGCCCCGTCGCTCCCTGGTCAGCGCGAGCGCCGCCGCTACGAGCTCCCGCGGCCAGGCACACCGCAGACCCGCCAGCGCGACGCGCTGATCGTCTCGCTGGTGGCCTACGCCGGCCTGCGACCCGGCGAGCTCCGCGCGCTGCGGCTGGGCGACGTCCGCGAGAACACCATCCTCGTGCAGCGCGCCGCGAACCCGGACGGCTCGGTCAAGGCGACCAAGACCGACAAGCACCGGACGGTGCGGCTACTCGCACCGCTCGCCCAAGAGCTGCGCGAGTACCAGCTCGCGATCGGTCGGCCGCCCGACACGACGCTGGTCCTGGCCGGCGAGGACGGCAGGCCGTGGGACAAGACCGCGTGGCAGATGTGGCGCTGTGACCGCTGGGCGCCCGCGTGCCGCGCCGCCGGCCTCGACCCGGAGCCGCGCCCGTACGACCTGCGCCACAGCTTCGCTTCGCTGCTCTTGGCTGAGGGCCGCCAGCCGCTCTACGCCGCCCGGCAGCTCGGACACTCACTGGCGGTGCTGACCACGACCTACGCGCACCTGTTCGATGAGTTCGAGGACGCCGGGCGAATCGATCCGGAGCGCGAGATCGCCCAGGCGCGCGTGCAGACATGTGCGCTGAGAGTGCATCAGACCGCCGGCTGATCTTCCCCGTGTGCGCTGAGAGTGCGTCAGACCGTCGGCCGATCCCTCTCTGCAGCGCCCTTAGACAACAAAAAAGCCCCGCTTAGCAGGGCTTCTGTGGAGTACCGCTACCGGGATTCGAACCCGGGTTACCGCCGTGAGAGGGCGGCGTCCTAGTCCCCTAGACGATAGCGGCGGTGAAGCTGTGGAAGCGTAGCGGATGACCCTGGGGAACTCGGGACGGTCCGTCCGGGACAAGTGGGAACATACGTTCGTTTGCGATCACCCCTCAGGATGCTTCCCGACTTGCTAACTTGGCGATCGTTCGCGGCTGTGGCGGAACGGTCTACGCGCACGGTTCAGGGCCGTGTGGGGGAAACCCCTTGGAGGTTCGAATCCTCTCAGCCGCATTTGGGGGGTAGGTGCACTCGGTCCGCACCGTCCAAGCAGCCCTCGCATTCGCTGAGGCCGGCAGCAACGCGAGTGAGGTCGCGCGGCGACTTGCGATCCCGCGGTCGACAGTCCGAGAGTGGCTCGCGGGCGCGCGAGCGGGACCGGGAGCGGCTGTCCCCGATGCGACGATCCGAGTCGGTTCACCGTCCTCCCGGCAGAGTATGTCTATGTCTTGGGCCTGTACCTCGGCGATGGCTGCATCTCTGCACATCGCCGGCACGTCTACCGGCTCCGGATCGTGCTCGACACCAAATACCCCGGGATCATCGCCAGCGCTGCATCCGCGTTGAGCAAGGTAGCCGGCCGGCGGGCGCTCGTCCAGGTGCGGCCCAAGAACTGCGTGGAGGTGTCCGCCTACTGGAAATGCTGGCCCTGCCTCTTCCCTCAACACGGCCCCGGCAGGAAGCACCGCCGGCCGATCCTCCTGACTGACTGGCAGCTAAACCGAGGTTCCCCCTGTAGTCAG
>QHBV01000005.1 GCA_003244035.1 Solirubrobacterales bacterium | reverse complement strand
ACGCGGCCGTCGCGGCCGTCGCGGCCGTCGCGGCTGCCGGTGGGCGCGCTAGGTACCTAGGCGGAGGCACGAACCTCGTCGACTTGATGAAGCTCGGGGTCGATGAGCCGGACCTGCTTGTCGACGTCTCGCGCCTCCAGGACCGTGCGGTTCAGGAGCGCGCCGATGGTGGCCTGCGCATCGGCGCCGCGATGCGCAACAGCGACCTGGCGGCAGACCCCGTGGTACGCGCTCGCTATCCGGCGCTCTCCCGAGCGCTGCTCTCGGGTGCCTCCGGCCAGCTTCGCAATCTCGCGACCGTGGGCGGCAACCTTCTGCAGCGCACCCGCTGTCCGTACTTCCAGGACGTCTCCAAGCCGTGCAACAAGCGTCGCCCACGGTCGGGCTGCCCCGCGCGCGAAGGCCATCATCGCGATCTCGCGGTGATCGGGCACTCCGCCGCCTGCGTAGCGACGCATCCGTCGGACATGGCCGTGGCGCTGGCGGCGCTGGACGCCGAGGTCGATGTCGTCGGTCCGTCGGGAGCGCGGACGATACCGCTGCCCGGTCTTCACCGCCTGCCGGGCGAAGAGCCGGAGCTGGACACGGTGCTCGAGCCCGGAGAGCTGATCGTCGCCGTCGAGCTCGCGCCGCTGGCGTTTGCGGCGCGGTCTGACTACCGGAAGGTGCGAGACCGCGCGTCGTTCGCGTTCGCGCTGGTGTCGGTGGCGGCGGCGCTCGACCTCGCCGATGGGATCGTGCGCGACTGCCGGATCGCCCTGGGCGGAGTCGCGCACATCCCGTGGCGCGCCGAGCGGGCCGAGGCGGCGCTGCGAGGAGCGCCCGCCACCCGGGAGAGCTTTGCGCGCGCCGCCGAGGCGGAGCTCGCGCAGGCCCAGCCGCTGCGCGACAACGCCTACAAAGTGCCGCTGGCGCGCAACCTGATCATCCGCACCCTCAGCGACTTGGCGGTCACATGATGGCCGCGACCCGCACCGCTTCGATCGGCGCGGCGATGGACCGCGTAGATGGCCGCGAGAAGGTCACCGGAGCGGCGCGTTACGCGTTCGAGCACCCGACCCACGCGGTCGCCTACCTCGACATCGTGCAAACGGCGATCGCCGCCGGTTCCGTGACCCGCGTCGATGCGACCAGGGCGCTCGGCGCACCCGATGTGATCGCGGTGCTCTCGCACGAAAACGCGCCCAGGCTCGCGCGGGTTGACGACGGCGAGCTGGCGGTGCTGCAGTCCCCCGCCGTCGCCTACCGCGGCCAGATCGTCGCCGTCGTCGTCGCGGAGAGCCTCGAGGCCGCGCGCGCGGCCTCAGCACTGGTGGAGATCGACTACCAAGCACGGACGCACGACGTCGAGCTGCGTCCGGAGCACCCCGGCCTCTACAAGCCCGACCAGGTCAATCCCACGTACGACACCGACACGGAGCACGGCGACTTCGACCGCGCGTTTGCGGCAGCCGAGATTCGCCACGACGCAACCTACGCCACGCCGGCGTACCACAACAACCCAATGGAACCGCATGCCAGCATCGCGATCTGGGACGGCGGCGACCTTCTTATCTACGACTCGACCCAGGGCGCCTCGCCGGCACGCCCGGTGCTGGCCGAGGTCTTCGGCCTGGTGCCCGAGCGCGTTCGGATCATCTCGCCGCACGTCGGCGGTGGCTTTGGCTCCAAGGGCTCGCCGCGCCCGCAGGTCGTGCTGGCGGCGATCGCCGCGCGCGTCACCGGGCGGCCCGTGAAAGTGGCGCTCACCCGCCAGCAGATGTTCTCGCTGACCGGCTACCGCACGCCCACGATCCAGCGCTTGCGACTGGGTGCGGCAGCCGATGGGACATTACGGGCGATCTCGCACGACGTCGTCGAGCAGACCTCGACCGTGCGCGAGTTCGCCGAGCAGACCGCCACGCCGACGCGGGTGATGTACGCGGCGCCGAACCGCCGTACGACCCACAGGCTCGTCGCGCTGGACGTCCCGACGCCCTCGTGGATGCGCGCTCCCGGCGAGTGCCCGGGGATGTACGCGCTCGAGGCCGCGATCGACGAGCTGGCGATCGCCTGTGGAATCGATCCGATCGAGCTGCGGATCCGCAACGAACCTGCCCGCGACCCCGAGAAGGACCAGTCCTTCAGCTCACGTGGCCTCGTGGCGTGCCTGCGCGAGGGCGCGTCGCGCGTTGGCTGGGAGCACCGCGATCCCACGCCCGGCATCCGCCGGGCGGGCGCCTGGATGACGGGCTCCGGCGTGGCCGCCTCGACTTATCCGACCTACCGGCGGCCGTCGCAGGCGGCCGCGCGCGCGGAGGCGGACGGCGGCTTCGCGGTGCGGGTCGGCGGCGCCGACATCGGCACCGGCGCGCGCACGGTCTTGACCCAGATCGCCGCCGACGCGCTTGCCGTCTCGCCGGAGCAGGTGCGAATCGAGCTCGGCGACAGCGCACTCCCCCCCGGGCCGGTCGCCGGGGGCTCGATGGGTACGTCGTCCTGGGGCACAGCAGTGGTCCGGGCGTGCGAGGCGCTGGTGGGGCTGATCGCCGAGCACGGCGGCGAGATCCCCGCCGAGGGACTCGAGGCCGAGGCCGACACCGCGGATGAGATCGAGGCACAGGCGCAGCTCTCGCGCCACGCGTTTGGCGCCCAGTTCGTGGAGGCGCGCGTGAACGTCGAGACCGGCGAGGTGCGCATCCCGAGGCTGCTCGGCGTCTTCGCCGTCGGCCGGGTGATCAACCCCAAGACGGCGCGCTCGCAGCTGATCGGTGGAATGACGATGGGCGTCTCGATGGCCCTGCACGAGGAGAGCGTCCTCGACCTCGAGTTCGGCGACTACCTCAACCACGACTTCGCCCAGTACCACGTGGCGACCTGCGCCGACGCCGGGGACTGGGATGCCACCTGGGTGCAGGAGGACGACGATCGACTCAATCCGATGGGGTCGAAGGGCATCGGCGAGATCGGCATCGTCGGCACGGCAGCGGCGGTCGCCAACGCCGTCCATCATGCCCCCGGCGTGCGCATCCGCCGCCTGCCGATCCAGCCCGACAAGCTCGTGCGCTGATGGCCTACGACGAGGATCTTGCCAATCGTGTCCGTGAGCTGATCGCAGCCGAGGAGGGCGTCACGGAGAAGCGGATGTTCGGCGGCTTGGCGTTCTTGATCGGCGGGCACCTGGCCGTCAGCGTCAGTGGCCGAGGTGGCCTCTTGCTTCGCTGCGACCCAGCCGACACCGAGCTGCTGCTTGGCAAGCCGTCCGCGGGCTCGTTCGAGATGCGTGGACGTGTAATTGAGGTGTTTCTGAGTCAAAG
>QHBV01000004.1:30551-35151 GCA_003244035.1 Solirubrobacterales bacterium | reverse complement strand
CGCGCCGGCCTGTACGACGCCGTCTTGATCAAGGAGAACCACGCCACCATCGCCGGCGGGGTGGGGGAGGCGGTGCGCCGGGTTCGGGCGCACTCGCCAGAGCTGGCGCTCGAGGTCGAATGCCGGACGCTGGCCGAGGTCGACGAGGCGCTGGCGGCCGGCGCCCTGCGGATCCTGCTCGACAACATGTCAGTGGCCCAGCTGCGAGTCGCGGTGACGCACGTGGACGGCCGCGCCGAACTCGAAGCCTCCGGCGGCGTCACGCTGCCGACGCTCCGGGAGATCGCGAGCACCGGCGTACAATTTGTCTCTGTGGGCGCGCTCACGCACAGCGCCCCCGCCCTGGATCTCTCTCTCATCCTCGAGCCGATCACATGAACCTGCCCACCCTCGCTGCGCGACCGCTGCCGATGATCGCGGCGCGACCGGCGCCCGCACCGCTGCTGCTGGAGGACATCCCCGCGCTGAGGCAAGAGGTGCGGTCGCGGGCGGCCGAGAGCGACGCGGTCATCCTTGCCCACAACTACCAGCTGCCCGAGATCCAGGACGTGGCCGACTGCGTCGGCGACTCGCTCGGGCTCTCACAGCAGGCGGCGGGCTCGTCGGCGGGGACGATCGTGTTCTGTGGCGTGCATTTCATGGCCGAGACCGCCTCGATCCTGTGCCCGGACAAGCGGGTGCTGATCCCCGATGTCGAAGCCGGCTGCTCGCTGGCGGACTCGATCACGGCCGAGCAACTGCGCGGATGGAAGGCCCAACACCCCGGCGCGGTGGTCGTGATGTACGTCAATACGACCGCCGAGGTCAAGGCGCAGACCGACTATTGCTGCACCTCGGCCAACGCGGTAGCGGTCGTCGCGCACATCTATCGCGAGTACGGAGACGACGCCGAGATCCTGTTCGGCCCCGACATGTTCCTCGGCGCCTACGTCGAGAAGACGCTTGGCCGAATCATGCACGTTTGGGACGGCGAGTGCCACGTGCACGCCGGGATCAGGCCGGCCGACATCGCTGCGGTCAGGACTGCCCACCCCGGCGCCGACTTCCTGATCCACCCCGAGTGCGGGTGCTCGACCAGCGTGATGGAGTATGCGGCCGCCGGTGAGCTCGATGCCGACGGCGTGCACATGCTCTCGACCGGCGGGATGCTCCGCTACGCGCGTGATCACGATGGCGGGAGCGCGATCGTGGCTACCGAGACTGGAATGCTCCATCCGCTGCGCCAGGCCGCGCCGGACACGCGGTTCATCGCCGCCAACGAGGCCGCGCACTGCCGCTACATGAAGATGATCACGCTGGCAAAGCTGCGCGATGCGCTGCGTGACGGCGTACACGAGGTCAAGGTCCCGGCCGAGATCGCCGAGCTCGCGCGGGTGCCGATCGAGCGGATGGTGTCGATCAGCTAGCGGGGGACCCGGCGCATCAGTCCGCGGGCGGCACGACCGGAAACGAGGACATGTCCGCCAGCGGGTACACGTCGAAGTGAGACACGTTGTAGATGGGCAGCTGCGCCAGCAGCACCTCTAGCTCCTCGTTGGACTCGACGTTGAAGATCCACGCCCCGCCGTGGTAGCCGACGATGTGGTAGCGACCGATCACCTTGCCGCTCTCCTCCAGCGGCCGGGCCACATCGGGCATCCGCATGACCGCCGCCATCATCTCCCCCGAGAGCGTCGAGATCTCCAGCTTCCAGACGACCAGGAACTTCATTGCCGACCTCCTCGCTTCGATTGACCTGCGCTTGCCCTCACCATACGCCGGGTGAAGGTAAGCTCGCGGACATGTGCAAGGCCCTGGTGTGGATCTCGGGCGCCTCGAGCGGCATCGGCAGGGCCCTTGCCGCGACGCTTCCGTGGCAAGAGGCACGGCTGATCGACATCAGCCGCAGCGAGCCGCCGGCCGGCGAGCACCTCGAGGCCGACCTCGCCGACCCGGACGCCTGGAAGCAGGTCGGTCGATCGTTCCAGCGAGAGCTGGCCGGCTGGTCAGGCGATCGGGTGGTGTTCGTGCACGCCGCCGGCGTGCTCGAACCGATCGGCTTCGCCGGCGAGGTGGACACCGACGCCTACACCCGCAGCGTGATCCTGGGCAGCGCCGCTGGGCAGGCGCTCGGGCACATGTTCCTGGCCGCCGCCCGCGACATCGACGCCGGCCGCCAGCTTGTGGTGATCACCTCCGGCGCGGCCCGCAGCGTCTATCCGGGCTGGGCTTCGTACGGGGCGGCGAAGGCGGCGCTCGACCAGTGGGTGCGGGACGTGGGCGCCGAGCAGGATCTCCGTGGGGGGGTCGAGGTGATCGCCGTGGCGCCCGGTACGGTCGACACGGGCATGCAGGCGCAGCTCCGCCAGACCGCTGAGCGGGACTTCCCCAAGCGGCAGAAGTTCGTCGATCTCCACCAGCGCGGTGAGCTCGCCGATCCCGACCAGGTGGCCCGAGACATGTGGGCGCTGCTCGACCGCGGCTTCGACAACGGGGCAGTGGTCGACCTCCGCGAGCTGACGCCGGGGCACCACCGCTGACGCGAGTCCTGCTCGGTGGGCGAGCCGGGCGTCACCTCCACTCCGTCTCGCCACAGCGCCTGCGCAGCGCATCCGCATCGTGGATCGTGATGCGGCGATGGTCGGTGGTCACCCACCCGAGCTGACGCATCAGGCGCAGCGCGCGCGAGACGGTCTCGCGCGTGGCCCCGGTCCAGCTCGCGAGCTCCTCCTGCGTAAGCGTGAGCCCGATCTGCGTGCCCTCGTCCGCCTGCTGGCCGTGGTCGGCGGCCAGCGCCAGCAGGCGCTTTGACACCCGCCCAACGCTGTCCTGGGTGGCGAGGTCGACCCGGTCACGATCGGCCTCCACCAGGCGGCCGATCAGCATCCGGATCAGGGCGAGCGCCGCGTCGGGGTACTCGGCCAGGAACGAGCGCAGCTCCTCGGCGCGCAGGTAGCCGGCCTCGACGTCGTCGAGCGCAATCGCGTTGGCGCTTCGTCGTTGCCCGCCCAGCGCGGCCATCTCGCCGATCAGCTCACCCGGCCCGAGAATCGCCAGCACCACCTCGCGACCGTCGGCGCCGTCGATCACGATCCTGACCCGGCCGGCGAGGATCAGCACCACATCCGCGCCCGCCGAGCCCGTGCGAAGGATGAACTGGGACTTCGGCACGATCCGCCGGCGAATCCGCGCCACCAGGGCGTCTGCGACCGGCGGATCGAGCTGGCGCAGAAAGGGGGCAGCGGAAGGGTTCACGCGGGCGATTCTCGCACTCGCCGTAGGTGTGACAAATGTCGCACTCCCGGTGCCCCGGGGAGAGCTAGGGTCCCGCCTGCAATGGGACACCGCGCCATAAAGCAGTGGGGGCCGTGGACAGGGATGCCGGGCGGGGGTGCGGGGCTCCGAGAGCAGGAGGCTCTGACCCGGGCGGTGGGGGCACCATTGCCGGGGGCGGCGGTCGCTGGGTGGGGCCGCGCGACGGCAACCGGCGCTGCGGACCGCCGGCACGGTTAGGGCGGAGCTTCCAGGCGGCGGCGCGGCAGCCGTCGCCTGGAGTCCTCCGCCGTCACTGGGACAGCTTGGCGCGCGGGCCGCCCACGCTCCTCGATGAAAGACGCACGCCGGTGGCGCGCTAAGATCACGCAGCCTCCGTGACGTAGCGCGCATCGTGGCGCGAGGCCAGTGCCCGGCGACGACAGGGAGGATTGCGGCGATGAGCGCAGTCGAGACCGCCTCGGTCCTGTTCACCGACGTGGTCGGCTCGAGCGCGCTGACTGCCGGCGTCGGCGCCGAGCGCGCCGAGGTGGCATTGTCCGAGCACTTCTCACTCCTGCGCGAGGCGATCGCCGCCGCCGGCGGCCGCGAGGTCAAGAGCCTCGGCGACGGCCTGATGGTCGTATTCCCGTCGGCCGTCGCGGCGCTGCGCTGCGCCGTGCGCATGCAGCAGCGGCTCGAGCAGCGCAACCGCAATGCGGTCGATCCGGTCACGGTGCGGATCGGCGTCAGCCTCGGCGACGTCTCACGCGAGGACGGTGACTACTTCGGCGAGCCGGTGGTCCAGGCGGCACGGCTGTGCGCGTGCGCCCACGGAGACCAGATCCTCTGCTCGGATCTCGTGCGCCTGATGGTCGGCGCGCGGGAGGAGCTGTCGCTCTCGTCCGTCGGCGAGCTCGAGCTCAAGGGACTTCCCGCCCCGGTAAGAGCATGTGAAGTGGCGTGGACTCCGCTCGGCAGCCGCCAGCATGCGCTCGAGCTACCGCCGGCGCTCCGCCTGCTGCCCGATACCGGGTTGATCGGGCGCGAGCTCGAGCGCGCGGTGCTGCACAACTCCTGGGCAGCGGCGAGGGGCGGCGAACCGGCCGTCGCGTTCGTCGCCGGTGAGCCCGGGATCGGCAAGACGCGGCTCGTCACCGTGCTCGCGCAGGAGCTGCACGAGCACGGTGCGATCGTGCTGTACGGGCGCTGTGAGGAGGAGCTCGGCATTCCGTACCTTCCGTGGGTCGAGGCGCTCTCGCACTACGTGAGGGGCGCCCGGCTGCGCCTGCTGCGCGGCCACGCCAGGCGTCACGGAGGCGAGCTGGCGAGGGTGGTGAGCGCACTCTCGCTGCGACTGCCGGACCTG
>QHBV01000004.1:28292-30462 GCA_003244035.1 Solirubrobacterales bacterium | reverse complement strand
CTGGCGCACCTCGCGCTGCGCTCGGCGCCGCCGCGCCGGCTGATCGTCGGGACCTTCCGGGACTCCGCGGTCACTCCGGATCATCCCATGAGCCGCGTGCTCGCGGACCTCCGGCGCGAGTCGGGTGTGCAGCGGATCACGCTCGGCGGCCTGGACGAGAGCGAGGTCGCGGCGCTGCTGCAGGCGGGCGCGGGTCACAACCTCGACAGCGACGGCGTGGCGCTGGCGGGGGAGCTGACGCGCGAGACCGGGGGCAACCCGTTCTTCGTCTCCGAGGTGGTGCGCCACCTGGTCGAGCGGGGCGCGATCGTCCAGGGCGACGATGGCCGCTGGCGGGTGGAGGGCGGGTGGGCGAGCTCGGGCTTCCGCAGAGCGTGCTCGAGGTCGTCGCCCAGCGCGCGCGCCGGCTCGGAGCCGGGGCAGTCCAGACGCTCGGAGTCGCGGCGGTGATCGGTCGCTCGTTCGACCTCGAGCTCGTGGCGGACGTGCTCGAGGCGCCCGAGCACGAGGTGCTCGACGTGCTCGAGCAGGCGGTGGCGACGTCGCTGCTGCGCGAGCATGCACAGGAGCCGGGGAGCTTCACGTTCGCCCACGCGCTGGTCGAGCACGCCCTGTACGCGAGCCTCAGCGCCGCACGGCGCGCCCACCTGCACGGCCGGGTAGGCGAGTCGATCGAGCGGCTGTACGGATCAGCGGCACCGGAGCGCGTCCTCGAGCTGGCTCACCACTTCGCAGCCGCGGTGCGGCCGTCGGCTCCCGGGAAGGCGATCGACTACGCCTGCCGCGCGGGGCGCCGGGCGATCGAGCAGCTGGCGCCGGCCGAAGGCTGTCGATGGTTCACGCGCGGCCTCGAGCTGGTCGACCAGTTCTCGGCCCCCGATGACCCCGCCAGGTGCGAGCTGCTGATCGGGCTCGGGGAGGCGCAGCGCCAGAGCGGCGCCCCCGACTTTCGCCGCACGCTGCTCGACGCGGCGGGGCTGGCGCGCAGCCTCGGCGATGGGCATCGGGTCGCACGGGCGGTGCTGGCCACCAGCCGCGGCCTTGGATCGGTCAGTCGCCCCGACGAGGAGCTGATCTCGCTGCTGCGGGCCGCTTCGGAATCGCTGGCGGAGACCGACCCCCTGCGACCAAGGGTGATGGCGCTGCTGGCAGCCGAGCTGACGTTCACCAGCGATGTGGGCACCCGGCGAGCGCTGGTCCAGGAGGCGGTCGAGCTTGCGCGTGCGCAGGCAGACCCCCACACACTCGCGTTCGTGCTGCTCTACTACGTATTCGCGCTGTGGTTTCCCGACACGCTCGCAGAGCGCCTGGAGCCGAGCGCCGAGATGGTGGCCGCCGCGCAGGCGGCGGGGGATCCGCCGCTGCTGTTCCACGCCGCAGCCAGGCACTGGACCACGATGATGGAGGCCGGGGATCTCGACCAGGCAGAGCGCTGCATGGAGATCATGCGCGGCGTCGTCAAGACCACCCCGCAGCCGATGCTGCGCTGGCGCCTGCTCTACTACTCCGCGACCCGGGAGCTGCTCGCGGGCCGGCTGGACGACGCGGAGGCACGCGCCACGCAGTCGCTCGAGGTCGGAAGCGCGGCCGGCGAGGCTGACGCCGCCGCCTTCCATGCTGCCCTGACCGGCTTCATCCGCTGGGAGCAGGGCGCGCTGGCTCAGGCGCTGGGCTTCATCGACGACGCGCTCGCGCGGTTTCCCGCCTTCAACATCTTCCAGCCGCTGCGCGCGCTCGCGCTATGCGAGGCCGACCGGCGCCAGGAGGCCGCCGCCCTCCTGTCAGAGGGCACGGCCAACCACTTCGCCGCGATTCCCGCCAACGCGCTGTGGGCCAGCGCGATGCTGACCTGGTCGCATGTTGCCGCCCGTGTCGGCGACCGCGACGCCGCAGCGGCGCTGTTCGAGCGCTTGCAGCCATTCGCCGACCAGGTCGCGGTAACGCCGGTCGGCGCACCGGGGGCGATCGCCCACGGCCTGGGGCTGCTCGCGAGCACGCACGGCCGTCCCGCCCTGGCCGAGCAGTACTTCTCCCAGGCGATCGCCGTCCACGAGCGACTCCGAGCGCCGCTGCTGATCGCCCGTGCGCGCGGCGACCGTGCCGCGCTGGCCCTCAGCCAACCCTGAGCGCGCCGTCAGCTCGAGCGCAAGTCGAGCCCCTGCTCGATCGC
>QHBV01000004.1:24809-28254 GCA_003244035.1 Solirubrobacterales bacterium | reverse complement strand
GCGCGCCCATCTCGAGCGCGTCCCACAGCGAGCCGGCCAGGTACACCCGCTCGAGCCACGGGACCCCGTCGAAGGCCGCCGAGACGAGAATCACGACGAACTCGGGGCCGCGTTCGCGCTGCGGCGGCGCGCCGCGCTCGTCGGCGACGCGGGCGCCGCCGAGCCGCGCGGTCTCGATCGGCCAGCGATCGTCGACACGCTCGAGGTAGCGTCGCAGCTCGCGCCGGTTCAGAACCCCATCGGCCACTACTAATAGCGCGCGATCGCGGCCGCCATCCGCCCGATCAGCATGAGCGCGCGGGAGTTGTCCAGGCCGTCGATGAACAGTGCGAACGCGAGCCTTTGGCGGCCCCAGCTATAGCAGTAGCCCGCGAGGTTGGTGACGTCCTGCAGCGTGCCCGTCTTGGCCACGCAGCGGCCCTGGGCGGCGGTGCCGGCGGCGATCCGGCGGGTCGTGCCGCTGACGCCGAGCACCGGGAGCGAGTCCTGCAGCACGTCGCCCACCGGCGTGTGCCATAGATCCTTGAGCAGCGTCACCACCTCCAAGGGCGACGTGCGGTCCGAGCGATCGAGTCCCGAGCCGTCCAGGGTCTTCGGATGCAGGCCGTAGCTCGCCATCACCTGGGCGATCACGCGGGCTCCGGCGGTGATGCTGCCCCGGTTGTGCAGCCGCTTGCCGAGCTGCTTGGTCAGCAGCTCCGCGGCAAGGTCGTCGGAGGGTACGTCCATCAGCTTCAGCAGCACCGCGAGCCGCGGCGAGCTTACCGCCGCCAGCCGGCGGGCGCCCGGCGGGGCGATCCCTGTGTGCGGCGCGGCCGTCGCGCGCACGTGCACCAAGCGCAGCGCCCGGGTCAGCTGCCTGGCGGCGAACGCGGCGGGGCCGAGCGCACCGATACTCGCGCCGTGGTCGTAGGTGAGAGCGCTCAGCTGGCCGCCGTAGTCGGGAATGTCCGGTCCGCCTCCACTCGCGGGGCCACCGCGCTCGGAGTCGAACAGCGACTCGTCGCCGATCACTTGACCGGTCACTCGCACGATCCCGTCGGAGGCGAGCTGCGTCGCGAGCTGGGCTGCGGTGGGGCCGTAGCCGAGCTCGTACACCCGGTTGAAGGCTCCGTCGCCGAACGTCGGGTCCCCGCCGCCGCGCAGATACAGATCGCCGTGCCACACGCCGCCGGCGCCGAGGCGGCCGTCGCCGAGCACCGACGTGCGCAAGCGAGCATCCGCGCCCAGCTTGCGCAGCAGCGCGACGGTCGTATAGACCTTCTCGACCGAGGCAGGCGGCCGCATCACGCCGGCACGCAGGGCGAACAGAGTGGTGTGCGCCTGGAGGTCGTAGACGGCCGCCCCCGTGCCCGGACCGGCGAGCGCGAGCACCCGACTGAGCGCGGCCCTGAGCCGGGCGAGGCCCGGGGGCGGCGCCGCGGCCGGCGGGCCGGTGGTGCTGCCGGTGACGGCCGTGGCCGCCGTCACCGTCGAGTCGTGACGGCTGCCGCCGCAGCCGCCGAGCGCGAGAGTGGCCAGGGCCGCCACCGCGATCCGGCCGGCTATGCGGACTGAAGCTCCTCCACCGTGTGCGGTCCCACGCACGCCACTGACAGCTCATCTGCGACCCTGGTGGCGACTTCGACCACCTCCGCGAGCGCGACCCGGTCGAGCAGCTCGATCATCCTGTCGGGATCGACGTCCTCCCCGTGAACGATCGTCTGCTGCGCGGCATAGCGGGCGACGGCGTTCGTGTTCTCGAACGCGATCGCTCGGGCGCCGGCGGCGTACGCACGTGCACGAGCGACCTCGGACTCCGCCGGTCCGTGCTCGCGCAGCTCGCTGACGATCTCCCTCATCCTCCGGTACGCCTCTACGCACTTGCTCGACTGAAGGCCCGCGGACAGCTGGAGGACCGGCACATCGGCGTAAGCATGAGCGACCGAGTGGACGGAATAGGCGAGGCCCCGCTGCTCGCGGATCTCGTCGAACAGCCGCGAGCCCATCGACCCTCCGAGCAGCGTCGAGTAGATCGTCAGCGCGGCGCGCTGACGCGGGTCGAGGACCTCGACGGCGGGACGGTAGGACATGCGCAGATGTGACTGGTTGGAGTCCCGCTCGCGCACGAGCACCCGGGGCGTGAAGCTCGGGGCCGGCTCGTAGGCACCGGGCTCCGGCTGGGCTTGGAAGCGGGCGAACAGCTCACCCAGTGCTCCCTCCCCGTCGCCGTCGGCGCCGGTGGCGGGCAGCGACTCGAGGTTGCCCACGGCGAACGCGGCCCCCCGCGCCGGGGCCCACCGCCGCGAGCGGAAGGCGACCATCCCCTCGCGGTTGAAGCGATCGCGGATGTGCTCGGCGGTGCCGAGCACCGGGCGTCCGAGCGGGTGCGCGCCGAACGCAGCCTCGTCGATCAGGTGCTCGGCCACCGCCGCCGGCTGATCATTGGCCCGAGCGATCTCCTGCACGACCACGCCCCGCTCGCGGTCGAGCTCGCCGGCGTCGATCCGGGGCCTGCCGACGAAGTCGGTCAGCAGGTCGGCCGCCGCCAGCGCGTGCTCCGCGCGCGCGGTGATGTGAAACGCGACGAGATCGTGGCTCGTGTAGGCGTTCAGCACCGCCCCGATCCCCTCCGCCGCTTCGTTGACGGCGCGGTAGGTGGGGTACTTCTCGCCGCCCTTGAACACGAGGTGCTCGAGGAAGTGGGCCATGCCGTTCTCCTCGGGCCGCTCGGTCCGAGCGCCCGCGTCGAACGCGAGCAAGATCGTGACCGCGCGCGTTCCCGGCACCGAGATCCGGTGCAAGGGCATCCCGTTGGCGAGGATCGAGGTGGCGATCTCGGGCACGAGCTCCAACGGTAGCGCCCCGAGCCTCGACGGCCTCAAACCAGGGCGCCGTCAGGCGCCCCCATAATCCTCTCCCCTGCAAATCGTCTTGCAAGGGGCCTTCGTTGTGGCGGTCCTTAAGCGTGGGAGCTACGCTGCGCCCACTTCATGGCCAGCTCACAATCCAAGCAACGCACCCGGCGCCGCCCCGTCACCGCGCCCGCCACCCAGCGCAGGCACGTCCCCAGCGCCGCCCCCGACGGCCCCGCCGTAATCGATTTCCGTGGCGTCACGATGCGCTATCCGAGCGGCGACGTGGGCCTGGACCAGGCGACCTTCTCGATCGTCCGCTCTGAGTTCGTGTTCCTGGTCGGCTCGACCGGATCGGGCAAGTCGACGGTGATGCGGCTGCTGATCAAGGAGAGCGAGCCCACGGAGGGAACGATCCGCGTGGCCGGGCGCGAGCTCGCGGAGATCGACCGCAAGCGGGTTCCGTATTACCGGCGCAACATCGGCGTGGTCTTTCAGGACTTCAAGCTGCTGCCCAACCGCAACGTCTACGACAACGTCGCCTACGCGCTGCAGGCGACCGGCGGCACGCGCCGGGAGATCCGGCAGAAGGTGCCCGACATCCTGCGGCT
>QHBV01000004.1:13823-24758 GCA_003244035.1 Solirubrobacterales bacterium | reverse complement strand
CCGCCGCTGCTGCTGGCCGACGAGCCGACCGGCAACCTCGATCCGGACACGAGCATCGAGATCCTGCGCCTGCTCTATCGGATCAATCGCACCGGCTCGACCGTGCTGGTCGCCACCCACGACCAGGCGATGGTCGACAAGGTACGCCGCCGGGTGCTCGAGCTCTCACGCGGACGCGTCGTCCGCGACGAAGCGACCGGCCTGTACACGCGCGAGGAGACCACGCGAGAGTTCGCCGGCCGGATGCGTGCCCCCTCGACGCGACCGCCGGGGCTCGAGTAATCCGTGCACATCTCGTTCTTCCTGCGCGAGGCATTGCGCGCGATGCGCCGCAACGCCGCGCCTACCTTCGCCGCGCTGGCCACGGTGCTGGTGACGTTGCTCGTGCTCGGCGTGTTCATCCCAGCGGTCGAGGTGACCAACGACGCCGCCAACAGCGTTCGCGGCCGTTTGATCGTCGACGTCTACATGAAGAACAACGCGACCTCCGCGGACGAGGTACGCGTCCGCAAGGAGCTGCTCGCGACTCCGCACGTGAAGGCTGTCCAGTTCGTCTCCAAGGCGGCCGCGTATGCCCAGCAGTCGAAGCTCGATCCGGCGGCGTACACGCTGCTCGCGACCAACCCGCTGCCCGACACCTTCCATGTCTCGCCTGACAATCCGGGCAACGTGCTCGCGATCAACTCGTCGCTCACGCCCAAGGACCCGGCCGGCCAGCGCGGGGTGATCGACGCCTCGATCCAGAGCGTCTCCAACAAGAAGGGCTACACGAAGAAGGCCCTGCAGCTGACCTCGGCCGTGCAGTGGGGCGGGCTCGCGTTCGCGCTGCTGCTCGTGCTTGCCTCCGTGCTGCTGATCGCCAACACGATCCGCCTGTCGCTGTACGCGCGCCGGCGCGAAGTCGAAGTGATGAAGCTGGTCGGCGCGACCGACTGGTTCATCCGCTGGCCGTTCGTGATCGAGGGCGTGGTCGTGGGCGCCGCGGGCGCGGTGCTCTCTGTCGCTGTGCTGGGGATTGCCAAGGTCGCGCTGCTCGACCCGCTGTTCGCCGGCTGGTCGCTGGTCGGAGGGATCCGGACGATCGCCTTCCCGGCGCTGCTCGCGATCCTGATGCTCGCCGGGGTGATCGTCTCGGCGCTCGGCTCGGGGCTCTCGCTGCGGCGCTTCCTGCGCGTCTGACCCGCTGCACCATGACCGCTCGGCGGCTCGGACGGCGGTCCGCCCCGGCTACCCTCACGTTCGATGCGCTCTGGCAACCCGCGCCCGCCTCGGATTATCGGTGCCGTCGCCGGCGCGCTGCTCGTGCTGCTGCTCGGCATCTGGATCGGCGGTCACCCGAGCTGGCTGCCATCGTCCTTGCGCAACGCGCTCGTGGACGACAGCGACGGGCAGTTGGTGCACGAGGCGCTCGGCGTGCTCGCCCGTGACTACTACCGGCCGATAGACCGCAGCGAGCTCGTCAACGACGGGCTGACCGCGGCCGTCGCCAGCCTGGACGATCCGTACTCGCACTATTACGACCCTGTCGAGTACCACGCCTTCCTGAATCAGACCAACCCGCACCTGAGCGGGGTCGGGATCGATGTGCTCCCAGATCCCCGCGGGCTGCAGATCGAGGATGTCTTTCCCAACTCTCCGGCCGCCCGCGCGGGCCTCTTCCGGGGCGAGGAGATCGTCGCCGTAGGGTCGACCTCGCTGGTGAACCGGGCCCATGACTTCGCCTCGCGCTTGATCCAGGGGCCTGCCGGGACGCGGGTGACGCTGACCGTGCTCAGCGGCACCCGGCGGCGAGTCGTCACGATCACGCGCGCGGAGCTCGTCGTTCCGGTCGCGACCGGGCGGGTGCTCGCGTATGAGGGCGTGAGAATTGGCGACTTGCAGCTGACGAGCTTCACCAACGGCGCGGGTCCCGAGCTGCGCACCCAGGTCGACAGGATGCTTGGCGCCGGCGCGCGCGCTTTGATCCTCGACCTACGCGAGAACGGAGGCGGCCTGCTCGATGAGGCGGTCAACGTGGCCAGCATCTTCGTCCCCGACGGCACGATCGTCTCGACCGCCGGGCGCAGCCAGCCGCGCCAGGTGTACGTCGCCAAGGGCGGGGCGATCTCGACCAGGATCCCGCTGGTCGTGCTGGTCGATGGCGGCACCGCGTCGGCGGCCGAGATCGTCACCGGAGCGCTCAGGGACCGCGGCCGGGCAAAGGTCGTGGGTACGCACACCTACGGCAAGGGCGTCTTTCAGGAGATCGAGACGCTGTCGAACGGCGGTGCGCTGGACATCACCGTGGGCGAGTACTTCACGCCCAGCGGGCACAACCTCGGCGGCGGCGGGGTGCGCCGGGGGGCGGGGATCCAGCCCGACGTCTACGCGATCAGCAATCCGCGCGCGCGCGGCGATCGCGCGCTCGCGGTTGCCGAGCGCACCGTCGCCGCCGAAGTCCGGTGAACGCCACCGGCTCCGGCGCCGCCGTACCGGCGGGCGCCTCGCCCGCCGCGCCGGCCGGGGGGCGCGTTGCGGTGCTCGCGCGGCGCGGAAAGCTGCTCGTCGCCGAGCCGTTCTTCGGCACCGGGCCGCGGATTGCGGTGAGCCGCGATCGGCGTTTCGACGCCGGCGATCTGGTGGTGCTCGGGTCCCCGGCGGGCGCGGACGGGCGGGGCGGGGCGAAGAGTGGGCGTGGCCGGGGCCGGGGGCGTGCCACGGTCGTGCGGCGCCTGGGGCGGCCCGATGTCGCGCAGGACGTGATCGAGGCGCTGATGGTCGACCGCGGGCTGCGGCGGTCGTTCGATCCCGCCGTCGAGCACGAGGCTCGCGAGGCGGCCGCGGGGAGGGAGGATCTGGCCGGCCGCCGAGACCTCCGCGCCCTGCCGACGTTCACGA
This sequence comes from Solirubrobacterales bacterium, assembly GCA_003244035.1. Classification (GTDB taxonomy): domain Bacteria; phylum Actinomycetota; class Thermoleophilia; order Solirubrobacterales; family Solirubrobacteraceae; genus Palsa-465. The sequence continues at coordinate 21,881 of QHBV01000004.1, read as the reverse complement.
TCGATCCCGTGAGCGCACGCGACTTCGACGATGCGATCTCCGCTGTCCGTGAGCAGGACGGATCGTGGCGCGTGTGGGTCCACATCGCCGACGTCTCGGCCTACGCCGGCCCGCGCTCGCTGATCGATCGCGAGGCCTACCGACGCGGGTGCAGCGTGTATGTGCCTGGGGCGGTCGAGCCGATGCTGCCCTTCCAGCTCTCCGGCGATGCCTGCTCGCTGCGCCCCGGAGAGGACCGGCTGGCCGTGAGCGTCGAGCTGTCGGTGGTGGGCGATTCGGTGCGACGTGCGGCGTTTCACCGCTCGGCGATCCGCTCCGACGAGCGGCTCGACTACCGGCGCGTGGATCAGATCTTCGCGGATCGCCAGGCCGCTGTCGATCCATGGGGGGTTGCCCTCGCCGCCGCCCGCGCAGCCGCCGGCGCGCTCGGCGCCAGGCGCGCCCGGCAGGCGGCGCTGGTGCTCGACTCGGCCGAGCCCGAGTTCTCTTTCGATCGCCAGGGCAACGTGCTGGCCGCCGAGCCGGTCGCGCAGACCGAGTCCCATCGCCTGATCGAGCAGCTGATGATCGCGGCCAACGAGCAGGTCGCCTGGCTGCTCTCAGAGGGCCGGGTGCCGGCGCTGTATCGCGTGCACGAGCCCCCCGACGGCGCTTCGGTAGAGCGGTTGATCGACCAACTGCAGTCGCTGGGCGTGCCGACGCCGCCAGTGCCACGGGGGCACATGACGCCGCAGCAGGCAGCGGCGCTCGCGGGGGAGGCCTCGCAGCTCGTATCCGACTGGGTGGCGCGGACCGGCCGGGGAGGGCGCGCGCTGACGGGCCTCGTGCTGCGGTCGCTCAAGCAGGCTCGCTACGAGCACCGCAACCTTGGCCACGCCGGGCTGCAGTCTCCCCGCTACTGTCACTTCACCTCGCCGATTCGCCGCTACCCGGACCTGATCTGCCACCGCGCGCTGCTCTCGGTCGTGGCGGGCGATGTCCCCGCACCGGAAGCCTCGTGGGTAGCTTCGGCGGGGCCGTGGGCCTCCGCTCGCGAGCGCGAGGCGATCGCGCTCGAACGAGACGCCGACGACATCGCGCGCTGCTTCCTACTGGCGCGGCTGCTGTCCGAGCGCGAAAGCGAGGCCGTGTTCGAGGGCGAGGTGGTCGGGGTGATCAGGGCCGGCGCGTTCGTGGCATTCGGACCGGATGGTGCCTTTGAGGGCATGCTGCCGGTTCGCCGGCTGCACGGCGAGTGGTGGGAGCTCAACGAGCAGGGCACGATCCTGGTGGGAACCCGTCACGGCGGGGCGATCCGTCTGGGCGACGCGATCCATGTGCGGGTCGCCGGCGTCGACGCGCCGCGTGGGAGAGTAGATCTGCTCCCGGCCGGCCCGGACACGCTCGGGGACACCGCTCGAGCGCCGGATCTCCGGCGCTCCGGGGGCGGCTGAACGATGGCCAAGGGACGCAAGCGCAAGGCGGCCTCCGGCGATGTGGCGACCAACCGCCGGGCCTCATACCGCTTCAACCTGCTCGAGCGCTTCGAGTGCGGGATCGTGCTTACCGGCACCGAGGTCAAGTCGCTGCGCGAGGGCAAGGCGCAGCTGAAGGATGCCTACGCCAGCGTTCGCGAGCGCGAGGTGTGGCTGCTGGGGGTCTACATCCCGCCCTACGGCCCCGCCTCGCGAGAAAACCACGAGCCTGAGCGGCCACGCAAGCTGCTGCTGCACCGCGACGAGATCGAGCGCTTGATCGGCAAGACGCACGAGCGCGGTCTGACCCTCGTTCCGACCAGGATCTATTTCTCCGGGGGCGGGTCGCGGGCGAAGGTCGAGATCGCGCTCGCGCGCGGCAAGGACCTCCACGACAAGCGCGAGTCGATCCGCACGCGCGACATGGCCCGGGATGTCCAGCGCGAGCTGCGGGATGCGCAGCGGTAGGGTCCGCGACGGAGCGACGTATCCGCGAAGTCATCCCGGCCGCATCCGGATCGTCAACTTCATCGCGGGCCCTTGGCCCGGTTTCGGAGTAGACTGGCCCGATCATGGGTAGAGTGGCAGGATGACCATCGGCGGTTCGATTGCGCTCATTGCCGTCGGCGCGATCCTCAAGTGGGCCGTGACGGCTCACGTCAGCTTCATCGACCTGCAGACGGCCGGGACCGTGATCTTTGTCGTCGGGCTGATCTCGCTGCCGCTGTCTCTCCTCTACACGTTCATGTGGTCCGAGCGCGACCGGCGCGATCGGACGATGGGCCCACCGCCGCCCGGGTACTAGGCGCTCGTCGGCTTCAGGCGCTCGTCGGCTTCGGCACTTGCGTTCGCCGTCGTCTGCGGCGCGCAGCGTGGGGGATTCTCGATGACCATACGAGAAAATCCCCCACGCTTCTACGGGATCGCCCGCGTCAGCTGCGTCGCGTCCATCCCGACCACCAGCAGCGCGATCAGCGACAGGTAGACCGCCGCGACGAGCGCGCGATCACGGGGCCGGACCCGGTAGTAGGCCTGCTGCTGCTCACCGCCATGCTTGCGAAGCTTCCAGCGCCGGTAGGTCTCCAGGCCGCCGAAGATCACGATGATCAGGATGATCGGGTTCGGGAACACCACCGCGAGCGCGATCAGCCCGGCAAACCCGGCGAACCACATCCATGGCGCCATCGCCGCCATCGCGCGGCCACCGTCCAGCGGCACCACCGGCAGCAGGTTGAACAGGTTGAGGAAGAACCCCGTGAAGGCGAGCGCGCGCCAGATGTCGTTCCCGGTCGCCTGCCAGATCAGGATGCAGGCCGCGGAGCCGGCGGTGCCGAGGATCGGCCCCGCGAGCCCGACGCGTGCCTCCGCCAGCGCGTTCTCGCCGAGCGAGCGGGCGCTGATGACCGCGCCAAGGAACGGGATGAACATCGGAGCGCTCGCCTTGATGCCCTCCCGGCGCAGTTGGATCACGTGCCCGGTCTCGTGCACGAGCAGCAGCACGACGAATCCGAGGGCGAACGGAAAGCCCCAGATCAGGGCGTATGCCGCGATCGATACCAGCATCGTCCCGGCGGTTGCCAGCAGCTTCAGCTTCGGCAGCAGCAGCAGGATCGTCTTGAACTTCGCCGCGAACGCGATGATCGCCGCGACGATCGGTCCGAAAGTGCGCTTTAGCAGCGGGGCCCTTCGCTGCCCAAAGGGAGGATCAAGCTCGGATGAGCCCGGCTCGTGAGCTGGTGGTGCGGCCTGCGCTGGTGGCGCAGGCCGCGTGGGCGGCGGCCAATCGGTGCTCGAAGGTTGCATCGCTTGTGATTGTCGCAGTCCCGAGCGTCGACACGGCCTGGACTTACGATCTCCTTCGACTACAATCGAGGAGGTTCACATCCCCAAGGGGACGACAGGCTTCGACGTGNNTGGTTGCGAGTCGAGGTCCCGGGAGGCCTCGTAAAACACCCGGAAAAAAATAAGTGCGGACACGCACAACTTCGACCTCGGTCTCGCGGCTTAGTCGCCAGCCCTGGTCGTCTCGGCCCCCGCTTGCCTGCGGCGGGGATCGCCGGGATCAGATAGCAGGCTCGCTCGGTGAGGATTTGCTCCCTCCGATCCGAGGACTTCCAGGGAGCTGGCTCTCGACAACCCCGCCGGCGTGGCGAGTCGAGGGCGAGATCAGAGCGCCGGCTACGCTCGTAGACGCCATCTCTCACGCGACTGCGGACGCGGGTTCAATTCCCGCCGTCTCCACCTTCGCAAAGAATTCGAACCGCCCCCCGCACCGTCTCGGTCGGGGGGCGTTTCGATCAGGCCGAGTGCGGTGGGCGGTGGGTCCCGGCGCCCGCTGCGGTCCGGCGCCAGGCGGCAAATGACATCCCAGCGCCGGATCGCTTAAGATCGTCTGGCGTAAGAAGCGGCTCTAACAAAATGGAGAGAAACATGGAAGCCGGACAAATCCAGTCGGCCGCGCCCGACGTGCGTCCCGTCACGATGCCCGTCATCGACCGGATCGCGAGCGCGGTCGTGACCGCGGTGCCGCCGATCATGCTCGGGGTCGGGATGTGGTTTGGCTGGACTGGGAACCTGCTGCAGTGGCAGGACATCCTCGTGCTGGTGATCTGCTACGTGACGATCGGCACAGGCGTGACCGTCGGCTTTCATCGCCTGCTGACGCACCGCAGCTTCAAGTGCCACCGCCTGCTGCGTGCGGCGTTCGCCGCGCTCGGCTCCGCCGCCGCCGAGGGCCCGGTGATCGACTGGGTCGCCACCCACCGCAAGCACCACCAATTCTCCGATGTCGAGGGCGATCCGCACAGCCCCCACGTCGGGCACGGCTCGGGCTTCCGCGGGTCGCTGCGGGGGCTCGCGCACGCCCACCTCGGGTGGGTCTTCTCGGACATGGAGGTGGCCGATGAGCGGCGCTACGCCAAGGACCTGCTCGCCGACCCGCTGATCCGCTTCGTCGACAGGACCTTCGTGCTGTGGGTAATCGCCGGTCTGGCCGCCGCCTTCGGCTTGGGGGTCGCGCTGACCGGGACGGTCGCCGGCGGGCTTACGGCGCTCCTGTGGGGCGGGGCGGCGCGCATCTTCCTGCTGCACCACGCGACCTTCTCGATCAACTCGCTGTGCCACTTCTTCGGACGGCAGGACTACGAGACGGGCGACGAGTCGCGCAATCTCGCGTGGCTCGCGATCCCGACCTGGGGCGAGGCCTGGCACAACAACCACCACGCCTTTCCGACCTCCTACCGCCATGGCCTGCGGCGCTGGCAGCTCGATCCGTCGGCGGCGGTGATCCGGATGCTCGAGCTGGTGGGCTTGGCCCGTGACGTAGTGCGCGTGGATCCGGCGCGCAGGCACACCCGGGTCGCCGCGTAGACGTCTTGACGCGGGCGCTTTGAGTCTCGCCGACACTGCCCCGCTGCGCAGGGAGCTACAGGCGGCATTCACCGACCGGCCGTTCACGCTCGCATTCTGGGACGGGAGCGAGGTCGCCGCGACCGAAGCCGGCGGCCCGACCCTGCGCCTGCTATCGCCCAAGGCGCTCGCCCACGTGCTGCGGGCGCCGGGCGAGCTCGGGATGGGGCGGGCGTACGTCGCCGGCTTGATCGAGGTCGACGAGCTCAACGCGGCGCTGCGGATGGTCGACACGTTCGAGCCGCCGCCGCTGTCGCTGCGCCGGCAGGCGCGGCTGGGGCTCGGGCTCGCGCTGCGCGTGCGTGTGGGCTCGTGCTGCCCCCGCGCGCGCCGGGCTCGGAGCTGCGGCTGCGCGGCGAGCGCCACACCCTCACCCGCGACCGGCGCGCCGTACGCCACCACTACGACGTCGGCAACGAGTTCTTCGCACTGTTCTTGGACGTGTCGATGACGTATAGCTGCGCGTACTTCTCGGGTGGGGCGGCCACGCTCGAGCAGGCGCAGGAGGCCAAGCTCGAGCTGGTCTGCACCAAGCTCGCCCTGGAGGAGGGCGAGCGCGTGCTCGACGTCGGCTGCGGGTGGGGGAGCTTCGCCCTGCACGCTGCGCGCCGGCACGGCGCCCAAGTGCTCGGCGTGACGCTCTCGGAGCCTCAGGCGCAGCTGGCGCGCCAGCACGCCCGCAACGCGGGGCTGACTGACCGCGTCGAGATCCTGGTCGCCGACTACCGCGAGCTGGGCGACGAGCGCTTCGACGCGATCGCGAGCATCGGGATGGTCGAGCACGTGGGGCAGAAGCGAATCGACGTGTACGCCCACCAGCTCGCCGGCCTGCTGCGTCCCGGCGGGCGTCTGCTCAACCACGGGATCGCCAAGCTGAAGGATTTCGACACCCCCGACGAGGGCGACTTCTCGGAGCGGTTCGTGTCCCCCGACGGGGTGCCGCTGGCGCTGTCGCGGGTCGAGCTCGCGCTCGAGCGGGCCGGGCTGGTCACCACGCACGCGGAGGGGCTCGCCGGCGATTACGCCGAGACGCTGCGCCACTGGATCGAGCGCTTCGAGTCGCGCTACGAGGACGCCGTGCGCCTGGCCGGGCCCGAGCGCGCTCGCGTCTGGCGGTTGTACCTGCGAGCTGCCCGGCTGGGCTTTGTCACCGGCTGGGCGTCGGTCTACCAGGTGCTCGCGCACCGTCCCTAACTACACGTGCCCTGATCACGGGGCCTGCGGGCCGCTTGATCTACGGCGATCTACGCGTCGGGTGCCATCCCGGCGACGTAGTGGGCGCCGGCAGCGCCTGCTACTCCGCCCAGCAGCGCGAGGAGCGCCCAAGCCGGACCGTACATCTTCGTTCCGAGCTTGCCCTCGAGCGACAGCTTGCCCGGTCCGACCTCGGCCAGCGTGATCGCGGCGGCGATCAGGAGGACCGGGTACTCGTACCCATTGTCGGTTGCCCACGGACCGTTCTTGAGGTGGACGCGATTGATCGCGGTCAGCATCGTCGCGGTTATCGCCGATGCGGCCAGTGGAGTCGCAACCCCGGCGACCATCAGCGCGCCGCCGCCGGCTTCGGCTGCCCCCGCGGCGATCGCGTGCGTCTTGCCCGGCCGCAGGCCAAGCGACTCGAAGAACTGTCCGGTTCCGTCGAGCCCGTGCCCGCCGAACAATCCGAGCAGCTTCTGCGCTCCGTGGCCGAGGAAGAATCCGCCGAGCGAGAGGCGCAGGAGGGTCCGGCCGAGCTGCATGCGCGTAGCCTAGCAAAGCGGGCGATCTATCTCCCGTACAGTCGCGCGAGCAGGTTCTCCATCGCGGGTGCTGTCTCGCCGTTTCCGGGGCAGCACGTCGGCCCGTTGACCGCGCTGATGCCGAGCTCGAGGTGGGGGCCGGTCGAGAGCCCGACGATCCCGCAGCCGACCTCCGCGATCGGCTGACCGGCCTGCACCACGGTTCCGACCGGGACGAGTGCGGGCGCCGCGTGGCCGTAGTAGATGTAGCGACCTCTCAGCGGTCCTCCGGCGACCCGCAAAACGGGGGCGGACGGACCGAATCCGGAGATGCCTTCCTGCACGATCACCCCGCTGGTGACGGCCACCAGGACCGCGGCGCCTCCGCAGGCGCCGCCGTTGGTGGAGATGTCGACCCCCTGATCCGGAGACCACGTGCTCGGCGGTGCGGCCACCGACTGGGGCACGATCGGGAACACGAAGCCCTGGCCCGAGCCCAGCGCATTGAGCTCCTGCACGATCTTGAGCTCGCGACGGACCTCGGCGAGCGAGACCGCATGGGCGTTGGGATCGCCGACGGGCGTTGTGGTCGGCTGATTGGCCGCCGGAGCATCGCCCACGCTGGGCTCGATCGCCTGCGGGTGCGCCTTCAGCCCGAGCGCGGAGGACCCCGAGGCCGGCGTGCCGCCGGCGCTGCCGGACCCGCCGGGGGCGGCCGATCCGCACGCCGACACGCCGAGCACCGCGGCGAGGATCAGCGCCGGCCAGGCGCGAGCGATTGCTCTCATCCAGGCAGTTCAGCACATCTGCCCGGTGGCGATCCGGCGCGCGACGGTGTCCGTCCACGCCAGCTCACCGAAACGCTCACGCACCGATGCGGCCACCGCCTCGTGGTCATATGTCACGCGCTGGTGCTCCACCGACCCGTCTTCGTGCAGCAGCGCATAGGCGGCGCGAGGATCGCCGTCGAATGGCATCCCGACGCTGCCCGGATTGACGAGCTCAACGCCGCCGGGACCCGTACGGCGAAACGGCAGGTGCGTGTGGCCGAAGACGAGCCGGCGCTCGACGCTGGCGCCGAGGAGCTCCACGTCGTTGTCGGCGGGCTGCGGCCGGAACGAGCGGACATCGGAGATCGGCGAGCCGTGGCAGTATCGCGTGCCGTCGAGCACAACCGCCTCGGGGAGTGCGGCGAGCTCGTCCACCAGTTGCGCGCCGAGCGCGTCGCGACAGGCGGCGATCGCGCCCTGGACAACCTCGTCCGCGGGCGCCTGGGCCGGCGCCGCCGCCCAGCGCTCGCCGTTGCCGCGGATCAAGATGGCGCGCTCGAGCTCGCGCAGCGCACCTACAGTCTCCAGCGGCCAAGGCCCGAACAGCGCGTAGTCGCCGCCGAGCACGAAGCGATCGACGCCATGGCGGCGCGCATGGTCGAGCACCGCCTGCAGCGCGGCCAGGTTCCCGTGGATGTCGTACAGCAG
>QHBV01000004.1:11240-13733 GCA_003244035.1 Solirubrobacterales bacterium | reverse complement strand
GGCGATCGAGGTCCCCTTGACCATCGCCCCGGAGAGCCCGTCGATCAGGTGCGTGAGCGGAAGCGCCTGTGCGATCCCCTTGATGAAGCCAGGCGCATGGGCACGGTCGAAGAACACGCCAGAGACGAGGATCACCGGCAGGAACACGGCGTTGACGTAGGCGGGGGTCGAGTCGAAGTTGGGGATGATGTGCGAGAAGGCGACCCCGAGCGAGGCGAAGCAGATGACGCCCGCGACGACGAACACGACCAGCTCGCCCCAGTCCTTGGGCCAGCCGGTGCCGAACAAGATCCTCCCGGCGACAGTGATGATCACGATCTGCAGCGCCGTGTTCGTGACCGCGTTGCCGGCGATCCCACCGAGGTAGGAGATCCCGGGCATCGGCGTGCCGCGGATCCGCTTTAGCACCCCCTGCTCGCGCAAGAAGGTCATGTTGTACGCGAGCGCAGTGAAGGTCGTCGACATCACGCTCATCCCGGCGATCCCGGGCACGATCACGTTGAGATTGTGCTGGTTGGTGCTGAAGATCGCGCCGAAGAACGCGAGGAACAGCAGCGGCAACAGGAAGTTGAAGAAGGCGGCGCTCGGGTTGCGCCAGAACAGCCGGCGCTCGAGCCGGTACTGCCGCCACGCGAGTCGCGCGGTCTCAGCCATGCTCGCCGTGTCCGTCATCTCCGGCGGTCAGCTCCAGGTAGACGTCCTCGAGCGTCGGGCGCGTGACCGTCAGCCCTTCGAGCCGAGCGCCACGCGCGAGCGCGGCGCCGGTCAGCTCGTGCAGCAGCGTCGTCGGGTCGGCGGTCTCCCGCTCGGTCAGGGCCCCGTCGCCGTTGCGGTACGCGATCCGGTACGGCGCTGCGCCGCCACCCGCGCCGAGCTCCTGCGGCGCTCCTTCCACGAGGATTCGCCCGTCCTTGATGATTGCCACCCGGTTGGCGAGCGCCTGTGCCTCGTCGAGGTAGTGCGTGGTCAGCAGCACGGTCTTGCCGAGCTGGCCCAGCGAGCGGATCGTCTCCCACGCATTGCGTCGTGCAGCGGGGTCGAATCCGGTCGTGGGCTCGTCCAGGAAGATCAGCTCCGGGTCGCCCACCAGCGCGAGCGCCAGGTCGAGCCGGCGCAACTGGCCGCCAGACAAGGTGCGGACCAGCGCGTCCTCCTTGCCCCCGAGCCCCGTCAGCGCGATCACCTCCGCGACATCGCGCGCGTGCGGGTACATGGCGGCGAAGTGGGCGATCGCCTCGCGAACCTTGATGTGCCGGTAGAGCCCGGTGCTCTGGAGCACGATCCCTACCCGCGCCCGCAGTGCCCGCGGGCGGCCGCCCGGGTCGAGTCCGAGTACCCTCACGTGACCGTCGGTGCGCGAGCGATATCCCTCCAGGATCTCAACGGTTGTGGTCTTGCCGGCGCCGTTGGGGCCCAGCAGCCCGAACACCTCTCCCCGGCGAACCTCGAAGTCGATGCCCCGAACGGCCTCGAAGTCGCCATAGGACTTGCGCAGGCCGCGAACCTCGATCACGGGCTCGGACATGCATGCATGATGCCAGCCCGGGGGCGCGGAGCGGTAGGGTCGCGGATGCCGTGCGCCGCGCCTGCATCGACATCGGCTCGAACACCACGCGGCTGCTCGTCGCCGAGTGCGACTCGGGGCAGCTGCTCGAGATCCACTCGGAGCGGGCGTTCACCCGGATCGGACGGGAGCTACGGTGCGATGGAACGCTCGGCCCGGAGAAGCTCGCCGAGGTCGTCGAGGTGGTTGGGGGGCAGCTTCGCAGCGCTCGCCGGCTGGGGGCTGCTGAGGTTCACGGCGTCGCGACGGCCGCGATCCGCCGCGCTCGCAATGGGCATGAGCTGGTCGCGGCGATCGGTGGCGCGTGCGGCCTGCAGGTCGAGATCCTCTCCGGCGAGGAGGAGGCGCGGCTGGCGTTCGTGGGGGTGGCGCGTACGCTCGGTCACCAGCCCGCTGGCACGCTCGGGGTGGTCGACGTGGGAGGCGGGTCCTCGGAGCTGGTGGTCGGAACGGCGCCTGACCGGGTCAGCTGGTGTGAGTCGTTCGGCGTCGGCTCCGGTGACCTCGCCGACACGTGCCTGCGCTCGGACCCGCCTTCGAGCGCAGAGCTCTCGCGGGCGCGCCGGCGGGTCGCCCACGCGCTGCACGGGGTATCTGTCCCGCGGCCGCGCGAGGCGGTCGCGGTCGGGGGAAGCGCGACCTCGCTGCGACGGCTGGCGGGGCCGCTGCTCGACGGCGAGACGTTCACCCGCTCGCTGGCGCTGCTCGCGAGCGAGCGGGCGAGCGTGATCGCTCGCCGGTTCGCCCTCGATCGCGAGCGGGTGCGGCTGCTGCCGGCGGGCCTGCTGATCCTGCAGGCGGCCTCCGAGCTGTTCGAGGCATCGCTCGCGATCGGGCGTGGGGGCGTCCGCGAGGGCGTGCTGCTGGAGTGGGCGTCGTGAGTGACGGGGGAGATGATTCCGCCGTGAGGCCGCCTGCTGACCCGCCCC
>QHBV01000004.1:0-11185 GCA_003244035.1 Solirubrobacterales bacterium | reverse complement strand
TGACCCGCCCCGCGTGAGCCCGCCCGACCCGCTCCCCGTGAGCCCCCCCGACCCTCCGTTGCCGCCGCGCGAGGCGCTCGCCGAGGTCCGCCTGCGTGTCCCCACCCGCGGCAACCGGCGCCTGGAGCGGCTGCTCGAGGCGGTCAACGCCGACGAGCAGGTCAAGGCGTGGTGGCACGTGTCGGCGGTCAATGCCACGCGGCGGCTCGGCATGAGCGACCACAGCTGGGTCCACATCCAGATCGTGCTGAACATCGCGCTGCGCCTGTCGCGGCTGCTGTTCCGCCGAGGCGTGACTCCGAGCGTCGTCGCCGACTACGCGATGACCGAGCGCGACGCGGAGGTCGTGATCGCCGCCGCCTGCCTGCTGCACTGCGTGGGCATGTCGATTCACCGCGATGACCACGAGCGCTTCAGCCTGTTCCTGACCGCCGACAAGCTCGGATCGCTGCTGGCGGACTGCTACGAGGAGCCGGAGCGGACGATCGTCGTCGCGGAGGCGCTGCATGCGATCATCGGCCACCGGCGCCAGGGCGCCCCGTTCACGGTCGAGGCGGGGATCGTGCGGGTCGCCGACGCGCTCGACATGGCCCGCGGGCGCTCGCGCGTGCCGTTCGAGGCCGGGCACCAGAACATCCACTCGCTGTCGGCCTACGCGATCGAGGAGGTCAAGATCTCGCCCGGCGGCGACCGCGCCGTCCGCGTCGAGATCGAGATGTCCAACAGCGCCGGGATCTACCAGGTCGACGAGCTGCTCGCGACCAAGCTGCGGGGCTCAGGGCTCGAGCAACACATCGAGGTGATCGCCCGGATCGATGCCGAGCACGAGCAGCGGCTGATCCCCGTGTTCAGGATCTGAGCGCGGCATGGCGGCGTTCTCCCAGGGCTCAACCAGGGGCGCGCCCCGCGTGGGCGCGCCCATGCTTCACAACGTGGCCGTCGTCGGTCACGTCGAATGGGTCGAGTTCCTGCGCGTGGCGCGCGTCCCCGTGGCGGGGGAAATCGTCCATGCCTCGCATTCGTTCGTCGAAGCGGCGGGGGGAGGGGGCGTCGCCGCCGTGCAGCTCGCCCGGCTCGCCGGCGGCGCCACGTTGTACGCAGCGCTCGGGGACGACGAGCTCGGTCACCGCGCTGCGCGGGAGCTCGAGCGCCTCGGCGTGCGCCTGCATCCCGCTTGGCGAGCGCAGCCCCAGCGTCGCGCGGTCACCTTCCTCGACGACGTCGGCGAGCGCACGATCACCGTGCTCGGAGAGCGTCTGGCGCCGGCGAGTAGCGACGCTTTGCCCTGGGACGAGCTCACCGCCTGCGACGCCGTCTACGCGACCGCCGGCGATGCGGATGCGCTGCGCGCCGCGCGTCGCGCTCGGGTGCTCGTCGCGACGACGCGGGTCGGCCCCGCCCTCGCCGAGTCCGGGGTGCAGCTCGACGCCCTCGTGCACAGTGCCAGCGACCCGAGCGAGCGCTACGCGAAGGGTGACCTGGACCCCGAGCCGAGACTGGTGGTCTCGACCGCGGGCGCCGCCGGCGGCGCCTACGCCGGCGCCGGGGGCAAAACGGGCGCCTGGCGTGCATCCGCGCTCCCCGGTCCGCGAGCGGACGCCTACGGGGCCGGGGACTCCTTCGCCGCCGGACTCACGTTCGGGCTGGCGGCGGGGCTCGGGGTCGAGGCCGCGATCGAGCTGGCCGCGCGCTGCGGGGGCACCTGCGTGACGGGGACGGGACCTTACGGGGCGGAGCTCGAGCGGGCGGATCTCACCGCGTAGAGCGCACTTCCCATCAGCGAGTCACTTTACCAGTGCACCCCGCGCATCAGGTGCGCCAGCGCCAGCTGCTCGGGCGAGGCGTGCTCGGTGGGGTCCTGCTTGCCGCGCGCGGCCGCCGAGTCGGGGAAGACCCTGTAGGCGGTGTGGAGGATCTGGTCCACCGCCTTCGGGGCGAGCGCATAGGAGACCTCGCCGAGCGTGCCCAGGCGGGTGCCGAGGTGCTTGGGCCGCTTGCGGATCGCCTCGCAGATCTTCTCGGCGGCCTCGTCCGGGGAGATCGTCGGGAAGCTGTCGTAGATCTTCGTCGGGGCGATCATCGGGGTGCGCACGAGCGGCATGTGGATCGTCGTGAAGTGGACGTTGTCGCCGATGCACTCCGACCCGACCACCTTCGTCCACGCGTCGAGCGCCGCCTTCGAGGCGACATACGCCGCGAACCGCGGTGGAGAGGCCTGCACGCCGATCGAGGAGACGTTGACGATGTGCCCCGCCCTGCGCGCGCGCATGTGTCCCAGCAGTCCCAGGATCAGCTTGACCGTGCCGAGGTAGTTGAGCTGAATCGTGCGCTCGAAGTCGTGGAAGCGATCGTAGGAGAGCGCGATCGAGCGCCGGATCGAGCGGCCGGCGTTGTTGACCAGGATATCGACCGCTGGGTGCTCGGCGAGCAGGCGGTCGCACAGGTCCTGCACCGAGTCGGGGTCGGAGATGTCGGCGGTGTAGCAGTACGCGGTCGCACCCATCGCCTCGATCTCCCGCCGGGTCTGCTCGAGCTTGTCGGAGCTGCGCGCTACCAGGATCGGGATTCCGCCCGCTCGCGCGATCCTGAACGCCGCCGCCCGGCCGATCCCGCTCGAGGCGCCGGTGATCACGACGGTCTTGCCGTTAACCGCAGCCACCAACCCACGGTCCTTGAACAGGTCGGGGTCGAGGTTGCGCTCCCAGTGGTCCCAGAGCTTGGACGCGTAGCTCTCCAGCGGTGGCAGCTCGATTCCGCTGCCCTCCAGCGCGCGCTCGGTCGCGCGGGTGTCGAACTCGGCGCTCAGGCCGATGTAACCGAGCACCTCTGCGGGAATCCCGACCTCCGCGAGGATCGCCCGGCGCGCCTCCCGGGCCGGCGGCAGCGCCATCAGCAGCGACAGCGGCCCGGTGGGCAACGATCTCAGCAGCCGCGCGTCGATCCGAATGCTCAGCCGTGGCGCGTGCGCGGCCGCCGCGAACGCGTTGAGCACGTCGACCGAGCGCCGGTGCACGGGATCGGCGATCTGAAACGTCTGTCCGTCGAGCCCTGGGAGGTGGGCGATGTGGTCGATCGCCGCGGCGACGTAGTCGACCGGCACGATGTTCGTGTAGCCGAGCTCGGGGCCGATCAGGGGGACCCAGGCGGGCACGTGGCGCCGCGCCAGCTTGAGCGCGCTGAAGAAGTAGTAGGGACCGTCGATCTTGTCGATCTCGCCGGTCTGCGAGTTGCCGACAACCACCGCCGGGCGATACACGCGCCACGGCACCGCCGTCTGCGAGCGCACGATCTGCTCCGCCTCGAACTTCGTCCGGTGGTAGGGGTGGTCGAGCTCCTGGCCCTCGTCGAACATGTTCTCCCGGAACAGCCCCTCGTACAGGCCCGCGACCGCGATCGAGGAGACGTGGTGAAGGCAGCCGGCCCGCAGGCCGGCTGCCAGCTGGACCGCGTGTCGGGTTCCGTCGACGTTTGCGACCCGGTTGTGCCTCCTGGCAGCGGTCATGTCGTAGACGGCGGCTAGGTGGAAGAAGTGCTCGATCGGAGTGCGCGAGAGTCTCGCCAGCGCCTGGTCGGATACGCCCAGCCGGGGCTGAGCAAGGTCCCCGATCACGGGCCGGATGCGCTTGACGGCGACCGGTCCCCATCGCTCGATCAGCGTCTCCAGGCGTCCGACCGAGCCCTCACGCACAAGCACGTGAATGCGGCCGCCCCGGCCGCCTCCGCGCGCCAGCAGGCACGCCACCAAGTGGCGCCCGATAAAGCCGGTGGCGCCGGTGACGAAGTAGGCCATCGCCTACGCGAAGCTACCAGCCGCCGCGCGGGTCGGCGCTCGCCGCGCGGCGCTTGGCGGCGTCCATCCTCGCGTGCTTGCGCTTCTCCAGCCGCCACTGGATCAGCGAGAGGAGGAGGATCGCGGCTGGGAAGAACAGGATCACGCCGAACATCGCGTTGGTGATCACCACGTCGGTGGTCTCTCCGTACCAGCCCTCGCCGTCGGCGGCGGCCGCGAGTGCCGCGGGCGCGATCGACAGGAAGGTGACACTGAACACCAGCAGGGCGGTCATGATCCGAGCCCGTCGCATCGCTCGACGAAGCCTACCGGAGGTGCAGGACCGACGCACCTCCTACCCGACTGCCGCGATCGCCTGCAGCAGCGCGGGGTTGTAGTCGCCGGCGCGGGAGACGAGCTGGACGTGCCCGAGCGGAGCTTCGAACACCTGTGCCCCCAAGGCGGTCGCGAGCTCGCGCTGCCTGCCTGGCGCCACCAGCTCGTCGCGGGTCGTGATGAGCACCGCGGCGCGTACTCGCAGCGACCCCAGCCACGGCCGCGAGTCGAAGCGGCCGAGCTCGCGCCCGGCCTCCGCGATGTCCCGCGCGGACTGGCGCGTGAGCTCGGACTGCAGCCACACGCTCTGGGGAGAGAGGGGCAGGCCGGTCCGTCGCAGGCCGGCGCGCAAGGTCGGACGAGGCGCGAGCGAGAGCATCAACCCAAGCGCGCCCATCAGCCTCCACGCGATGCGGGTCCGCGGGTCCTGCCAGTGCTGTGCTGTGCCGCTCAGCACCAGGCCGCTGACCACGTCGGCGTGATCGCGCGCCACCAGCTGCGCGATCGCGCCCCCCATCGAGTAGCCCACCACGACAGCCGGCGTCGCTCCCAGCTCGCGCAGCGCCGCGGCAGCGTCGGCGGCGCAGTCCGCGAGCCGGAACGGCACCAGCGGGCGCAGCCCGCGGCCGTGGCCGCGATGGTCGATCGCGAGCACCCGGTAGCCGGCCTCGGCGAGGTCCTTGTATGCCCCAAACCAGTTCATGTCGGCGCTCACCGTCCAGCCGTGCAGAAGCATCACCACGGCCCCGTTACCGCCGGTGTCGCGCAGGAACAGCTCCCCGTGACCGGCGACGGCGAGGGTTCGCGCCGGGGGAAGCTGGACCGGTGGCTCGGGTGGCCAGGGTGGGGGCGTCGGCACGGCCGCGATGCTACGCATCGACGCTTTGCCACCATGCACTCGATGGCCATCGTGATCGCATCCGACCTCGGCAAGGACATCGCCGGCGAACCGCTGATGAACGGGATCTCGTTCAAGCTCGAACGCCGCGAGCGGATGACGCTGTCGGGCCGAAACGGCGCCGGCAAGACGACGCTGCTGCGAATGCTCGCCGGGGAGACGTCGGTCGATCGTGGCGAGCTGGTGCTGAGCAAGGGGGCGAAGGTCGCGATCCACGACCAACGGCCACCGCGCGAGCGCGATCTGACGCTGCGCGACTACGTCCTCTCGGGCGCCCGGGAGGTCGTTGCGATCGAGCGCGAGCTCGCGTCGCTCGAGCAGGCGATGGCAGCCGGCGCTCACGACGACATCGCCCTGAACCGTTATGCCCAGGCCCAGGCCCGGCTCGAGCACGCCGGCGGCTACGGGTGGCGCGAGCGGGCCTTGGCGACGCTCCACGGCCTCGGCTTTCGCGCCGGCGCCGAGCTCGACCGCGAGCTGCGCACGTTCTCCGGTGGGGAGCTGACGCGCGCCTCGCTCGGCCGGGCGCTGGCCGGCGACCCCGACCTGCTGCTGCTCGACGAGCCGACCAACCATCTCGACATCGCCTCGCTCGAGTGGCTCGAGCAACATCTCAACACGCTCGACGCGGCGATCGTGCTGGTCGCCCACGACCGCTGGTTCCTGGAGGCGGTGGGGACCGCGGTGCTCGAGCTCGAAGGCGGCCGGGGACGGTTCTTCGCCGGTCCGTGGCACGCGTGGCGCAAGGAAAAGGCCGCACGTGAGCTCGCGCTCGGGCGCGCGACCGAGCGCCAGCAGGCCGAGATCGAGCGGCTGGAGCGGTTCGTCACGCGCTTTCGCGCGGGGACCCGCGCGCGCCAGGCGCAGTCGCGCGCGAAGAAGCTCGCCAAGATCGACCGCATCGGGCCCGGGCCAGGGGGCGGCGCCGCGCTGCAGTTCGCCTTCAAGCCGGCGCAGCGCAGCGGTCGGGTCGTGTTCGAGCTGACCGGCGCCGGCCTGCAGGCCGGCGCCAAGCGCCTGCTCGACGGCGCCGAGCTGTGGCTCGAGCGTGGCGAGCACGTGTCACTCGTCGGACCCAACGGCGCCGGCAAGACGACGCTCGTCGAGGCCCTCGCCGGACGCCGCGAGCTAACCGCCGGCAAGCTCAGCACGGGTCACAACGTCAAGCTCGCCTTCCTCTCCCAGCACTCCGACGAGCTCGCCCCTTCGGCAAACGCGCGGACGGTGCTCGACGCAACGCAGCACGCCACGCAGCTCTCGCCGGGCGCCGCGCGGGCGCTGCTCGGGCGCTTCCTGTTCTCCGGCGAGGACGCGGAGAAGCCGCTGGAGGCGCTCTCAGGCGGGGAGCGCCGGCGGCTGTCGCTGGCGATCCTGATGAACGGGACACCCGACTCCCCGAACGTGCTGATCCTCGACGAGCCGACCAACCACCTCGACCTCGAGAGCCGCGAGGCGCTCGAGCAGGCGCTCGGCGCGTTCACGGGCTCGCTGCTGCTCGTCTCCCACGACCGGGCACTGCTCGACGCGGTCGGGACCCGCACGATCGCATTCGAAGAAGAGGCGCTGCGCAGCTACGCCGGCGGCTGGCCCGAGTACGTGCGCGTGCGCGAGCAGCGGGCCGCGAGCGCGGCAGCGGGCGGCTCCGCGAGGCCGAAGCGACCGCCGGCGGCGAAGCGAGCGACTGCGGCGAAGCGAGCGACCGCCGCGAAGCGATCGAACCCCCCGGCCGCCGATCATCGTCGGCTCGAGCAGCAGATCGAAGCCGCCGAAGCTGCCTTCCGCGCACTCGAGGACGAGCTCTCGGCGCCGGCGGCATGGTCGACCCCGGAGATCACGGCGACCTCGACGGCCCGCCACCAGGAGGCCAAGCGCGCGCTCGAGCAGCTGTACGAGCGCTGGGAGGCGGTCGCGGGGTAGGGCCGCGCGACCGCCTCGGGGGCCGCGCGGCCGTTGCCCTCACGGAGGCGGAGGAGCTCCCGGGGCGGGCCCCGCCTTGCCGAGGAGGCTTCCGCAGGCCTGCTGCGNNGGCGTACGCTTACTTGCTGATGGTCGTCGGCAACAACGTCCGCAACGTGCTGATCGTGCTCGCGATTGCGGCCCTGGTCGTGCTGATCCCCGGCGGTGGCAGCGGCGCCAGCGTTGCGATCCAGGCCCTCTCGCTGGCATTCCTGGGATCGCTCGGGTGGGTGGCGTCGCTGATGTACCGCCAGCACCGCGTGGCGCTGTACTCGCTCGGTGACCGCCGCCGCGTGACGCTGTACGCAGCCGCGGCGGTGGCGACCGTGACGCTCACGGCCAGCTCACGCCTACGGGCGACGGGCATTGGGACGATCGTCTGGATCGCGCTGCTGGCGGCGGCAGCGTCCGGGGCGCTCGCGGTGTGGTCGTCGGCGCGGAGGTACTGACACGGCCGTCTCGGGTGGCCGGGGCCGGCGCCGGCGACGCAAGAGCGCCGCCACGGCCCTTGCCGTGACGGCGCTCTTGCGCTCCCGCTAGTCGCGGTCGAGCGTGTCCTTGGCCTTGTCGGCCACCTGGTCGACCGTGTCCTTGAGTGAGGCCTTGGCCTGATCGGCCTTGCCCTCGTTCTTGAGGCTCTCGTCGCCGGTCAGGCTGCCAGCCGCCTCCTTCAGGCGGCCCTTGCCCTCGTCTACGTTCTTGTCGGTCATCGAGTGACTCCTTGCATTGGTTGCGGGGGCGCGATCCAGGCGCCCCCGCAACGATACGTCCGGCCCCTTACGCGTTGGCGAGCTCGCGCTCGGCGGCCTGCAGGACGCCGGCGCGGTTCTTGTGGCTGCGCTCGTAGGTGCGGACCTTCTGGGCGAGATCGTCATCGCTCTTGGCGAGCACGGTCTGCACGTCGCTGACCGTCAGCTCGTCGTAGCCGGCCCACGGCTCGTCGCCGCGCAGCGCGGTGATCCGGCTGAGGATCGTCGTACGGTTGTTGTTCCTGCGCTCGTAGGAGTCGATCTTGGCCAGATCGATCTGTGAGAGCGCAGGCAGCTTGCTCGTGATCTCCTCGGAGGTGAGCTTGTCGTAGCCCGGGATCGCGAGGTCCTCCTCGGACGCCACGGCGCCCTTGACCTGACCCTCGGCCTGGGCGACGCCCGGCACCTTGCGGGCCTGGCGCGCGGTGCGCTTGGCCTGTGAGCCGGCCGCGCGTGCCTTGTCGGCGACCGCGTCGCCGGCCTTGCGGACGGTCTCGGCCGCGCCCGTGGTGCCCGCGTCGAACGAGGGCTTGCCCTTGACCTCGGCGCGGACGACGGCGTCCACGAGCTTCGGGAGCTCGCGCAGGATCCGCTCGAGCATCTTCTCCTCATCGGCGCGGATCGAGGCGGCCAGCTTGGCCGTGTCCTCGTCGCCGACGCCCTTGGCCAGCTGCTCGATCGCCGTGTATGTAGCGATCTCTAGTGCTTCGGACGCGTACGCGTCCTTTGCGTTCTTGAGCACCTTCTCCTCGCCGCCGGATCCGCGCAGCAGGTTGAGCGGGGTCTTGCCCAGCGCCAGCGCCTGACCGACGACGGTCTCGACGACGCCGACGACCAAGGTCAGCGGATCGCCGCTCTGGCCCAACTCCTGCAGGCGCTCGCCGACATCCGCCGCGTGATCGCGCGTCTGACGCAGGTGCTGCTCCAGGCCGGTCCGGTAGGCGCCGCGCGGCGTCATCGCGATCTGCGACTGCAGCGAGCGGATCATCGCCTGCTCACCGGCCTGCGCTTCGGCGAGGTACTGCACGACTTTCTGCTTAGAGGCGTTCTTATCCATGTGACTCCAATCGAAGTAGAGGCTCCCCGAGACGGCAATACCGGGAGCGGAAGAGAGGCGACGCGAGCGTATATGCAGGCTCGACGTCTGACCGCCTGTGCTTACAGGCTAGCAGCTCCGGGCCTCCGGCCCTCGAGCGCAGCGATCGCGGCCTGCGCCGCGGCGACCCGTGCGATCGGCAGGCGGAAAGGAGAGCACGAGACGTAATCCAGGCCCGCCGCCTCGAAGAACGCGATCGAATCGGGATCGCCCCCGTGCTCGCCGCAGATGCCGAGCTTGAGACCGGGATGCGCCTCGCGGCCCACCCACGCCGCGAGGCGCACGAGCCACCCCACCCCGGGCGCGTCGATCGTCTCGAACGGCGAGCGATCGACGATCTTCTGCTCGATGTAGGTGGGAATGAACCTCGACTCGGCGTCGTCGCGCGAGAAGCCGATCGCGGTCTGGGTCAGATCGTTGGTGCCGAACGAGAAGAAGTCGGCGTGGCGCGCGATCCGGTCGGCGACGAAGCACGCCCGCGGCAGCTCGATCATCGTCCCGACCGTGTAGTCCTCGCGCTCTCTGAGCCCGTGCGAGGAGGCCACGCGGACCACCAGTCCGCGCATGATCTCGAGCTCGTGCTCATAGGCGACGAGCGGGATCATGATCTCGGGATGGGGCGGGCGCTCGAGCGCCGCCGCGGCGCGCACGATCGCCTCGACCTGCATCTCGTAGATCTCGGGGTAGAGGATCCCAAGCCTGCACCCGCGAGTGCCGAGCATCGGGTTGCCCTCGTGGATCTCCTCCACGCGCGCGAGCGTCCGCTCGAGCTCGGCGAGCTCATCGCCCTTCCCGCCGGCCGCCGCCGACCCGGATTCCCCGGGACCGCCCCCCAGGCGGGACCGCTCGACCTGCGCGCGGAGCTCGGGGAGGTTCGGCAGGAACTCGTGCAGCGGGGGATCGAGCAGGCGAATCGTGACCGGCAGGTCCTGCATCACCGCAAAGATCGCCTCGAAGTCGGCCTGCTGGAGCGGTAGCAGCTCCGTTAGCGCAGCGCGTCGGGCGCCGCTGTCGCGCGCCATGATCATCGCCCGCATCTTCGGCTGGCGGCCCTCGGCCATGAACATGTGCTCGGTCCTGCACAGGCCGATCCCCTCGGCGCCGAGCTCACGCGCTCGCCTCGCGTCCTGCGGGGTGTCGGCGTTGACGCGCACGCCCAGGCGCCGGAGCTCGTCGGCCCACCGCAGCACCTCGTTGAAGCGCTCGTCCATCGACGGCTCGATCAACGACGCGCCCGGCGCGACCACCGCGCCGTCGGCGCCGTCGACGCCGATCTCGTCGCCCTCGTTAAAGACGCGCTCGCCGATCTGAAGCGTGCGGGCGCCCGGGTCGATCGTCACCTCGGCCCCGGTCACCGCCGGTACGCCCATCCCGCGCGCCACCAGCGCGGCATGCGAGGCCTTGCCGCCCTCAGAGGTGAGAATCGCCTTGGCGGCGTGGAATCCGGCGACGTCGTCGGCTTCCGTGAACGGACGCGCGAGGATCACCGCCCCGCCCTCGGCTGCCGCCGCGACCGCGTCCGGAGCGCTGAACACGAGCGTCCCGGTGGCCGCCCCGGGCGACGCCGCGACGCCGCGCGCGAGCACCTCATAGCCCTCGCCGCGGTCGAAGGTGGGATGCAGCAGCGCGTCGAGTGCGTTCGCGTCGATCGTCTGGAGCGCTTGCGCGCGCGTCAACAGGCCCTCCTGCGCAGCGTCGACGGCGAAGCGGACGGCGGCTTGTGCCGGGCGCTTGGCGCTGCGGGTCTGGAGCATGTACAGGTGGCCCTCCTGCACCGTGAACTCCGTGTCCTGCATGTCCTTGTAATGCGCTTCGAGCGTGCGCAGGATCTCCATCAGCTGGCGGTGCGCCTCGGGCATCAGCTGCGCCAGCTCTCCGAGGTCACGCGGCGTGCGCAGCCCCGAGACGACATCCTCCCCCTGGGCGTTGAGCAGGAAGTCGCCCGAAGGATCCGGTGCGCCGGTGATCTCGTCGCGGCTGAACGCGACGCCGGTGGCCGAGTCCTCGCCGGTGTTGCCGAACACCATCTGCTGCACGTTGACGGCCGTGCCCCAGTCGTCCGGGATCCGGTTGATGCGGCGGTACTGGACCGCGCGCTCGCCCGTCCAGGACTGAAACACCGCGGTGATCGCCCGGGTCAGCTGCCGGTCGGGGCCCTGCGGGAACTCGTAGAGCGCCTGAAAGCGGCGCACGAGCTCGCGCAGCGCGTCGACCGGCAGGTCGGAGTCGGTGGCCGCCCCGGCCGCCAGCTTGACTTCCGCGAGCTCGGACTCGAAGCGGTGGCCGGGCACACCGTGGGCGACGTTGCCGAACATCTGCACCAGGCGCCGGTAGGAGTCCCACGCGAAGCGCTCGTTCCCGGTGACGCGCGCGAGCCCCGC
>QHBV01000003.1:3386-5214 GCA_003244035.1 Solirubrobacterales bacterium | reverse complement strand
ACCCGCGATGTCTCCGGTGAGGGGGTCCAGCAGGCCCTGCTCAAGATCCTCGAGGGAACCAGCGCATCGGTGCCACCGCAGGGAGGGCGCAAGCACCCCCATCAGGAGTTCCTCTCGATCGACACCACGAACG
Organism: Solirubrobacterales bacterium; assembly: GCA_003244035.1. GTDB lineage: Bacteria > Actinomycetota > Thermoleophilia > Solirubrobacterales > Solirubrobacteraceae > Palsa-465. The sequence goes on along the minus strand of QHBV01000003.1, from coordinate 5,081 downwards.
TGCTGTTCATATGCGGCGGCGCGTTCGCCAACCTCGACCGGGTGATCGAGCGTAGGATCGGCCACCAGGGCGTCGGCTTTGGCGCCTCGATCCAGACCAAGGAGCAGCGCGACGCCGGCCAGATCTTCGAGCACTGCCTGCCCGAGGATCTGATCCAGTACGGCCTGATTCCCGAGTTCATCGGACGCCTGCCGGTGATGTCGGCGATCCACCAATTGTCCCGCGACGAGCTGATGCGGATCCTGACCGAGCCGCGCAACGCGCTCGTCAAGCAGTTCCAGCGCTTCTTTCAGTTCGACGGGATCGAGCTGGTGTTCGCCGACGATGCCCTCACCTCGGTCGCCGATCGAGCGCTCGAGCGCGAGACCGGCGCCCGCGGCCTGCGCTCGATCATCGAGGAGGTCTTGCTCGAGGTCCAGTTCGAGCTGCCCTCCCGCCGCGACGTGCGCAAGTGCGTGGTCACGAGGGACACGATCGACAAGGGCGTCTCGCCGACGCTGGTGACCGCGGCGCCCGAGGAGCAAGCGGCGTAGGCTCTGGTCGCAGGCATCCTGCGGGCTTAGACTCCGCCGGGATGTCCGACCTTCAAACCAGGACCCGGTACGACCCCTCCGAGGTTGAGCCCAGAATCGCGCGGCGGTGGCTGCAGTCGGGCCTCTTCCACCCCCGGGCAGAGGGCACAGCGGCCGAGAACTACTCGATCGCGATCCCACCGCCCAACGTCACCGGCGTCTTGCACATGGGTCACGCGCTCAACAACTCGGTGCAGGACTGCCTGATCCGCCACCAGCGCATGCGCGGACGGCGCACGAAATGGATCTTCGGCACCGACCATGCCGGGATCGCGACCCAGACCCAGGTCGAGCGCGCGTTGGCACAGGAGGGCACGAGCCGGGAGGCGATCGGGCGCGAGGCGTTCGTCGCGCGGACGTGGCAGTGGCGCGAGCGCTACGGGGGCGCGATCGTCGAGCAGCTCCAGCGCCTGGGCGCGTCCTGCGACTACGAGCAGGAGCGCTTCACTCTCGACGAGCGCTATGTCCGCGCGGTCCAGCGCGTGTTCCTCGCCCTGTACGAGCAGGGGCGCATCTACCGTGACCGCTACATGGTCAACTGGGACCCGGGCAGCGGCTCGGCGATCTCCGATCTCGAGGTCGAGGAGCGCGAGGTCGCCGACACGCTCTACCACATCGACTACCCGCTCGCCTCTGGGTCGGGCGCGGTCACGATCGCGACGGTGCGGCCCGAGACGATGCTGGGCGACACCGCGATCGCCGTTCACCCGGGCGACGATCGCTACCGGCGGCTGATCGGCGAGACGGCGATCCTGCCGCTGGTGGGGCGCAAGCTGAAGATCATCGCCGACGAGTACGTCAAGCCCGAGTTCGGGACGGGGGCGCTGAAGGTCACTCCCGGGCACGATCCCAATGACTTCGAGATCGGCGCTCGCCATGGGCTGGCGCAGATCGGCGTGATCGGCGAGGACGGGCGGATGACGGCGCAGGCGGGCGAGCGTTTCGCGGGGCTGACCGTGGGCGGCGCGCGTGACGCCGTCGTCGCCGCGCTGCAGGAGCAGGGCCTGATCACCCGGGCCGAGGAGTACGAGCACACGGTCCCGTTCTCGCACCGCTCCGGCGAGCGGATCGAGCCGCTGGTCTCGCTGCAGTGGTTCATGGCGATGGACGAGCTCGCGGCGCC
>QHBV01000003.1:0-3354 GCA_003244035.1 Solirubrobacterales bacterium | reverse complement strand
GCCTGGATGGAGAACATCCGCCCCTGGTGCATCTCGCGCCAGCTGTGGTGGGGTCATCGGCTTCCGGTCTGGTACAGGGGCGAGGAGACCCACGTCGGCGCCGCTGGGCCCGAGGGCGAGGGCTGGGAGCAGGATCCCGACGTGCTCGACACGTGGTTCTCGAGCGCGCTGTGGCCGTTCGCGACGCTCGGGTGGCCGGAGCAGACCCGCGAGCTGCGTGCGTTCTATCCCACCGACGCGCTCGTCACCGGGCGCGACATCATCTTCCTGTGGGTCGCGCGGATGCTCATGATGGGACTCGAGTTCACCGGCAGGGTGCCGTTCGAAGACGTGTACGTGCATACGATCATCCAGGCGCCCGACGGCCGGCGGATGTCGAAATCCCTCGGGACCGGCATCGACCCGCTGGATTTGATTGGTGGCGGGCTGCGCCCGCCGGTTTTTTCTGCCCGGGGAGAATTTCCCGCATACGGGGCCGACGCCGTTCGCTTCGGCCTGCTTGCGATGTCCTCGGGGCAGGACGTCCGCTTCAGCGAGGAGAAGGTCGCCCAGGGCCAGCAGTTGACCAACAAGCTGTGGAATGCCTCGCGGTTGATCCTGCTGGGCGTTGGCGCGGGCGCGCCCGCCAGCGCGCCCGCCTCGAGCGCGGTCGAGGATCGGTGGATCCGCTCGCGCCTGGAGCGGGCCACGCGCGGGGTGGAGGACCGGATCGAGCGCTACGACTTCGCTCACGCGGCGCTGGCGCTGTACGAGTTCGTCTACGGCGAGCTGTGCGACTGGTACCTGGAGCTGATCAAGCCCCGGCTGCGCGCGGGCGAGCCGGGGCTGGCCGCGACGCTGCTGGATGTGCTCGTGCAGACGCTCGCGCTCGCACACCCGATCCTCCCGTTCGTGACCGAGGAGATCTACGGCCACGTCCCCGGTTCCGAGGGGCTACTGGCAGCCACCACGCGCGCGACCGGTGCCGGGGCCCTCGACGAGGCCGCCGAGGCATCGCTCGGACGCGCGATCGAGGCCGTGCAGGCGCTCCGCGGCTGGCGCGACGCCGCCGACGTGAAGGTCGGCACCACGATTTCCGCCCGGCTCGCGGCGACTGGCTACGAGGACACCGCAGCGCACGTCGAGCGTCTCGCCCGGCTGACCTTCTCCAGCGGCGACGGCGAGCCCGTGGTCTCGGTGCCGATCCCCGGCGGGGCGGTCGAGATCCTCGCGAGCCAGGAGCTCGACCTCGGCGCCGCCGAGCGCAAGCTCGCTGCCCAGGGCGCGCGGCTGCGCGAGGAGATCGACCGGGCCTCGCGCAAGCTCGCGAACGACGGCTTCCTCGCCAAGGCCCCTCCGGAGGTGGTCGCTGCGGAGCGGCGCAAGCTCGAACGACTGACGGCCGAGCTGGGGGAGCTGTGAACCCGCAGGAGGCACAGCGCTACCTGCGCTCGCTCGACCTGTTCGGGATGCGCTTCGGCCTGGACCGCATGCGCAGGCTGATGACCGCGCTCGATCACCCACAGCGGCGCTTTGACTCGATTCACGTCGTCGGGACCAACGGCAAGTCCTCGACCGCACGGATGATCGCCGCGATCCTCGCGCATCACGGCCTGCGCACGGGCGCCTACCTCTCGCCGCATCTGCTCCACTACGGGGAGCGGATCCGGATCGACGACGTCGACCTCGAGCCCGGAGCGTTCGCGGCCGCCGTCGCCCGCGCGGCGCGCGCGGCGCAGCTGGTCGACCGCTCGCTCGCGGGCGAGGATCGCGTGACCCAGTTCGAGGCGCTGACGGCGGCGGCGTACTCCGAGCTTGCGCTCCGCGGGGTGCAGGTCGCGGTGATCGAAGCGGGCCTCGGCGGTCGCTACGACGCGACCAACGTAATACCGTCGAAGGTGCAGGTGCTGACGAGCGTCGGGCTCGAGCACACGCGCTGGCTGGGGCCGACGCTGGCCGACATCGATCTGGATCTGAAGGCCTTCGAGGAACGCGTCAATTCGCACCTGGTCGGCAAATGGGTGAACCTCGCCAGCCGCACAGCGGGTTTCGTGTACAAGCATTTCGATGGTGTATTGGTTTCAACGTTGCCGGATGCCGAGCGCGCACGCTACGACGCGGCCGCGAAAAAACTCGAAGCCTGCGCAGCGCTGTACGAGGCGCGCGATTACGCTGCGGCAATCCGGCTAATCGTCGAGGTCGCAGATGAAGCGAATGCTTATGTCGCTGACAAGGCACCGTGGCTTCTGGCGAAAGACGAAGGCAAGCGCGATGAACTGCATGTGGTCTGCACGCTGGCACTGAATTATTTTCGCTTGCTGACGATCTGGTTCAGCCCCGTGGTGCCGGGTATCGCCGCGAGGGCGCTTTCGTTTCTAAGCGACGCATCGCAATCGTTCGACGACGCGCGCACGCCATTGCTCGGGGTGCGGATCAATGCGTTTGCGCCATTAGCGCAGCGCATCGATCCGAAGAACATCGAAGCGGTAATCGAGGCGTCGAAAGATTCGCTGCAGCCTTCCGTTTCACCCCAGGTTTTCGCCACCGCAACCGTTCCCGAGTCCATAACCGATGCGAAACAGGCTATACGCGCTATGAATGAGAATGATGCAAATTCTTTCGCTTCTTCCGGTCCCCGATCCCCGATCCCCAGTCCCGAAATCGTCTCCATCGACGACTTTGCCAGGCTCGATTTGCGCATAGGCAAAGTCATCACATGCGAACACGTCGAGGGCTCGGACAAATTGCTGCGCTTCGAACTCGATGCAGGGAACCTGGGCACGCGACAGATTTTTTCCGGGATCAAGGCCGCTTATGCCGAGCCGGGAAATCTGGTGGGCCGAAACGTGGTGTTCATCGCCAACCTTAGCCCCCGCAAGATGCGTTTCGGAATATCCGAAGGCATGATCCTGTCGGCGGGCAGCGGCGGCGATCAACTGTTCCTGCTCGATGTCGATGCAGGCGCGCAAGCCGGTATGCCCGTGAAGTGAGCGTGACGCCATCTTCATGCCGGGGCACATGCTTCTTGCTAGGATAACCGTTGCAACATCTGCATCCGGCCACAAGGAGAGGCGCCATGCCCAGGGGCGACAAATCGTCCTACACCGACAAGCAGAAACGCGAAGCCGAGCACATCGAAAAAGGTTACGAGCAGAGCGGGGTTTCGGAAAAGGAATCCGAGCGCCGCGCCTGGGCCACGGTGAACAAGCAGGACGGCGGCGGCAAGAAGTCCGGCTCCGGCAAGGCTGGTGGTGCGGAAAAGAAGTCTTCAGCGAAGAAATCCTCGGCCAAAAAAACAGGCACGAAGAAATCCGCCGCTAAAAAGAAATCGTCGACGCGCAAGTCGACCAGGAAATCTTCGCGGAGCAAGCAGCG
>QHBV01000002.1 GCA_003244035.1 Solirubrobacterales bacterium | reverse complement strand
TTCTTGAGGTGCTCCAGGACGTCCGCGGCGAGCACCAGGTCAAAGCGCTCGTCCGCGAGCTCGTCGAGCAGCTCAGGATCGTCGAGATCGCCGACGATCATGCGCTCGCAGTGCGCCGCCGCCAGCTCTGCTGCCCCGGGGTCGTACTCGACGCCCACCACGGTGCACGCGCGCTCGACGAGCGCACGCGACATGTATCCGGTCGAGGTCCCGAGCTCGAGCACATGCATCCCGCCCGGCACCTCCGCGAGCACCGGAAAGTGCGAGTCGCCCCTGAAGGCGAGTGCTTCTGCGGCGGCCCGGTCGTAACGGCGGGACTGCTCGGACATCGCCGCCCCCCCAGCACGGTTGCTGGCCTCTGCCACGCTCAGTAGCTTTGCACATGGGCTCATGGCCTGCGCGAGTGAGGGAGATTTCCTGCCGTGCGCCGCAACTTGAGGTGCGGTTTCGCGTTTTGACTCCGTGCAAGAGCCGCCCGGCGGTGCGCCCAACCCGGCCGTGGGTGAGTCGCTGGGATCAGCGACGGGGACCCTCTTGAAGGGGGGTCCCCGTCGTGGTTTGCGCCACCAGCAGCCGTCGCCCGAGCATCGCCCCAGATCCGAGGCCCAGCAGGCCGAGCAGCACCGCTATGAGGTCCTGCTTGGTCGACTCGCCGGGCAACGTCCACCAGAAGTCGGGCAGCGGCGCGAAGGTCCGCTCGGGGTGCCGCAAGTCGATCGCCCCCGCGTGCCCCCGCCACGGCCCGTAGGTGACGACGAACCCCGAGCCGGTCAGCTTCTCCTCGAGGTAGGCGGCGGTCAGCTCGGCCTGGAGCAGCATCGGCGATGCCATCGGGATCCAGCGCGGGCCGTCGTCGCCGTAGGCCACCTGCGGGCAACCCGGGGCCGGGTCGTGGTCGTCGGGGCCGGGGTGGGGGCTGCAGGCGCCGTACAGGTAGACCGGCTCTCCGGTCAGGACTCGGATCGCCGGCAGCGTGACTCCGTAGTTGGCGAACACGCCGACGAACTGGATGCAGATGCCGATCAGCGCGGCCGCGCCCAGCCATCGCAGTCGCGCGCGACCCCTCGCCCACCATGCGATCGGAAGCACCAGCAGCCACGCCGAGGGGAGGAGGTAGCGAGGCCCCCAGGTCTCGTCGCTCCACACGAGCGAGGTCGCGATCACGAGGACGTTGACTGTGCCGGTCACGGCGATCGCGCGGGCCAGCGGCCGGTCGGCGCGCCACAGTTCGCGGAGCCCGATCAGTCCGAGGATCACGAGCGGGCTGTAGAAGAGGAGCCCCTTGCCCGGGCTCAGCAGCAGGCCGATCGCGTCGAACGGCATCGACACGAGCTGTACGGGGAGGTACTGATCCCCGAAATGGGTGATCGAGCCCGTGCGGTACCAGTTGTACCAGGCGATCGTCAGTGCGCCGAGGATCACCGGCGCCGCGAACGCGGCGATCACACCGATTCGCCGCAGCCGCAGCTGCTCTCTGAACGCGCCGGCGAGCAGCGTGACGACCCCGAGCGCGAGCAGCGTCCCGTATGGCTTGGAGTTCATCGCCAGCGCGACGGCGAGGCCGGTCAGCGCGAAGCGACCGGTCGTCGGCCGCTTCGCCGTCCACGCGGCGGCCACCGCGCTCAGCGCGACCATCGCCATCAGCGTCGTGTCCATCCCGATCTTGGAGTAGGGCCAGATCAGCGTCCCGACCGCGCACAGCGCGGCCAGCCCGAGCGCTCTGCGCTCGGGGACCTCGCGGAGCAGCAGCAGGGCAAAGATGGCGAGCACCGTCAGCGCCGCCATCGCCGGCTCGAACAGCCACACCGCGGTCAGGCGCCAGCGGTAGCTCTTGCCGCCAGAGGCGAGCCGATCCAGTTCCTGACCCACCCAGTAGAACGGCGCCTCGAGCACCGGCTGGGTCAGCCCCGTGCGGCTGTACCGGTGACCGCCCCGCCCGGGGACCCCCTGGCCCTGGGCCAGCGGCGATCCGGACGGCACATGCAGCTGGCCGCTCTGGACGAGCCCCTCGCTCACGGCCGCGGTCTCGGGCTCGTAGCCCGCCAGCTTTCCGGCCGTCACGCCATACAGGCCGAACGCCGCCACCCAGAGCAGGACCGCGATCTTGGCACGAGGCATCGCGGCGTGCAGGCTAGCGGCGCCGGCCGGTACGAGCGGCGGCGCTCTGATCACCGAGCTCGAACTTTCGTCCAGCGCGATGTTGCGAAACCGCCAGCACCGGGTAGGGTCCGCGCCATCGTGAGAAAAGTCACGAGCGTGGGAGGCGCACTCCGGCGACCCGGTCGATCCAGCCGATCCGGCCGCTCGGCCGCGGCGGCCGTCGCCGCGATCGCCGCCGTCACGGCCGCCGCGACGCTGCTGGCCGGGTGCGGCGGATCGAGCAAGGGGCCGCCGACGCTCAACTGGTACGTGTTCCCCGAGCCCTCGGGCTCGTTCGCAAAGGCCGCCGGCGATTGCAGCGCGGCCTCGGGGGGCAAGTACAAGATCGCGATCAACCTGCTGTCGACCGCCTCCGACCAGCAGCGCGTGTCGCTCGTGCGCCGGTTGGCCGCCGGCGACTCCTCGATCGACATCCTCGCGATGGATGTCGACTGGACCGCCGAGTTCGCCACCGCCAAGTGGATCCGCCCGTGGCCGGCGGCGCCCGCCACGCAGGTCACTAGGGGAGATCTAGCGGGGCCGATCGCGACCGCCACCTGGAACGGCAGGCTGTACGCCGCGCCGCTGAACTCCAACACCCAGCTGCTGTGGTACCGCAAGGACCTCGTGCCCAGCCCGCCCAAGACCTGGGACGAGATGCTCGCCGACGCGATCGCGCTCGCCAAGCAGGGCAAGCCCCACTACATCGAGGAGCAGGGCGCGCAATACGAGGGCCTGGTCGTGTGGTTCAACTCGCTCGTGGACTCCGCCGGCGGGCAGATCCTGACCCCGAGCAACCAGGTGGTCATCGGCCAGTCGACCAAGACGGCGGCGTCGATCATGCACCGGCTCGCGACCTCGCCGGCGGCCGATCCCTCACTCAACACCGACAAGGAGGACGACGCCCGCACCGCCTTCGAGAAGGGCGCCGCGGCGTTCGAGATCAACTACCCGTTCGTGTGGCCGGCGGCGGCGAAGGCGGGGATCCAGGCAAAGATGGGCTATGCCCTGTTCCCCACCGTCACCCCCGGCACTGCCCCCCGCGTGTCGATCGGCGGTTACAACCTCGGCGTCTCGGCCTACTCCAAGCACCCCCAGCAGGCCTTCCAGGCGATCCAGTGCCTGACCCAGCCCGCCAATCAGGTCCGCGACGCGATCAAGGGCGGGCTCGCGCCGGTCAACGCGAGCATCTACGACCAGCCGTCGATCGCCCAGCAGTACCCGTTCCACGCGCTACTCAAGACCCAGATCGAGAACTACGGGATCCGCCCGAAGACCCCCGCCTACGCCGACGTCAGCCTGGCGATTCAGAAGGCGCTCTCGCCGACCTCATCGATCAACCCGAGCACCGTTCTCAGCACGCTGCGCGACGAGATCAAGAAGGCCCTCTCCTCCGGAGCGCTGCTGTGAGCACGGGCGCCGCCGCCGCTGAGCCGCCCACCGCCGCGCCGCGGGCGCCGCGCAAGCGGCTGACCGGACGCGCCAAGGGCGAGCGCAAGCTGGCCGCGATGCTCGTCGGGCCGGCGGCGGTCGTGATGATCGCCGTCACCGCATACCCGATCGTGGACGCGGTGATCCTGTCGCTGAAGCGCTCGGACCTGCGCTACCCGAACGCGACCAAGTTCATCGGCCTGTCCAACTACGGCCATGTGCTCTCCGCCCCCGTCTTCCGGCAGGATGTGTTGCACACCGTGATCATCACCGTGATCTCGGTCGGGGTCCAGCTCGTGCTCGGGATGCTGCTCGCGCTCGCGATGCACCGGGCGATCTTCGCGCGGGGGGCGGTGCGCGCGATCGCGCTGATCCCCTACGGGATCGTCGCGGTCGTGGCGGCCTACTCGTGGCAGTACGCATGGGCGCTCAACAGCGGCTGGATCCCGAAGCTGCTGGGGCTGACCAGCGATCCGCTCAGCCATCCGACGACCACCTATATCGCGATCATCCTGACCGAGATCTGGAAGAACACGCCGTTCATGGCGCTGCTGCTGCTGGCCGGGCTGGCGCTCGTTCCGGACGAGCTGCACGAGGCGGCGAGGGTCGACGGCGCCACCACCTGGCAGCGCTTCTGGCGGATCACGATCCCGCTGATGAAGCCGGCGATCCTGGTCGCGCTGCTGTTCCGCACGCTCGACGCGTTCAGGATCTTCGACACGATCTACATCTTCAACCAGGGACAGCAGGGCACGGAGTCGCTCTCGATGCTCAACTACAACACGCTGCTCAGCCGGCTGAACCTCGGCCTCGGATCGGCGGTCTCCGTGCTGCTGTTCCTGATCGTGGCGCTGATCGCGTTCGTGTTCATCAAGGTCTTCGGGGCCGGGGCGACCCCGGGAGGGCAGGAGGCATGAATCAGACGGCAAAGCGCACGACGGGATGGTCGACGGCCCTGGTCGCGATCGTCGTCTGCTCGCTCGTACCCGTGGTCTGGATCGTGATGCTGTCGCTGAAGACCCCGGCCACGGTGACCGACGGGAGCTTCATCCCCCACCAGTGGACGCTGTCGAACTACTCGGATATCTTCAAGGCCGGCGTCTTCACCAGCGCGCTGCGCAACTCGATCGGGATCGCGCTGATCTCGACCGCGCTGGCGGTGCTGCTGGCGTCGGCGGCCGCGTACGCGATCGCCCGCCTGGACTTCCCCGGTAAGCGGATCATCCTCGCGCTCTCGCTCGCGGTCGCGATGTTCCCGCAGGTCTCGCTCGTCGGACCGCTCTACAACCTGTGGCGCCAGATCGGCCTCTACGACACCTGGCCGGGGCTGATCCTTCCGTACATGACCTTCGCGCTGCCGCTGTCGATCTACACGCTGTCGGCGTTCTTCCGCCAGATCCCGTGGGAGCTGGAGCAGGCGGCCCAGGTCGACGGCGCGACCCCCGCCCAGGCCTTCCGCAAGGTGATCGCCCCGCTCGCGATGCCGGGGATCGCGACGACCTTCATCATCGTCTTCATCATTTGCTGGAACGACTTCATCTTCGCGATCTCGCTGACCTCGACCACGAAGGCGCAAACGGTCCCGGCGGCGATCGCCCTGTTCCCGGGCGTCTCGCAGTTCAGCAAGCCGATCGGGGACATCGCGGCGGCGGCGGTGGTCGTGACCGTGCCGGTGATGCTGCTCGTGATCCTGTTCCAGCGCCGGATCGTCGCGGGCCTGACCGCGGGCGCAGTCAAGGGATAACACCAAAGGAGCTCGCACACATGGCCGAGATCGAACTGACGGACGTCACCAAGCGATACCCGGACGGCTACGAGGCCGTCAAGCACCTGAGTCTCGAGGTCCACGACGGCGAGCTGATGATCCTCGTCGGCCCTTCGGGCTGCGGCAAGTCGACAGCGCTGCGGATGGTCGCCGGGCTCGAGGACATCTCCGAGGGCGAGCTGAGGATCGGCAAGGAGATCGTCAACGACCGCGCACCCAAGGACCGCGACATCGCGATGGTGTTCCA
>QHBV01000001.1 GCA_003244035.1 Solirubrobacterales bacterium | reverse complement strand
TCGGCGACGTAGATCTTTCGGCGGCGCAGAGCGTCTCGCAGCGCGCGTAGCACGCGGAGCTCATACGGGATCCGCTCCACCTTCCCGTGCTCTTCGACGGACGGCTTGGCGCCAGTCGTCCGGGACGACGGGACATGCTCGTCGGGCGGGTAGAAGCGCTGCTGGCCGGGGTGTCGATGTGGCAGCCAAGCAGGTCAGCGAGTCCACGACCGGCCGAGAGGCGCTGTTGGAGCAGCGGACTGAAGCGCCTCGAGCAGCCTCGGGAGCATGCGCCGGTAGTGGTTGCCGGACCCGCGGATCATCTTGCGCACCCACTTGCTGCAAGATCTGCTCGCTCGCCTTGGCCTCCTTGACCAGCTGGCGCAAAGTCGCCTCGGAGACTACCGGGAACAGCGCCGTGCGCACGGTCTCGTCTGGATGCCCGATGGCGGCCTCGGCGAGCGCGAACAGCAGGCCCTGCTTGCCGCGAACGCGCTTGAGGTCGCGCACCAGCTCCGCTTCGATCCGGTTCTCCGATAGAGGTCGCCCTTGCCCGAGCGGACGACGAGGACCCCCTTGTTTGGTTTGATCGGGTTCTGGGTCTAGAAGCCGGCGCACTCCCCGGTCTCGGGGCCATGGACGGTGTTCTTGTGGCCGTCGTTGGTCGCCGGTGGGTGGTTGGGCGGTGCAGCCCAGCGGACCGTTGATGTGGTTGGCCTCGATCTCGGGGCCGGCGGTCGGCGCGTCGAAGTCCGATCCGCTGTTGTAGTTGACGGTCACCGGTCCGTTGATCGCGTTGGCGCCCAGCTCCACCCGCGCGGTGTTGCCCGAGAGCCTGACCGGCCCGTTGAGCTTGTTGGCGGCGCATGACGGGCTGCCGTCATCACCGTCGTCGCCGATGATCACCGCGTTGGTGCCGTTCTGGACCGTGGTCGGGCCGTTGATCGTGCTGCCACACACACCTGCACGAACGTTGCTCCCTTGGAGCTCAGGCCGCCGTTGACGGTCGAACCGCTGCTCACCAGCCCGCCGCCGGACTGGACGGTCAGACCGCCGTTGACGCGTCCATAACACTGATTATCGAGCGTTAGAAGGTGGAATCGCTCACAGCGGCCAGCTGGCGATCGCCGCCAGCTCCCAAACGACCGCGACCGCCACCGTCGCTGCCGTCAAGCACGCCGCAGCGACCACGCGGGCTCGATCACTGTACTCCGGACCGAATCGCTCGCACCGTTTGCGCCAGCGGCCGGATGCTCGCGGCAAGCGCCGCACGATCGTCGCGGTCGCCCGCCAGCTCGCCGGCCTTCTGCTGGGCGATCGTCACCAGCGAACAGCGGGTGCGAGCCAGGCTCAGCGCCGGTCAAGACGCAGCTGCGCGCACCCCAGCAAGTGCCTGTCCCCGAATAAGCACGCTGGCTTGCCAGCGTCATCCGCGGGCATCTCACGACCGAAAGCCCTGCTCAGAGCAAGATCCAGGGCCTAAGTTACCTACGATCAGCCACGGAGCCTCCGAAAGTTGTAATGAATCGTCGGTTCTGGGTGATGTAGGGGTGTAAATCACCATACGACTATCGTACGGAAGGACGGCGAATGCCAGATCGACAACTCAGCGAGAATGACCCGCTTGATCGGACGCTTCGTGCCTGCGACCCAATCGGCGGCCAATGGCCAGGCGAAGCCGTCGCTCTCAGCGCTGGCGCGGAGTGGTCCGAGGTGCAACCAATCGTTGGCAGCATCCACCTTCCCTCCTGAGAATCCGGTGCCGCACACACGGTGCCTGCCATGCCTTGAGGCGGGCCGGGTCGATCGGCTTAGCCCCGCTGCTCGTCGTAGGGCTGGTCGGCTGCGGCAGCACCAACACAACCAGTCGCAATCGGCATCACCGACCGGTCGTGGTACACCCGTCCCCCGGACCCTCCCCGACTCAGGGTCCACCAGCTCGGATCCCGCCGGCACGCCCGGCCACGATGACCCAGACTCCGCAAGCGTCGCTCATGCTGTGCCGCGAGATGAGAGTAATGCGTCCGGTATGCCCCCAGCTTGTTCCACAAGCGAGCAGACCAGCTCGCCCGCGGGACTGGTCTGCCGCCTGCACAGATCAAGGGCACCTCGTGCCGCTAACCCGGAACGTGCAGTAAGC